>CALDHM010000009.1 GCA_937941455.1 uncultured Pirellulaceae bacterium | reverse complement strand
ACGTGCAGTTCAAAGAACGCTCACCAAACTCGGACAATTTAACGCACCTGGGGGGGGGCGCTGTCAATGTGGCTCAAAGGAAATTTTTTTGTTTTTTAGGAAATATTTTTGAACTTGTTTACCGGGGAAAGCTGGGTAGCGGTAGCGTGAGCGGTGTCCGGCTGGTGAGTTGACGCCTCAGAAACAAGAGGTGATCAGCGAGTCGTGGGGTGCAGGTGCGGATAATGCTCATCAGCACCGACTGAGCCTGGGCTCCATTCTCGGTGCGATTGCCTCCCCAAACTTTACGGTTCACCACCGCTGGACGGATCGTCTGCTCGGCACGCCAGTTCGTCGCGTTAGTACCCAAATGGCGAAGGAACGTGAAGATCTCACCCATGTGATTTTCCAAAAACTTAGCGAAGCGTTCGTTGGCCGCGTGAGTTTTGATGGGGGCCACTAAGCTCGACTTTTTCCACCGTGGCTCCCGGTGCTTGATTTGCGATTGTTGCCGCTCGATCGGTGTTTGCTGTTGGTCGATTATCTTCAGCAACTTCACGGAGCCGGGACAGCTTGGATTGAATCCAGGTATTTCCATGGTAAGTTCTCAATAACCCCGTGAAAATGGTCTTTACGCAGAGGGCGGTTTTGGTGTTTCTTGTAGGGCATGGATGGAGCCAAGCCGATCAGGATTGCCGGCGTCGAGGTGTCTACGTGAGAGCGGTCGCCGCTGGTGGAGCGCTTGCTGCGAGTGATCGAAGAACAGCAGGCAGAGATTCGGGCGCTGCGCGATGAAATCAAAAAGCTGAAGGGACTGCCGCGACGGCCGACGATCCGGCCGAGCACGTTGAACGCCCCACCCCCCGATCCATCGCGCAAGAAGACGCGGCGCGGCAAGCGGCCCGGTTCGGCTAAACGGCAGAAGACGGGCGAGTTGATTATTCACGAGACCATCCCTGTGCCCTTGCAGGGGCTGCCGCAGGGCACACGGCAAAACGGCTACGAGGATTTCGTGGTCCAGGACCTGAAGATCGAAGCCCATAACGTCTGTTAGCGGCGGCTGTGGTACCTGCTCCCCCGACGGCACAGCCAGACGGCCCCGCTGCCGGCACAGGTGCGAGGGCACTTTGGGGCGGGCCTCAGCAGCTACGTGCTCTACCAACACCATCACAACGGCGTCACGCAGCCGTTGATCCACGAAGAGTTGCTGGATTTGGGCATCGACATCTCGACCGGCCAGATTGACCGCTTGTTGACGGAAGGCCACGAGCAGTTCCACGAGGAGAAGGACGCCCTGCTGCCAGCGGCGCGGGAGGTATCGAGCTATTTCCAGACCGACGACACCGGGGCCCGGCACTTGGGAAAAAACGCCTATACCACGGTGATCGCCAACCCGCTGTTCGCCTCGTTCACGACGACCGAGAGCAAGAGCCGGGTGAACTTCCTGAAGCTGTTGCGGGCACCGCACGAGGAATACGTGTGGAGCGAGGACGCCCTGATGTACGCGAAATCTCAGGGAATTTCGCTCCAACTGCGGGCTCGGCTGGCGGGCGTGGTACGGAAGGGAATTTGCATCTTTTCCAGCGACACAGCCTGGGAGCGACAACTGGTTGCCTGGAAAATCCGTGGCGACGAGCCGCGGCGGATCGTCACCGAAGCGGCGTTCTTTGGCACGCTGATGCACTACGAGATGTACGTCGGCCAGCCGCTGGTGAGTGACGACGCCGGGCAGTTTAAGATTTCGGGCCTGCTGTACGCCTTGTGTTGGCTGCACGCCGAGCGGTCGATCCGCAAGCTGGTTCCCTTGAGCCCGTGGGAACGAGCGGCGATCGACGGCGTCCGCGACGCGGTGTGGAAGTATTACCAGCGTCTGCGAGCCTATCGGGAAGCGCCGACGCCGCAACGCAAAGCCGCTTTGGAGCGGGACTTCGACCGGCTGTTCCAACAGCGGACCGGCTTTTCGGATTTGAACGAGGCCCTGCGGCGGATTCACGAGAAACGAGATGATCTGTTGTTGGTCCTGGAAAGTCCGGAGATCCCGCTGCACAACAATCTCTCGGAGAGCGACATTCGGGAGTGGGCGAAGAAGCGGAAGATCAGCGCCGGCCGCGGAGCGAGTTGGGGCGGCGCTGGCGCGACACCTTTATCAGCCTTTATCAGCCTGAAGAAGACTTGCCGAAAGTTGGGCATGTCCTTTTGGCGGTAGCTTCAAGATCGCGTACGCGGAGCGCATGAAATCTTTGCCCTGCCGAAGTTGATGCAGGAAGCGGCCTCGGAGATACAGCCTATCGAGATGGCACCGCATCTCTGTCCCGCGTCCAGCGACATCGGTCCGTTTGTGCGCCGCCATCATCGCTCCCCGACCACGCCAAATACGTCTACCCGACATCACGGGGTTATTGAGAACTTACTTTCCATGATGCCCACGATCGTGGACGATCCATCGCCTATCTGCCAAAATCAATGTTTGGAACGGTAAACAAGTACTCTCTTTTTTTTGCTTTTTGCTTGCTTTTTTATTCCAGGAATTTTTACTTCACCAAGCAACGTCGCCGTTTATGAAGCATAATTGAATTTCGGGTAAGACTGTCCGCAGGAATCGATCAGGGATGGACTGTTCCTAAACCAGCGGCGAGCGACGCCCGGCGGACGTTTATCATATGCTTGTATGCCGACCCTCTGATCAGTAGTGTTGTGTCATGCTGTGGTGCTGTGGTGTTTGGATTGCGAGCGCTCATGTCTTTGTTGCGAGGCAAGCCAATGCCGCTGCGAAGCGAGCGACGCTCATCTCACGCGTGCAGTTCCTTGTTGTCACAAACGTCTAGACTTTTTCCTCCGCTGGAGAGAAAGAAAAGAATGGGGATGGTTTTCAATTTGCTGGGTTCAACGAAAGAAAAGGTAACCTACATGCGGTTCAAAAGCTTTTGCCTTGGCATAGTGACGGCGCTCTTAACGCAGGTCAGTTGGTTCAGTCAGGCTCAGGACATTGTGAATTCGGGGATGATGCGATTCCCGGACGTCGGTGCGAGTCACATCGTATTCGTCTTTGCTGACGACTTGTGGGTCGCGCCGAGAACTGGGGGGCTGGCCTATCCGTTGGCAGCTCCTGCGGGCGAGGAATCGCTGCCGAGATTTAGTCCTGACGGTCAGCTGATCGCCTTCGTCGGCAACTACGACGGCAATCAAGATATTTACGTGATACCGACCGCCGGTGGACCCGCCCGGCGAGTCACCTACCATCCCGCAGCGGAATTGCTGTGTGACTGGACGCCGGATGGAAAATTGTTGTACTCGTCAGGCGCCTACTCGGGACTGGGACGCCAAACCAAATTGTTCGTGCAAGGCCTCGACGATCCAATGGAGACGGAGTTGGACGTTCCCTACGGAACCAATGGAACAATTTCGCGAGATGGTCAATGGCTCGCTTACTCGCCGCACAATACGGACTACCGAACGTGGAAACGTTATCGCGGGGGTATGGCCTCGGAGATATGGCTCTTCAATTTGCAATCGAAGCAATCCCGTCGTATCACCGACTGGGAAGGGACCGACACCTTTCCGATGTGGCACGGGGAGAACGTTTACTACCTGTGCGACGCAGGGGCCGAGCATCGGCTTAACATTTGGAAGTTCAACACGCAAACGGGAGAGCGGCGACAGATCACAGCGTTTGCAGACAACGATTGCCGTTGGCCCTCGATTGGGCCCGGCCCCAACGGCCAGGGGGAGATTGTTTTTCAGAATGGCAGTAAGTTGTTCCTGCTCGATTTAGGGACCGGGACTGCGACGTCTGTAACGATCACGATTCCCGGCGATCGTCCGAAGTTGCGCCCCCGACGCGTCGACCTTTCGGAAAGCATCGCCTCCGCGAGTCTCTCACCGAGCGCCAAACGCGTGGCGGTCGAGGCTCGTGGAGATATTTGGACTTTGCCCACTCGCGAGGGAACGCCGCGCAATTTGACGAGGTCCAGCGGCAGTGCCGAGCGGGATCCGAGCTGGAGTCCAGACGGTCGCTGGATCGCATATTTTTCGGACGCGACCGGGGAATACGAGTTGTATGTGACCCAATCGGATGGGTCCGGTGAGACGAAACAGCTGACAACCAACGGTTCGGCCTATCGCTACTCGCCGACTTGGTCGCCGAATTCGCGTTGGATAACTTTTACCGATAAGGCTGGGGGCTTACACCTCTATTCGTTTGACACGGGAGAAACCAAGCAGATTGACCGCGAGCCGACGGATGGGCGACTGGCTGTGAATTGGTCGCACGATAGTCACTGGCTCACGTACGCGAAGACAAATGACAGTCGAGCGGGGCGGAGCGTGGTTTGGGTTTACAACGTTGTGGATGGAACCCACCAGCCGCTGACATCAGGATTTTTTTCGGACAGCAGCCCCACGTTCGATCGCAAAGGGGACTATTTATATTTTGTCTCAAGTCGGTCGTTCACTTCTCCCAAATACGAAGACTTGGGAACGACCTTCATCTATTCCGACACGCAAGTCTTGATGGCCTTGCCCCTGCGGCGCGACGTCAAGAATCCGCTACTGGCCACGAGTGACGAAGAAACGTGGAAAGAGGAGGTGAAACCGGCTGATGCTAAGCAAAAGGCGGACGGCGGTGACGAAAAACGTAAAACCGACGACGAGGCGGCCAAGGAAGACAAGGCCCCCACGTCCGACGGCAAGAAGCCAGGGGGCGATCCCGGCAACCAACCGGCTGACGCTCAACAGGAGCCTGCCCAGGAAGAGAAACAGGGGGGGGGCAAGCAGGACGAATCCAAACCTGCAACTCAACCCGAGACTCAGAATAGGCCGCTGACTTTCACCATCGATGTCGAGGGTGCCGAGGCACGAGCCTTTCAGTTGCCCGTCGAGGCAGGGCGTTTGAGCAGCGTATCCGTGAACAACAAGGGGCAAGTCATTTACTCGCGTGGTTCCTCGCGAGGGGCTGGCGCTCCAGGTTCCGAAGCCAACGGCATCAAACTTTTCGATCCCACCGAAAAAGACCCCAAAGAAAAAGCGGTCGTTGACGGAGTCCGCGGTTACAACATGTCTTACGACGGATCCAAGCTACTGGTGTCGCGTGGTCGCAAAGAGATGTTCGTAATCGACGCTGCGGCCGGTCAAAAACTGGAGAAGGGAGTCGTCATCAGTGGTATGGACGCCGAGATTGATCCCCGCGCCGAATGGCGGCAAGTTTATTGGGAATCGTGGCGTGTGCAGCGGGACTTCTTTTACGACCCCAACATGCATGGCGTGGATTGGAAAGCCATCGGCGATCATTATGCGGCAATGATCGACGATTGCGCAACGCGCCGCGACTTGAGCTATTTGATCAAGGAAATGATCTCGGAGTTGAACGTCGGACACGCATATTACCGCGAGGGGGACGTGGAAAATCCGAGTATCGTGAACGTGGGATTACCGGGCTGCCGATTCGCTTGGTCGGACAATGCCTACAAGATCGCCGAGTTGTATGAAGGTGCCGCATGGGACGTTGACGCCCGGAACCCGCTGCGGGCTGTCGGGGTCAACGTCGGCGATTATTTGCTGGCGGTCAATGGCATTCCCCTGTCAAAGGATTACGGCCCCTACCATGCGTTTCAAGGGAAGGCCGGTATGCTGGTGACGATGACCGTCAGCGCCAAGCCGGAGAAAGATGCCGATGCGCGCACGGTGTCCGTCAAGCTGCTGAGCAGCGATGAAAACTTACGCTTCCGACAATGGATCGAAGCCAACCGCCGCTATGTCGATGAGAAGACGAACGGCAAGGTCGGCTACATCTATGTCGTAAATACCGGCATCCCCGGCCAGAACGATCTCGTCAGGATGCTGTACGGTCAACTCGACAAAGAGGCGTTGATTATCGATGACCGCTGGAATGGTGGGGGGCAAATTCCGACTCGGTTCATCGAGTTGCTGAATCGCCCTGCGACCAACGCTTGGGCGCGCCGCGACAGACGCGACTGGATTTGGCCCCCGGACTCGCACCAAGGCCCCAAATGCATGCTCATCAATGGGCTGGCTGGTTCTGGGGGTGACATGTTCCCGGCGTTGTTCAAACAGAACGGACTAGGGCCGCTGATCGGCACGCGCACGTGGGGTGGGCTGGTCGGCATTTCCGGCGGGCCGACGAACATCGACGGGTCCAGCGTAACGCCACCGACCTTCGCCTATTATCGCCTTGATGGAACCTGGGGCATCGAGGGACACGGGGTCGATCCGGATATCGAGATCATCGACGACCCTGCATTGATGCAGAACGGCGGTGATCCTCAATTGGATCGGGCGATCGCTGAGATGCTGAAAGCCGTCGAGGAACGGCCGTTCCGCGAACCGAAGCGGCCGGCTTATCCGAATCGCAAAGGATTCGGAATCGATCCTGGGGATCGATAAGTTAAAACGTCGTTAACGCGCGGCGAATCATCGATTCATCGCAACCCCCGGGGATGTTTGGCGAGTTTGTTCTTCATCCCGCGGGGGTTCTAGCGATGGGCTCTCATAGCGCCGTATACTACATCAAGGCAGTTCGCTGAACCTTCGCGGTGCGAAAGGCGTTGGGCTATGCCGAACGCTCGATGATTGTACGGTCTGGAGTCGATCGTCGATCGTGGGGAGGTAGATGTTGGTGGCGAGACCCGCTGCTTTGGCTTCCTCGATGAGTTGCGGCAAAGCCTCCAGGTTCGGTGACCTGCCTTGCTAGTGTCGTTCGTCATTCATCATCGAACCAAGGAATCGGGATGCCTCTCCGCGCGAATTTTCAGAAGAGTTATCTGTGGAGGTACGCGTTGCTCGCGGCGGTAGGCCTGGGCTTTTCGGCGTACTTTTTCTACGACGGCCTGATCGGCTATCCGAAAAAATTGGAGTACGCAACCGAATGGGAAAAGCTCGCCCACTTGGACACCGATCAGCGGGCGGAGGCTTGGCGGAAGATCGTCGCCGAGCGGGGCTGGCCGAAACGAACGCCCGACGAAAAAGCGGAAGAGATCGCCGCGTCGATTCCCGGGCAATTTTTTTGGGGAGTCGTCACCGCGTTGATCGGTTTACCCGCGCTCTATCTCCTGATCATGTCGCGCAAATCCTGGGTTGAGCGAACAGAGCAGGGGGTGACGACGAGTTGGGGCCAAACGATGAGGTTCGCCGACGTCGTCGAGCTGAACAAATCCAAGTGGGCCAAAAAAGGGATCGCCAAGGCCAAATACATGGATCAAGGCCGCCCCCGCACTTTCGTCTTCGACGACTTCAAATACGAACGCGAGCCGTTAGGACGGATGCTTCGCGAATTGGAGCAGATGCTCCCCGATGACAAAATCATCGGCGGCCCGCGGGAACAAACGACGGCTTCCTCCTCACCTGCCAGCGATACGGCGGGAACCGAAGAAGAGTCGGTTCGCGAAATCTAAACGCTACTTTTCACCGCCGAGCAAGATATCGACATGAATGACATCATCAAGTTGCCTTCGCGAGCGGAGGTCGCTGCGGCAGACACCTGGGATTTGTCGCCGCTATTCGCGGACGACTCGGCCTGGGAAGCCGCATTGGCGGAATTCGAGGCACTGTATCCTGGCTACGCCAAGTTCCAAGGGCGTCTGGCCGAGAGCGCACAAACGCTCGCCGATTGTTTGCAGTTTGACAGCGAACTCGAACGCCGCGCGGAACGGCTGGGAAATTACGCATTTCTCAAATCGAGCGAGGATCAGGGAAACGCGACCTATCAACGACTTGTCGGCAAGTTCCAAATGGTGGCCGTGCGAGCGAACGAGGCAGCGAGCTTCATCCGACCAGAAATTTTGGCCATCGATGCGGCAGTGCTCGAGGGATTTCTGCGGACCGAGGTGATGGCTCCGTATCGCTTGCTGGTCGAACGCTTGATCCGCTTTCGTCCCCACACGCTCAGCGAGCGCGAGGAACGATTGCTGGCGATGCAAGGGGAAATGGCGGGGACGGCGAGCCATGTGTTTGAACAACTGCACGACGCCGACTTGAAATTCGGCACGGTGAAAAACGAGAGAGGGGAAACTCGCGAGCTTTCACCAGCCACCTTCACGCAATTCCTACAATCCCCTGACCGCGCCGTCCGGAAAACAGCGTTTCACCAATTCTATGCTCAATTCGACGGGCATAAAAATTCGTTGGCCGCGATGCTGAACGGTTCCATCCAAAAGGACATTTACTACGCGCGGGCCAGAGGCTACGAGTCGGCGCGGCAAATGGCTTTATTTGCTGATAACATTCCGCTTTCGGTTTACGACAACCTGATCGACGCCGTTCGGCAACACATCCCCTCTCTGTATCGCTATTACGAATTGCGGCGGCGAAAAATGGGGCTCGATGAGATTCACCACTACGATACGTATGCTCCGATTCTGAGCGACATTGACGTCGAATACCGTTGGGAAGAAG
Source organism: uncultured Pirellulaceae bacterium (assembly GCA_937941455.1). GTDB lineage: Bacteria > Planctomycetota > Planctomycetia > Pirellulales > Pirellulaceae > BJ22. The sequence continues at coordinate 12,720 of CALDHM010000009.1, read as the reverse complement.
CCGCCGAGTTGGTCGTGGCCTCGCTGGCCCCATTAGGCGAGGAATATTGCCAGACGTTGAGACAAGGCCTGCTCGGCCGTTGGTGCGATCGCTATCCCAACGCCGGAAAGCAAAGCGGCGCGTTCAGTTCGGGAGGCTACGACGGGCCGCCGTATATCCTGCTGAACTACAAACCGTCGGTGCTCAACGATGTTTTCACGTTGGCCCACGAAGCGGGCCATTCCATGCACACCTATTTCTCGGCTCGGCATCAACCGTTCGAATACTATCATTACACGATCTTCGTGGCCGAGGTAGCGAGCACCTTCAACGAACTGTTATTGACGCACCACATGTTGGCGCATGCCACCAATGGCCGCGAGCGGGCTTATTTGATCAATCATCAGATCGACGACATTCGCGCGACGGTCTTTCGCCAGACGATGTTCGCCGAATTCGAGAAATTGACTCACGCGATGGCCGAGTCCGGCGAGCCGCTGACCATCGAAGCCTTTCGCTCCGTCTACGGCCAACTGCTCCGCGATTACTTCGGACCAGATTTCAGCATCGACGATGAACTCTCCCTCGAGTGTTTGCGTATCCCGCATTTTTACCGGGCGTTCTATGTGTATAAATACGCCACCGGTATGTCGGCAGCGATTGCCTTGAGTCGGCGAGTTCTCCAAGGAGGCCAACGCGAACTCCAGGATTACCTCGGCTTCCTCAAGGGAGGTTGCAGCCAGTATCCGCTCGATCTGCTCCGCGGCGCCGGAGTCGATTTGGCGAGCCCGCAACCGGTGTCCAATGCGCTGACTTATTTTGGCGAGTTGGTCAGTCAACTCGAGGCCCTGCTGTGATGTTCGCCGATACCCCTCTTGCGCCGAACGGCGGATCTAGCCGCAGTGACTCAGAAGACCTGCGGTCAAGCACCGCACGAACGCGGTCTCGACAAACACCCCGACCCAGGGACTGTGGTTTTCGTGGAGTTAGCCGTCAGCGAAACGACCTCCAGCGGACCGGCCTCCCGAGCCGCTTCCGCCTCGGGTTGATGGCCCTCGCAAATATGGCGGTCTCGCTTGGGCTCAGCTGGCAGGCGACCAACAGTTGGTGCACGCAGGTTGTTGTCACTCCTAATCGAACCGCCGCCGATCGGGCATTTGCGGCTGACTTACAAGAAATCGCGGCCTGGTGCCGAGAACACGATCGTCCGGACCTCGCAGCCAAGACGCTTCAATTGGACCCGATCCGCGATCCGCAGCGGACCATGATTTTTTTGCCGACAGAATCAACTCTACCCCGAACGGCCGAGCAGTCTACGCCCGAGGCCGAATGGCAAACCCGCTTGACGGCATGTCGCCGGAACTATGCCCAAGCCCTACTCGCCCACGCTCGAAATTTGGCGGAGCAAGGGGAGGGGGGGGAAGCATATCGTTTGCTTCATGAGTGTTTGCATTGGGATCCGGAACTCGAAAGTGTTCGCCGAGCGTTGGGGCATAAACATACGGACAACGGGTGGCAACCCTACAGCGAACGGGTGAAAGTTCGCCAGGCGCAGAAGGTTCATCCCGTCACGAAGTGGCCTGCCGGCGACTATCGCTTGATCGTCTCGGATGATTTCGAGATTGCGACTCGGGCAGACGAGGCGACGAGTTTGCATTTGGCCGAACAACTTCAACGTTGGCACTGGGTTTGGCGGCAGATTTTCTTTGACATTTGGGGCCAGCCTAAACAAGTCGCACGTTGGCTAGATGGCAAGGGCCAGCCGCCGCGCCCCTCCCGCAAATTCCAAGTCGTATTTTTCGAAGACCAAGCGGCTTATGTCGAGCGTTTGGCGCCCTTGATTCCCGGTATCGAAATCTCGACAGGCTACTACAGCGATGATTACCGCGCGGCATTTTTTTACGCAAGTCCAGACAAAAGCATTGAGGCCACCTGGCGCCATGAATTGACCCATCAGCTATTCAAAGAGACGATCAATTCAGTCCCTTCGCCATTCCGGCAGAATTTTCTTTGGCTCGGCGAGGGGATCGCCTTGTACATGGAATCCCTGCTGGATTTCGACGGGTGGGTCACCTTGGGAGGATTCGACGCCGCGAAACTGCAATATGCCCGCGCCCGCAAACTGCGGGAGAATTTTCATATTCCGGTCGCCGATTTGAACGCGATGAGCGCCGAAACCTTGCAGCGGCATCCCGAGGTCCGGCGAATCTATAGCGAGATGACGGGGCTCGCTCACTTTCTGATGCACGCCGATGATGGCAAATATCGGCAGCCACTCGTGAATGCCCTCGATTTGATCTATCGCGGTCGACTGAAGCCGGATCGGCTTGCTGCCGTCTTGGGACTGCCGCCGGCAGAGATCGATCGCAAGTACACCGAGTTTCTCGCAGTTGAACCGGACGTCATCCATCGCTATCTGTTATCACCAGAATCCGTCTCGCAACTCTGTTTGCCCGGGGTTCCTTTAGATGACGAGGCCTTTCAAGTCGTCGGCAGATGCCATGGCCTGATTTGGCTCGACGTCAGCGGATCGGCCTGGAACGCGAAGCGGGCCCAATCGCTGGCTGGATGCCAACACCTCGATCAATTGTTTTTACGCGGAGCGGCCATCGAGCGTGGCGGGCTCAAGGCCCTCCAGATTTTTCCCGCCCTCGTGTCGCTCGACTTGAGCAACGCGCAAGCTGACCCGGAAACGTGGCGAGAACTCGAACAATTGACGGGGCTCGTCGAATTATCGATCGCGCATACTGCGGTCGAAGACTCTCTGCTGCCACACCTACTCCGTTTGCATCGACTCCGCTCCGTGAACCTTACCGGGACACGAATCACCGCGGGGGGAATCAAGCGATTGCAAGACTCGGTTCCTAACTTGACGATCATTCAAACCGAGAAATAGGTCTCGCCCACGCCTTGGATCGTGCGTGGATCGGAATGAAAGACGAGTCAAGTTGGCCGTATGATGAATTAGGTCCCCGAAAAACGGCGGCGAACCGACCTCGGGACGGAATCGGACGGAATGCGGTTCATTGTAATTCGGTTTTCAGCGACCTAAAATGATCCAATTGGTGGTGGGATTAACATCGAAACAGTTTTTAGAAAGAGTATGTCGTGATGAAAGCAATCAAAATCGTTGGGCTGATTGTAGCCCTCATGGTCAGCGCCGCGAGCGTGATGGCGCAACAGGATATCGCCGAGGCTCGCCAGCAATTGAATGGACTGCTCTCGAAGAAGAACTTCGACGAAGCTGCTGAATACGTCGAACAGGTGATTGGAGAAAGCGAAAATAAAATTCAAGCTGTCGGGCTGCGTCAAGTCCTGGCCATGAGCCTGGCGGAGAACAATCGCTTTGACGCGGCCGCTGAGCAGCTCGCAAAGCAAATCGACGAAACCCTGTCGGTTGCGGATCCCGCCAAACAAGCCGAACTCGGTAATGTTCTGATTGGGATCTTTTCCGGAATTTACCGCCGCGCGGGCAGGACCAATGAAATCATTCCGACGATCGATCGCATCATCGACTGGGCACGGAAGGGCGCAGACGGCGACCAGTTCTCGCCGCAGCGTGCGGCGATCGGCAACATGCTGATCAGCAAGTCCCAAAACTTATTTTTCAACGACCAGACTCAGGCCGCTCTCGACATCCTCAACAAAGAGCTCGAATTGGCCAAGTCCTGGTGCGCTCAAGAGGCCGGTGAATCGCAGGTCGGGCACCAATTGAGAGTCTTGGCAGCCATCTGCCGGACCACCGACGGAGAGCAGCAAGAAAATAGCTACCAGCAAGCCATGTCGCTGGTTACCGAACAAGTCGAAGCCCATCCCGAGCAATTCAACCTACTGACCTCCGCAGCGACGTTGGTTTCACAGCGGGCCGCTGTCTTACTCAACGACGATCCAGATGCCGCGCAAGGAATCATTGACTCGTTCAAAGCCCTTGTGGAAAAAGCTACCGCGGAAAATGATGAGGCGAAATCAGCCTTGAGCCGCACACTGGCCTCCCTAGGAGCCGTGGAAAACCGTATTGCATCGACTCGCAAGTTGCTTAAGCTCGTCGGTCAGCCCGCTCCGAAATTTGATTCAGAATTCTGGGTAAACGCCAAAGAATTCGACCCCGAACAACTGACCGGCAAGGTCGTGCTGCTCGACTTCTGGGCTGTCTGGTGTGGGCCATGCATCATGACTTTCCCGCACCTGAAGCACTGGCAAGAGGCCTATGGTGACGACGGTCTGCAAATCGTCGGTGTCACCCGCAAGTACAACTACAAGTGGGACGCCGAGGCCAAGCGAGCCGTGCGGGCTGAAGACGAAGTTTCGGTCGAGGACGAAACTGAAATGCTCGAGAACTTCATGGCACACCATGAACTCAAACACCCCACCATGGTGACTCCAAAGGATAGCTCGATGTGGTCCGACTTCGGTGTCTCGGGAATCCCGCACGCCGTTGTGATCGATCGCAAGGGTATCGTAAGGTTGATCAAGGTCGGTTCGGGAGATGCCAACGCGCTGGCTCTCGAAGCTATGATCAAGCAATGCCTCTCGGAAAAATAATCGAAGGCTCTGCCCCAGCCAGCACCATGGCTCACGGGGTTGTGGCCTAATCGGTCATCGTCGAAGCTTTCGTAAATTCCCTATCTCCCCATTTTGCGTCCTCGCAAAACCAACCTTGACAACTAGGACCGAACGCCTGCAATTTCGGGCGTTCGGTCTTTTTTTCGTCGAGAAATTTCCGCGAAGAGACAAAGACGATTTTGCAATCGTCCGTCCATTGTGGAACATTCGATGAACAGCGCTGGGAGGTTTGCTATCGCGACGATACTTGGCCGTAACGTTCGGTCTTAACTGCAACACTGTCCGCTTGGCTTTCGACGTCGCTACTATCAACTAAAATAATTCGGCACGTTTGACCAAAGGCATGCAGGGCTATCAATATCGAAATTTCGTCAAGGAATTGGGTTTCCTAGTTTTTTGAATGCTGCCACTCACCCAGCGTTAACCAACCCTCAACATGCATGTCCTGAGTTCGATTGCCAAACCGAATCGGCGCGCCGTTTGGCAGGGGATTGGGAACTCGAATCGCAACGATGTAGGGCTGCTGCCTCTGGTCGTCGAGTTCGATCGGTAACTCTATCGTTTCCCGCCAAACCGTCGGTGGTTCATCCGGCAGAATGCCTGTAATTTTGCCAGCCGTCGGCTGCGCATGAATTACCCGTCCCTTTTCGATCAGCCCTATCACAGGTTGCCAGTCCACATAAAAAGGTGCGACGCCTCGATTCTCGATTTGGATTTCTACGTCGAGTTCGCGGTTATCACGCTGGCGGAATGTAATCTGGGGAACATGAAAGTGATAACCCATGCGTTGCACCGACGCAGCGGCGCGCTTTTTTCTGGTTTCCGACTGCCCCTTGCGAAAAATGCCCGAATCCATCAACCACGTTGCGTGGGTTGCTGCTACGCACTGATCGAAATCTTGTACTTTTGGGTTACTCGGCTTTTTGTCAAATACGATTCCCCAAGCTTCCGGCCGGATTTCGCCGCCGATCGGATGACGCCTCCACTTGTCGAGTGCTCCAGCCGACTCAAGGGCTGGCATGAAAAACCAAGAATTGTCTTTCTTTCCAGTTTTCAAAGTCGCCCATGCAAACGAATCATCGTGATAACCGAAGGGGCGGTTGACGTTTGCCGCTTGATTCGCAACCCCTTCCCTCATTGGATAACGCAGCAGAATCGGCGTTTTTTTGAAAGCCGACGCGTAGGCGTCGAGCACCTCCTCTTGGACTACCTTCGACGCGAAAAGGTCGTCCCGCGGGTAAGTATGCCACTCCCCCCAAGTCCCTAACAAACCGGCAGTGATAAACCCGATGCGAGGATCGCCATCGTAGCGCTGGCCCAACGCCGAAATAAAATTGCGCATCGATCGGCGCAGATTCGGGTCTTCGTAATCGGGTGTTTCGATAGGTTTAGGCGGCTGACTATTGGTGTTGAGATATTTGTGAACCTTCAGTCCATCGCGGATCAAAAATTCGGGAATGATCTCCGTTTTACCTGGATACTCCAAAAAGATTCGGAATATCGCTTGCCGACCACGACTCGCCACGTCGTCGAGCAGCCTTTCCAAAGGTTGCCAGTCGTATTCATCATAGCCCTTGACGAGCGAACCGTAAGCGATGTATTGGAATTCTAGCGAGCAAGGAAAATAGTCATTCGCCGCTCCGGCGTAAGGGACTAGCCCTTTCATGGGATTATCGACCGGCGGCAGCGCAGATTCCAAACGAATGGTTTGCCCCCACCCTGCGGTGGTTGACACGGCTACGATACATAAAAGAAGGACTCGAGAGAACATCGGATATCCCCGTCGACTTTGTGCCACTGATTCTGTAGTAACTGTAAATACAGGACGAACACGACAACCAAATTCATTCTAAGCAATATCCTGCCCAAGCGCTTCCGGTTGCAAATCTTCGAGTCGTCGGCACGACTTGATCGTCGATCTTAGCGCCGAGAATCCAAGGCTAACCACACGTATGATTTTCTTTAACGTGGCTGGTCTGGAATATAAGCAGTCGATTCGAATTCGCCACTCTCAAAATGCGGGCGACCAACTTGAGTTAGGGCAGGGAGCAGAAAATCCAAAGTTTGAACGGCGAGGGCAAATAGAGACCATTCAAGCGGGCACCACCTCATGCCTTACTAAGTCCCACAGCGAACTCGCCTTGATGGACGCGTCATTGCCGCAGTGGCCAATGCGGCCAATTCTTGGCAAGGAACTCCACCAGGCGTGAACGTTTCGGAGCCAGTTGACTACCGAATCAGGCCATAGCTCTCTGTCGGGATCCGTTGGGAAGGCCAACGTGGCATTTTCGGTCGGGTTTCCGTTGAATTTCGCGGCTTTCCGCGAGAAACTCAAACCGCCACAACACTAGATGTTGTACTGACACCAAACATTCGGTAGCATATAAAGTAGACAATAGCTGCCATCGTGTAGCTTTCTTCATATTCCAGGATCTTTTCCCGAAGGGAGTCTGTAAGCATGTCGACATCGAATTTACCGTCGCGAAAACGCATGAAGAAAGCGGCTGAGGCCAAATCAGGATCCAGTAAAACGACCCCCGCCCATCGGGGCCTCGCCATTGAGGCACGCTTTTGCCCGCCCGATATCAATCCGTTTGACACGGTAACTTGGGAATCTCGCACCGCGACCATCAAAGACGAAACCGGCAAAGTCTTGTTTGAGCAACGAAACTGCCGGATTCCTTCCTCTTGGAGCACCTTGGCGACGAATGTGGTCGTCAGCAAATATTTTTACGGTGAACCGGGCACCGATGAACGCGAAACCAGTGTTGAGCAGTTGATCTATCGCGTTACACGAACGATCGCTGACTGGGGCATCGGCGATGGATACTTCGCCAGTTCCGAAGACGGCGAACAATTCTACAAAGAGTTGTCTTGGCTCTGCCTTCATCAGTATGGGGCCTTCAATTCGCCAGTGTGGTTCAACGTGGGCCTTTATCACCAGTACGGCGTCGAGGGAGACCGTTGCACCTGGCACTGCGATCCGCGGACGCGGGAAGTGACTCAGCCAGATAATCCGTACGCGTTCCCACAGGCTTCGGCTTGCTTCATTCAGAGCGTCGCGGACAACATGGAGGACATCATGCGTCTGGCGGCCAGCGAGGCGATGCTGTTCAAATTCGGCAGCGGCACGGGAACCGATCTTTCGACGTTGCGTAGCCGCCGTGAAAAATTGTCGGGGGGGGGCACGCCTTCTGGACCGCTCTCCTTCATGAAGGTCTATGACTCCATCGCGGGCGTTGTCAAAAGCGGCGGCAAAACGCGACGCGCTGCCAAGATGCAATCGCTCAAGGTCAGCCACCCCGATATCCTCGAATTCATTGAATGCAAATGGAAGGAAGAGCAAAAGGCCCATGCTTTGATACGGGAGGGCTACGAAGCGAATTTTAACGGCGAGGCTTACTCGTCGGTATTCTTTCAAAACGCAAACCTGTCGGTGCGAGTCTCCGACGAATTCATGGAGGCGGTTAAGCACGATCGCCCCTGGACGACGACTTGGGTCAGCGCGCGGGCTAGCGGTGAACCTCCGCGCTATCAGGCGCGAGAACTTCTGAATCGCATGGCCGAATGCGCCTGGCATTGCGGGGACCCCGGAGTGCAGTACGACACGACGATCAATCGCTGGCATACTTGCCCCAACTCAGGGCGCATCAACGCCAGCAATCCCTGCTCGGAATACATGTTCCTCGACAACACGGCTTGCAACTTGGCGAGTATCAACTTGATGAAGTTTCGTCGGCAAGACGGTTCCTTCGACGTCGAGCGATTCAAAGCCGCCGCGAGGATCTTCTTCATCGCTCAAGAAATCTTGGTCGATCACGCCAGCTACCCGACGCCGGAAATCGCGAAAAACAGCCATCTTTTCCGCCCACTCGGCTTGGGATATTCCAACCTGGGCAGCCTGCTCATGACCGCGGGCTTGGCGTATGATTCGGACGAAGCACGGGGCATGTGCGGGTCCCTGACCGCGATCCTGCACGGAGCAGCCAATCTGGCTAGCGCGGAAATGGCAGGAATCGTCGGCCCATTCCCAGAATACGCGCGAAATCGCGAGCCGATGCAACGCGTCATGCAGATGCACCGCGATGCCGTGGAACAGATTCACGATGCGGGCCCCGCCTATCTCAAGGCCGCCGCGAGAGACCTGTGGACACAAGTCCTCCACGCAGGACGCGAACACGGATTCCGCAACGCGCAGGCGACTGTGCTAGCACCGACCGGCACAATCAGCTTCATGATGGACTGTGACACGACAGGGATCGAGCCGGATATCGCTCTGGTCAAATACAAGCAACTCGCAGGCGGAGGCATGCTGAAAATCGTCAACCGCTGCGTCTCCATGGGACTCGAAACGCTCGGCTATGACGACCGCGAAATCCAAGATATCGTGAACTATATTGACGAACACGATTCGATCGAAGGGGCACCGCATCTCCGCGATGATGATCTCCCCGTCTTTGACTGTGCTTTCAAACCGCCCAAGGGTGTTCGCAGCATCCCCTGGCAAGCACACGTGCGGATGATGGCTGCAGCCCAACCGTTCTTGTCCGGGGCTATTTCCAAAACGGTCAATATGCCCAGCGATGTGACGCCTCAAGACATCGCGGATGCTTATTTTTGGGGCTGGGAACTCGATCTGAAAGCGATTGCGATTTATCGTGATGGCTCAAAGCAAAGCCAACCACTCAACACAACATCCGGTGGCAGCGAAACGGATGCCGGCAAAAGAGCGAGTGGGACGGTTTACCGAGTTTTCCGTGAGCGGCTTCCCGACACGCGCCATTCCGTCACCCACAAATTCAGTATCGCAGGACACGAGGGCTATCTCAACGTCGGGCTCTATCCTGATGGCCGCCCCGGCGAATTGTTCATCACGATGGCCAAGGAAGGCTCGACGGTCGGAGGATTGATGGACGCCTTCGGCACAGCCATTTCCTTGTCGTTGCAATATGGGGTACCGCTCGAAGTGCTCGTCAATAAGTTCAGCCACACGCGATTCGAACCAATGGGGTACACAACCAATCCTGACATTCGGATCGCCAAAAGCATTGTCGACTACATTTTCCGCTGGCTTGGGCAACAATTCCTGCCACAGCAGCCAACAGACGGACAGACAGTGACAGATACGAGTCCCGAGCCTTCTCCCTTGACCGCGCTTGCAAAGTCTTCGGAGAACTCGCCGACCAGAGTGCTCGGGTACTCACCACCAACATTCGGGGCAGGGCAGGGGGGAAGCACTCCCTCGCAAACCAAGGCGTTGCCTCTGGAGTTCAGCAACCTACGCGATCGGCAATTCGCCAGTTTCCAAGCAGATGCACCGGTATGCGATAATTGCGGTTCAATCACTGTCCGCAATGGCAACTGCTATTTGTGCCACCAATGCGGAAATTCTATGGGCTGCAGCTAATACGCTCCCATAGATCACGCCACCCACCACCGCTGCCGCCGTGCGCTTGCTTTTCGCAAGCCCCTCGGCGGGCTGCGCTGAAATCGGATTGCACGATCTCGGAAAAAAAGATTACTGCCGGGGCAGCGAAGCCCAATCGATTTGCGGCGGCCCCAACGGACTCAGGCTTCGTATGAAGTTTGTTCCTGGCTCTGTCGGCGGAGAGAAAAATCCACAGTTTCGCAAGTAGAATGTGTCGCCTTCCACGCCGCCGGCGAAATCCAGACGATGACCGCCACGCCCGGTAGCATCAACGGAGAATCTTGCTTGCAGGCACTCATGCCACTGCCCGTCGCGATCACAAACCCATACGTTGGCGAATCCACCTCGGCGAGCTAAGTGGCCTGTATTCGGATTAAAATTTTCCAAAAACGAATGAAACCCTTTGCAGTAAGTCGAGGTCTTCGGGCGACGAAAACTGGCAATCAGCCGCCATTCGTCCGCAGCCTTGTCACCGAACCAACTTGTGTAAATTGTGCTACCATCGCCGTTCGGAACAACGCGAGTCAAGAAGCGATAGGTCTTACCGGCAGACCAACGATAGATCAGATAGCTTTGGCCGCCAGATCCTTCGTTACCAAACTCACCCGTCTGCACTTCAGGACCGCGAGCTAACAATTCAACCCGCTGGTCGGGAGGGATGCTGCGCGGATCATCGGTTTGAAAGGGGCTCCAAACCGAAAATAATACGCGCCGCTCTTTTTCACGGTTGACTTGGATGCCGAAGTACCCCTCCGCGAATCCATTGGCCATGAAATAAGATCCCACGGGGTCATCGCCTGGCTTGACCATGATTTCACTATAGGCGTATTCGATGTCGATTCCTTTCGGCACTCTGTAGGTCAGATGAACTGATGGCCCACGCCGACCCCAATAAAACATATTTTCGTCGTTGTTCGCCACGCAGGTCACCGTCAATTCCGGAGTGTCGGACGTGACAATCAAATCACGAATAGCGCCGAAGTTGTCCCCCGCTTTGGTGCGACCTTGCAACTCGATCCGTACATAACCAGCTTGCTCGAGCCGCAAGGATCCGATCGGCCGCTCCCTGAACTCGGGCTGCTCGAGCAACAATTCAAACTCTTGCTCATTGGCAACGACTCGCAATTCCGCTTTGCCATGGTCTACATTGGCGACTGCGGCTAGGCGAATGTCGCAAGGGCGATCAACATGAAAGTAAATCCCGTAGCGGTCTTCGAAGTCCGACCATTTCAGAGTCGCTTGACGACCAAAGCCTCGCAATGCGGGGCTCGGCGCCAGACGGTAGGCGTTGCCCGCGACGGGCACTACCCAGCGGCCGTCCGCCCCCAACAAAGCGGAACACGAAATACACACTGTCAAAAAGAACGTGAGCCTTATAGTCCTCATGCGTGCCGAATTCTTCACGATTTATTTCTGAGTGTCAGAGCGTGGGATAAGAGGAAACCGTGCGAATCAGAAAATATTTCCGCGCTGATGCCTTTTACGGCTGCGTGGGATTCAATTGGTACGGGCTAAGTTTTTTCTTCGCTTCATGACCAAACCTGCCAGCCGAAGGGCGCTAGGCAGCGGTCGTCGCCAACGAACGCTTTTGCGTTCCGGCTAAACGTTTTGGCACAAAGCCATGCACAGACGTCAACCCTAATCATTTTTTAGCTCATCTGCGAACTTGTGGAAATTCTGCACGCACTGGCCGATCTCAGGAAGCGATTCGAGCCAATTGTGTTCATACTCGATCGACACTGGTCCGCGGAAATTCTGCCGCTTCATTTCTTCGATAAGGGCCTTAGCGTTCGCTTGGCCTTGGCCCCAGGGGACATCGTGCGCTCCTTTGCCTTTTTGGTTGAGGTCTTTGAAATGAAAACTCACGATCCTCCCTTCAAGCTTCTTGAGACAATCCAAAGGCTCGAGTCCCGATCGCATCCAATGTCCAGTGTCGGCACAAGCCCCGATCCAGGGACCACGCCCCTCGATGGCCTGCAAGACTTTGTCGGGATTCCAGTAGTAAGATGGCTCTGGATGATTGTGAATACCGACCTTGATCTGATACTCCTGGGCCAATTTTTCAATCGTATCAAAGGCATCTTCGCGAGCTTCGGTATTAATCACGCCAATCCCGAATCGTTTGCAAAACTCGAACGTCTTGCGACTTTCGGCCTCATCGCCACTCAACCCCGTCACGCCGAAGGCCACCAACTGAATTCCCGCGACGGCAAGTTTTTTCGCAACCCGCTCGTAAGCCGCCTCACTCATGCCGGGACCCATTTTGTCGTCACAGTCGCCGCAAATTTTTTGACCGGGATACGCTTCGGCGTATTTCAGTCCTACCGAAGCTGCTTTGTCGATCGCCTCGAAAAGCGTAAACCGGTTGAAACTGTACGTCTGAACGCCCAATTTCCAGCCAAAACTCTCGGCGATCCGATCGTCTACCTTGGCCGTCGCGTCCTGTGCGGCCGTCGCGTCCTGTGCCAACGCACAACTTGCCAAGGCAACACAAACCATCAAACCGAGCATAAACCGCATGGCAGTTCTCCAGTTGTGACACAACAACAATCCAATGTTGACCAATATAGTCCAAATTCCTCTACTCTACCAACCACTCTTTTTAATAGGTGCCATCCATTTTTTATTGACTTCCCTCCGTAATTTGTTAGGATTGGGAGCATTGGTGGATTGAACAGGAGGACTTTCTATGGGACGACCGTTGCGAGTGGAGCAGTTTGGTGCTGGGGAGGTGTGCATCGTGCACGCCA
>CALDHM010000008.1 GCA_937941455.1 uncultured Pirellulaceae bacterium | reverse complement strand
TCGTTCACTACGGAGTCAGACATCCATTGAACACCAGAGCCATGCCTCAAAAAATCCAACATCCCTGAACAAAACTGAAAGGAGTTTCAAAATGTTTTGAAACACCCTATTGACCAAATTTAAGACCGTCGCTGACCCCTTCCAGAGGACCATTGTTTGGCTACTTCTGGGAACACGTATCGAAATCGATCGGCTGACCTCCAGATTTTGCAATGCCATGCACTGCGACCTGAATCCTCGGCCGAACGAATTCGAAGCCGGTTCGAACCAATCAACCACAAAAATCGTTTAACTTGCAGCCGCCGTTGAGAGAGCCCATGCGAGGTAGCAAAAGGCGGGATCGAGCGAGAAAGTTCCCTCGCCTGCGGCTGCCCGTTAAACGAAGGACGACGGGTTTTGACCAAGCTCCTCAATTTTTTGCCGCAAGAAATTCAAGCAATGCCTGACGCTGCGATGATGTCGCAAGGATTCGCTACCGATTTGCGGGAACGTTTCATGGACGAGTTGTTTGCCGTCGGCTAGCACCAAACTCAAATGCGGCCGTTGGTCGGCGGGCGGTGTAAAGGGCCAACTGATAGTCAGTCCCCACGTGGTTTGCATCAATTCCCGTATCTCTCCGGCATGGGCACGCAGCGTATCCAAGTGCGGACGGACGTGACGCTCCGCCGGTTCGGGTGCCCGGTAGAGGCCGCCGACGAGACTTGGCACCGCCTTGTTCCCTTGGGCTCGCGACAATGCCGCCGCGACATCGCCACTGAGACCGAAATCGGCAATAGCGAGCGTTTGCTGAGCCTGCTGGAGTCGATCAATCACAACCTGCTCAAGAGTGGCCTCGCCGGTCCCAAACACAAGGTTCCCCAAGCGCTGGCGGATAAACGTCTCGACCGGCTGAATTTTCTGCCAACAGTCGGCCTCCGTTGCTCCTCGAGCAGTGACGCGTAGCGAAATAATCGACTGGCTGGCTGTGATACCGACGACGGGTTCGCGACCTCGCTCGATCAGGTCGCCCAAATCGGCCGCGATTTGACTTTCGCCCGCCCCGAAGCAGTTGATAACTTGCGTGATGAACACCTGCGGTGATTCGCTGCTCGCCACAATCTGCGGTCGCACATAGTCGTGCCACATCGCTTTCATCTCGGACGGCACGCCGGGAAGGCAAAAAAAACGACAACGCCGATTGTCCAACTCGATGTCAGCGTCGATACCCGGCGCTGTGCCTTCGGCGTTGGGAATGATGCGGCTGCCAGCGGGAAAATCGGCTTGGACCAAGTTCGACTCTGGCATCACGCGGCCATATTTTTGAAAGATACCACGAATGTGCTGCGCGACCGCCTCATTCCGAAACAAGTTGACCCCCATGATTTCGGCCAGGATTTGCCGAGTCAAATCATCGTCGGTCGGTCCTAGCCCGCCCGTGGACACCACCAAATCAACCCTCCGCGCCGCAACGCGAAACACTTCGGCTTGGCGCCGCGGATCGTCCCCAACGGTCGTGTGGTAGGCGACTTGAACGCCGATTTCCGACAGCTGTTGTGCCAAATACTGCGTGTTCGTATCGAGCCTGGCACCGCCAATCATTTCGTCACCGATCGCCAGAATTTCGGCAAGGCGTTGGGTCATGGGCGTGGTTTCCCAGAATAAGCTGACTCGACAGTATCCTTCAGCTCGCCGACCAGAAACAGCGAACCGGCGATACAACAGACACTCGATTCGCTTAAAACCGCGCGAACGTGGTTCCAGGCCTCATGGGGGTTATCAACGCATTCGAGCTGGGACGTGGTCCTCAATTCGAATTGAAGCTGCCCTGCCAGCGCCATCAATTCGGTCGGCGGCGTGGCGCGAGGGTTTAGCAGGAACCGGGTAAAGACGATGCGATCAAAGGCCGGGAGGCAAATCCGCAGCATGGCCGCATGGTCTTTATCCTTGCTCGCCGCCAGGATCAGGACACGCTGGTCGGCAAGTCTCCAAGCTTCCAATTGGTTTCGCAGCGTTTCGATTAGAGCCCGGATCGATGCTTCGTTGTGGGCGACGTCGAGGACGACCGTCGGCTGACGGCATGCAATTTGGATCCGGCCGGGATGTTGAAAATTTTTGAGAGTTTCTCGGATTTTTTCAGGGCCCAGCGGGGGCGAATTCTGCCGAGCTAAAAACAAATGGACTGCCCCAAGGGAAAGCACGGCGTTATCGACCTGGTGCCTACCCAACAGGCTGATTTCAAGATCTGAGAGATGAACTGGAGGCGAAAGAAAATCGATGTGCGCATCGAAAGTCGTTCCTGAGGGACCAAGTTGAAAGTTGGCGGCACGCAGAGCTTCACCAAGTTGTATCAACCGGCAGCCTTCCTCGCCGGCGACCTGTTCGATGACTTGTCGAGGCTCAGTGACTTCAACGCCGCAGACGACGGGCACTCCCGATTTGATGATCCCCGCCTTGGCATAGGCGATTTCAGCCAGCGTATTCCCCAACTGTCGCATGTGATCGAAACTGATATTCGTAATCACGCAAACCGATGGCTGGCAAACGTTGGTGGAATCCAGTCGCCCTCCCAGGCCGACCTCGATAACTGCGGCGTCAACTCGTTCGCGAGAAAAAATCAAAAATCCAGTAGCAGTCGCCAAATCGAAAAACGTCAGGCGTGACGCCCAAGGCTCGTGCTCGTGGGCATCGAGAATCTGGAAGACAGCCCCCAAGGCTTGCTCGAGATTGCGATCAGAAACGAGCTGTTCATCGATGGTGAAGCGTTCACGGAAATCCCACAAATGCGGCGACGTGTAGGCGGCGACCCGCATGCCTGTTGCGGCTAATAGCTTGGCCGACAATTTGGTGACCGAACCTTTGCCTTTGGTTCCCGCCACATGGATGATCGGGTAGTCGCGATGGGGATGATTGAGCAGTTCCAGCAACCGGCCGATCGACTCGGTGCGCATGATATGGTTCGATGTCGGTTCTCGCCGCTCGTAGTTGATTCGCGAAAACAGCCGTTCCAAAAGACCTTGGAGGGCGGTCGGGGGAGATGCGGCATCCGCTGGGAGCATAGTGGCGTAGGACCTTCGTGGTTATCCCATCTCGATGGGCAGCTTGTAGTAACTTTAGGCGGATTTTAGAATATACACGAGAAATTCGCGATCAGGCCGCGGCATGTCTCGGGCCGACGTTGATTCTCTGCGCGGCCGAACACCGATCCCCCACCGGGCGTAGGATAATCAGCCGACTTCGAGTCGCGGCACCCAAAAGTCGGACGGCGGCTTGCTCTCGACTGGTCGCCGTTAGTCATTCGCAAATCTTAGCCCATCATCATTCGTTCTCGGAGCAATCATCGGATGTCAACGTCGGAAGTCAAACCCACTAAGGAGGCACCGCGAAAACTTGTTCAAACCAATCCTGATTACGATCCGAACATCGTCGTCGAGACGCAAAACCTTTCGAAAATTTATCGGGATTTTTGGGGCCGGCAGAAGGTTCGGGCTCTCAAAGCGCTGGACCTGGAAGTGCGTAAGGGGGAAATTTTTGGATTGCTTGGCCCGAACGGTTCCGGCAAGTCGACGACGATTAAGTTGCTGTTGGGATTATTGTTTCCGACCAGCGGCCGAGCCCTTGTGTTCGGTAAGGACGCGACCGAGGTCACGAAGAACGAAAGGATCGGCTATCTGCCCGAGGAGTCGTACCTCTATCGCTATCTGACCGCTGAGGAAACGCTCGACTTCTACGGGCGCTTGTTCAACATGCCCACCAAGGTGCGGCAAGAACGGGCCAAGGAACTGATCGATCGCGTGGGGCTGACCTGGGCGAAACGTCGACAGCTCCGCGAGTACTCCAAAGGTATGGTGCGACGTATCGGGTTGGCGCAGGCCTTGATCAACGATCCGGAGTTGGTGCTGCTGGATGAACCCACCTCCGGCTTAGACCCGATGGGAACTCGCGAGATGAAGGACTTGATCATCGACCTGAAGCGACAGGGGAAGACGGTCATCATGTGCAGCCACCTACTGGCCGACGTCCAAGACGTCTGCGACCGCATTGCCATTCTGTACCAAGGCGAACTGAAGGAACTCGGCCGTGTCGACTCGCTGCTGAAGGTCAGCGAGGAAACCCAGGTCCGTTTCACGGGCGTTCCGCAGTCGGCCTACGACGAGATTCGCACGGTGATCGAGAAGCACGGCGGATCGGTGAAATCCTTGGAGAACCCCAAGACCACGCTGGAAGAATTGTTCCTGAATATCGTGCGCGAAAGCCAAGAGCGGCCGGGCCATCGTTCGGCCGGAGCCCGCGGTAAAGATTAAGCGGAAACGTTGACCGTGCCCCCCGTTTGATGCAGTTCGTTTGACGCAACAGAGCAAAACATGGTTGTTGAACAATTCTTGAATTTCGGAGAATGGCTTCCCTCCGCGATTTTTACGTTTTTCTTGCTCACCTGCGCGCTGGTGGTGTTGGGGACGTTCTTCGGGTATCTGGTGGCCGCCTTCCGGCACGGGCCCGTCGAGGGCTTCTACGTTGTCGCGCAGACGATCGGTGGTGCCGTGCCAGACGTCTTGGGCACCTCACCGCGACGGATCTATGCGATCGCAAAGCTGGCGGCCATCGAGGCGATTCGCCGGAAAGTGGTCATTGTCACGTTCATCCTGTTCGGATTGGCCTTGCTTCTGGGTGGTTGGTTCCTGAACGCAGGATCCGATCACCCGGATCGGATCTATTTGAACTTCGTATTGTGGGGCACACAGCTGCTGGCCCTGCTGACCGCGCTGCTGATGACTTCCTTCAGCCTCCCGGACGACATCAAAAACAAAACGATCTACACCGTCGTAACCAAACCTGTAAGGGCAACGGAGATCGTATTAGGCCGGATCGTCGGGTTTGCTGCTGTGGGCACGGTATTGCTGGCCGTCATGGGATTGCTCAGTTACTTGTTCGTGTGGCGGGGTCTTTCGCATACTCACCGCGTGGTGGGAGAGACGCAGACGCTGGCATCGCTGAGCGACATTGATCCAACTCTGCGACTCAATCGTTATGGGCAACGCGTGTCGGATTCAGCCATCAAGTCGGGTGAGACGACCTTTGATTCCGGGCATCGACATATGCTCGAATTGATCGAGGATATTCGCGAGAAAGACTCTCCGCCGCTGGATGCTCGCAATGTCGTTTCCAAAACAGAATTGCCCGACGGGCGTATTCGTTATGAACGATTGATTGTCGAGCCCTTCGGAGGTCATTCGCATTCGGCGACCATCATTGGATCGGGCGGCCCCAATGCTGAAATCCAAATCGAGCGAGCTGAGGGCTATTTCCGAGCACGTGTCCCCATCTACGCGTCCAGCTTGCAATTCTACGATGCCGCCGGGGAACTGAAGTCCGAGGGGATCAATATCGGGAAGGAGTTCGCCCATCGAGGTTACATCGATGGTGGCACATCGATGAACCGCAATAGCCTCTCCAAGGCCGAGTTCGTCTACGAAAACATCGGACCACAACGGTTCCTTGACCAGGATCTGCTGGTGCTCGAGCTCGACTTGGGGGTGTTTCGTACCACCAAGGGCGAAATCGAAAAACGGGTGCTCGGGAGCTTGCAATTCGAAAGTGTCCCCGACAATCCGGAAATCGATCCTATTTTCCGCTCCGAACGGATCGTCTTCGAGACCGATGAATACAACGTGCAAATCCTGCCTCTCAAACGTAAACGGCCGGGAGAAAAATTGCGGCCGGATGGCAGCGTTCTCGAGCAGCGCGAGTTCGATTTCTTCGAGGACCTGGCGAAAAATGGCAAGGTGAAGTTGATCCTTCGCTGCGAGGACCAAAACCAATATCTGGGTGTCGCCCGCGAGAACATCTACTTTCGGGCTACCGATAGTTTGTACTGGTGGAACTTCATCAAAGGTTATCTCGGGATTTGGTCGCAGATGTTGGTGATGATCTCGTTGGGAGTCGCCTTGAGCACGTTCCTCAGCGCTCCGGTAACGATGATCGGCATCATGGTCATGCTGGTGCTTGGATTCAACACGAAATTCATCAAGGGCTTGGTTTCAAAAGACAATGTTGGGGGTGGTCCGATCGAATCCTTTTATCGGATCATCACACAAAAGAACATGGAGGTCGAACTGGAACCCGGCCTGGCCACCATGGTGCTCGAGCAAACCGACTACTTTTTGGTCAGCATGCTCGGTTCGTTGACGAACATCGCTCCGAATTTCTCGCAGCTCAATTTTTCGGACTTTTTGCTGTACGGTTACTCGGTCGACGTTCATCGACTGGCCGCGGCGTTAGCGGTTGTAGCCGCTTTTTGCATCGGCTTGACTGTGTTCGGATATTTTTGCTTCAAGACTCGTGAGATTGCGAAGTAGCACACCATGCAACAATCCTCGTTTTCCCGGAAAATCTTGTACATCGTCTTGATCGGACTGCTGCTGGCGCCGATCTCTCTGGTGTCTCGACCCGCCTCCTTGGGCTCGGGAGAGGGGACCGGTGATTCCGGTGGCGAATTGGCGAAACTCCGTACGGAATACCGCCTTGCGCAAGACCAGCTTTCTCAAATCGATCCCGCCAGCGAGACGATGAAATTGGCCTCGCTGGGATTGCGAGGAGTTGCCGTCAATATTCTGTGGGAACAAGCCAACGAGCATAAGCGAATGGAGCGCTGGGACAACCTCGAAGCGACGCTTAATATGCTGACCAAGGTACAACCGAACTTCATTAAGGTTTGGGATTTCCAGTCGCACAACCTTGCCTACAACGTCTCGGCCGAATTCGACAATTACGAGCATCGCTTTCACTGGGTCAAGAAGGGCATCAAATTCTTGACCGATGGCATCGCCTACAACATTCGCGATCACCGCATCCAAGATCGCCTCGGCTTCAT
Source organism: uncultured Pirellulaceae bacterium (assembly GCA_937941455.1). GTDB lineage: Bacteria > Planctomycetota > Planctomycetia > Pirellulales > Pirellulaceae > BJ22. Next base: position 135,552 of record CALDHM010000008.1, on the reverse strand, counting down.
CACGGGGATGAAGATCGGGAATTCCGACGAAAAAAATCAGTTCCGCCGCATGTTCCGCAAGGACACCGAGTTCGCCAACGATTTGGCGTCGTTCGTCGAACCCAACTCATATATCCTTACCGACCGCGGCTATGACAACTGGAAAATGGCATACCAATGGTATGACCAGGCACGGCATTTGGTCGAACAAGGGGAAACCAAGTATTCTTCCGACTTCTTGTTCTACATGCGGCGTCCGGCGCAGCTTCGCAACATGGCGCTCGGTTTGCAAAACGACTTTCGTTCCGACGAGTCCACACGGGTGGTCTGGGGGCAAGCCTACGAGGAGTGGCTCGATTATGGCCGGACCCGGTTGGAGGTCGGCGCGCCTGAAAAAATCACGCTCGAAGGGGTGGCCGAGGCGGAAGAGAAACTCGAACGGCTTCGCCAACAACTCGATGCGATTGTGCCGCGATTGCGCACGGAATTGTTGAATACCTACAAACAGGAACTCGATCTACCGGAATCCCACCGTATCGCCCTGGACTTGCCCTCCGACCAACGCACCGAGGAACAACAATTGATGGTGCGGGAGGTCGAGCAACGACTGGCCTCACAGAACGCCCAGATCGACACCGAAATCGCTCGGCAGGCTCCCCCCGACCGTTTGATGGAGGCGCGGCAAATCCGGGATCAAATCATCGAGATACTGACGGTGATTACAGCCATCGACCGCAACCAAGGCAATTCGAATTATCGCTACTGGCGAACGTTGACGCGAACGCAGGCCGAAGAAGAATCGATTTTGGCCCACCAAAAATTATTCGACGCGCTACAACTGCAACGGCAATCGATTTTCGATGACGAATATGCTCTCGATCCCAAAACCGGCGAACGAAAAATTGTGAAGAAGGGAGCGATTTCGTTCTACAACGAAAGCTTTCTCGTTTGGAGCGATTTGATGAAGCAATACCCTCTGCTGCAATTCGGCAAATTGGCAGATGACATCATGTACATCATGAAGGATTACTACCGCGTGCTGAAAGTCACAGGGCAAAAATGGCCAAAGAATCATCCGCTCCAGTGGGTGATAGACGCCCGCAAAGACCTCGAAGACGACCGCTTGCCGACCTCCGCCGATGTCGCCGAAATGTATTACGATGAGGACGAAGGAGATGACTAAGGAAATGGCCAATAACCGCCACTCCTATTGATCGATACGCTCAGATGCTCGTTAAGTGTTTATCCCAAAATTGACGAGACTCGTGATCCGAAGCGTCAGCGAGGGCTGATGTTGGGATAGGCGCAACTTGCATAATGCTGCCACCGGAAAAACAGCAGCGAAAAATCGGGGTCAAGGTCTCTGCGGCCTAAGCCCGACCGATTTCATAACAGGCGTTTGAGCCAAATCGGCGAGCCAGAATTGTAGTGGGTTCCGGTTTTTTTGAGAATTTTGGTCCGGTGCCTGCCATCTAACGGGTTCTGCCACTGGGGCCTAGCGGTTCGCGACCTAGGTGAGGGAAATTTGATGTTCTTCCTTCGCGTTGGGAACACCGTGGTCGCCATCGCGAATGCAGGCTTGGGCTCGCCGTATCAATCCCAGGTAATCGATCCGCTCCCCAGCGTGTTCTGTTGGAAAACTGAACACGATGCGGCCTTCGTGTAAAAAAAACACGCCCGGCAGCTGGAACGAGTCCCCTTGGATTTTTCCGATTCCATGGCCATCCTTGAGTCCGGCTTGCAGACCGCGTTTGATTACCCGCCACGAAAACAGCTGGGACCAACGGCCCCGCTCGAGGCCGAACGCTCGATATAAGCGGCACTGCGGGTCGCTGTACTGGTGGAAACTCTCGAGGTCATATTGGCTGAGCATTTTAGTGCCATCGAGTGGATGCCCCATGTGGACGATGGCTACCGACACCCCTTCGTCGATGATTTTGTCGCGAGCATTTCGCAAATCGCTCAGCGTCTCGCGGCAGAAAGTACAGCCGGCGTGCCGTAGGAAGATCACCATGGTAATTTGGCGAAACGACAGCTTCTCCAAGGTTTCGCCCCGTTGGCTCCGCGTGAGACGAATAGCCTCTTCGAACGTGGGGCAACGCACGTTGAGGGACGGATTGCTATTCCATCGGAAGGCCTGGTAGAGGATCGCCACAAAAGGAATCCACCAAACCACATCATTGAAAAGAATTTGGACCCCGAAATTCCATGGCAACGAACCACGGATCGCCGAGATGACAAACCCGATCGGCCCAAAGATTTTTCCCAACAATCCAACCAAAACGATGGGCCAATGTTTGAAGGGATCGCGAGCGGCGATGAGGTAGCCTAAACCGTACAACCCCACAACCATTCCCACGCACTGCCAAATCTCGGGATAACGGGGTGGTTCCATGCCGAACATTTGGAACCACAGCTTGGGGGCAAACACGACGCTCGTTCCCCACAGCAGGTTGTAAAAACCGGCTGCCGTCAATACAGATCGAATCCATTTGGGAACTTGCTCATTCACGCTGATTGTTGGCTCCTCAATTCAAAAACGGCCCGTTTATTAGTGCCGCATCCAAGGGGTAAAAGTAACCATTTTTCGTAGATTTTTCGCCAAGTGGCCCACTTACTGGGCCGGCGGTGACCGTCAATCCTCTTCGCTTTTAACGTCAGCAATCGCGGACAAAAACTGGCGGATGGAATCGAATCGATCATCCGCCTTAATCTCAATGCACTTGTGGACGGCCTTGGCCAATTTCGGGTTGAGACGGGGGCGATATTTCAAGATATTTTCGGCGGGTTTTTGGTCGTGATTCAAAGCCGCAAAGGCCGTTACCTCGGTAGTTCCCCACGGATGCTCTAGAGCCAAGAACCGATACACCGTGACCCCGTAGGCGAAAATATCGACCCGATGATCCGTGGATCGCCGACGAATGATCTCAGGAGCCATGTACTGAGGAGTACCGGTCCGGTTACCAGGCAATCGATATGGGGGTTGGTTGGGAACGGACAAGCCGAAATCGATCAATTTCAACCACGAATAGTCATGGTAGCAAATGTAGTTTCGCGGGCAGATATCCCGATGGATGAAGCCGGCGTCGTGGACGGCTTGCAGCCCCTCACCCATTTGGCGAATCAGAGCGAGCCGGTTTCGCAAGAGACGATCTTCGGGCTCCCTCAGAATGGTGTTAAGGCCGGGACCGTCGATATACTCCATTAAAATGTATTCCTGGCCGGTCGTCGTCTTGCCGTACTCGAACGTCTTGGCGACGCGCGGATGATTGATCATCATTCCAATTTCCCCTTCCTCGGGGCGATCCTTGATGCCCCTGAAGCGGTTGCGGAAGAGGGCGAGCTTTTCAGAATCGAGCAACTTGATGCCGTAAACCTTGCCAGTTCGAATCTCTGTCGCCACATGGAACTTCGACATCGTGCCAGCGTACGCATGGCGATCCAAACGGAATCGGGCCGAGACATCCAGCAATTTGTCCTTGCTGCCGAAAACGCCTTTCAAACGATCTATCAAACCCATGATTCGGTCTCGTCTGATCACACCCAATCGTTGTCGTGTTTCGGCCGGAGGGAAGTTTCTATTTACCGCAATAATCAATGACCGTCGCGATTTCTGATTTCAATCGCTCCCGATGCACGATCCGATCGATGAAACCATGCTTCAGCAGGAACTCGCTCGTCTGGAACTCATCCGGCAATTCGATGCGGATGGTCGCTTTAATCGTTCGCGGGCCGGCGAACCCGATCAAGGCCCTGGGCTCAGCCAGAATGACATCGCCCAGCGAGGCGAAGCTGGCGGCCACTCCCCCCATCGTCGGATTGGTCAGGACCGAAATGAACAGTCCATTGGCTTCGTGGAATTTGGCCAAGGCTGCGGAGACCTTGGCCATTTGCATCAGGGACAGAATCCCCTCATGCATTCGCGCTCCCCCCCCCGATCCACTGATGATGATCAGCGGCAGGTTTCGCTCAGTCGCCTTTTCAACCAGACGGGTCAACTTTTCGCCGACCACCGAGCCCATTGAGCCCATGATGAAGCCAGAGTCAGTGACCCCAATCGCAACTCGTCGAGCACGGATCATTCCCGAACCCGTCACGACGGCATCTTTTAATCCCGTTTTTTTCTGCTCGGCGACCAATCGTTCCTTGTAAGAGCGGCTGTCCGAAAAACCAAGCGGATCCACCGAGACGAGATCAGCATCCCATTCTTCGAAAGTGCCTTCGTCCAGCACCTGACTGATTCGTTGCTTCGCCGAAACGTACAAGTGGAAGCCGCATTCGGTACATACATTCAGACGCTTTTCGACCTCTTTGCGGAAAACTGTCTTCTTGCAACTCGGACATTGAATCCAAGTTCCTTCCGGTACCCCGCGCTTCTTGCGGGTCGAGTTGTTCGTATTGATTTCCGAAGTGGTCGTGGGAGTTTGATCCATAAACGCTTGTGACTCAATTCAAAAAACGGCCAAGAAAATCGACGTCGAACCGATCCACCAGCCTCTCAGCCAAATTCTGTCAGCTGCATGGCTTTAGCCTGCAGTCCGTGAAAAAACGGAAGCTGGTGCGCTCGGGCTACTCGATTTGACAAAAAGCCTAGCCTTTCTTCGTTAACCCCACCGGCGCCACGTCGTCAGGTCTTTGGAAATGGTTCCGCTAATTTGCTGTGGTGGCCAGTCCAGCAAACACGGAACCAACCGAGACGCACGGCATCGCGTGCACTAAGAGCCTATTCTAAATCGTGCCCTCGCTTACGCTGCGGTTTAAGGCACCCGACAGCTTTGGGATAGGCTCGAAGAGGAGTCTTGATCGGTAATCAAGAACAACAGCCGATGCCTCGCCTTGCCTGAGATTATGACGAAAATCGGCTCAAAATACGACAGGAGATTCGTCAATTTTTGCCCGCAGTCCCTTGAAAGTTGACGGCGATCCACCAGAATTTTCCCCGAATTTTTAGCCGGAACGCACCAGCCGCTGGTCCTCGGGACAGCCGCGGCTTAGTGCCCGATGGCGGTTCGGGTTTGGCAGAAAGCCTAGCTGAAACGCTTCTCCAGGTCGCATTTGCTTTCGGTGATAGCCGAGCATTACAACCCCGATTCGCCACTGTCTTACGAAGACCATCGATTTCAACAGTCAGGCGATCGGAATGCCGCACGTTCTCAAAATTTCTGCCGTTGGGGAGTGGTTGTAATGTCACACAAACGTGCAAAGCGGCGCCGACATGCTCTACCATCCGCTAGTCGTTTTTCCCAGCCCCGTCAACTCGCGGCAGAAAGTCGGCTTTTACAGCAGTTGGTCCTTGAATGGTTCGTCAGTCGATGCGATGCCTTTGTTCAGCCGCTGCTTAACCTGTCGCACCGCACTTTTTAGTAACCGGCGGGCATGCCAATCCAATTTTTCCAGGAGGATTCGCGGATGCCACTCATCGAAGCAAAATAGTCGCTGGCTACCGCAACAGCGGCAACGAAACGGCCCGACGAGCAAAATCAGACCGAACGTAAAACCAATCAGCAGCGAATAATACCAGTCGTACCGCTTCTCCAAGAAGTGATTCTCTGGTCGATGGCAATGAAAACAAAACAGCACCACGTTACGCGAGGATTCTTCCCCGGCCTGTGCTTGATCGACGAGTTCGCAGTTGGCGGATGATTCGGCTGACAGATCAGACATCGTGGTGTTTGTGTTGTCGAGGAACAGGTTGATTCCACTCCACCTTAGGATCCATGCCGATTCGATCAGCGGGAATTCGCTCGGTTAGCGGCAATCGCCGGCCCATCGCTCAGCTATCATAAAAGTATGATTAAGATTTCGTTTAGGTCAACTTGCCGGAAAAACCACCGGCATTCCGCAAGAAACGCGAGCAATCTCGGTGAAACATCCCATAAAATCGGGTCTTCTGCTCGGGCATCGGACATTTTGCTAGCTGCGGTCAAGGAAATTTTTCTTTTTTTTCCAAACTGGGGTTGACCGGCGGCAACACCAACGCTAATTACCCCACTCCGAAAATGCCGTGCGCTTTTTTCTGACTCGGCGAGGTCGGTGTGCGCTGGGTATGCGCCCCGATCGAACCGACTTGCGAGCCCAACGGGCAGCGAGCAAACGTGGCTGTTTGATTTACAAGTAAATCTTGTGTCAGGAAAAAGTGCCCTACTTGATTGGTTTAAGCGTCACGTTAAAGGAGAATTGCGTGAGAATCTCCGAGTTGTTTCGACTCCGATTCTGGTCCGCGGGAATGATGGCGATTGCCATGGTCGGCAATTGCTCGTTCGCCGTTTGGGCTCAATCGCCTCAGGCGAATGGGAACGCTCAGTCAGCGCAAGCTGTCGAGGACAAATTAGAAAGCTGGTTGCGTGACGCGGAAGCCGCCTTGCAGCAACAAAATTGGTCATCTGCAGAGGGCTATTTGCGCGTGGCCGAGGCGCTCAACCAAGGCTCGGGCAGCCCCCGGACAGACGTAGAAACCCGTATCCGGCAATTACGAGCACAGCTTCCGCAAGCGGCCGCTGCGGTCGGCATGGCTGCCGACGAGAATACTTCGCGCCAGCTGAGCGTGCAATTGTTTCTCGAGGCACGACAAGCCCTGGCCAAAGGGGATGTCGCGACCGCCCAAAGCAAGATGCTTCAAGCCAAGCAGGCCAATATCACGGCCAATCCTTTGGGGGATACTCCCGAAGCGATTCAGGCCATGATTGCGCGTCAAAACCAACTCGCCGAAATGGCTCGGGCGGGCGACGCGGACAGCTACAACACGCAAGCCGCTGGCTTTCTCATGGAGCAGGGGCAAAGCTTACTCGGCTATGGTGATTTGGATACCGCCGAGTATTTGGCGAATCAAGCGGCTAATTTCCCCGTGAACTTTGCGTCGCTGTCGATGAGCCCGACTCAATTGCGGGAACAAATTGCGGCGATCCGCCAGCAACAGCCCTCGGCCGAAGTCGCCGCCGTACAACGCTTGATGGCCCAAGCCCAATTGGCTGTCGACCAGAAAAATTGGCCAGAAGCGAAAAAATTGCTGGCTCAGGCTCGCGCATACAATTTGCCGGAATCGGTATTCGTAGCCGATGCCGTGCGCCCTTGGCAACTCGAAATGGTCGTAGACCGCGCGATGCGACAATCGGGCGGGGACGCTATCGACAATCGCGTGATCTCCGCCGACTACGATTCGTCCGAGGACCGCACGCGTAACGCTCAAGTTGCGATGCAGGGTCAACCGGCCGCGGCTCCCCAAGGACAACCCAAAACCGAATCCTTGTCCGATGCCCCGAAGACCGGAGCTCCCGAAGAAATCGATCTGAGTTCGATTCGTGCAGACGAACAATTGTTGTTCCGCAAACTCCAACAAGATGTCTTCCGCAGTCGGGCTGAAGCCGATCGGATGATGAAAAGCGAGCCGCGAAAGGCGTTGGACAAAATGGTTTCGCTGCGGACCTCGATCACGACCAGCGAATTGAGCCCATCGTCGATGGCACCTCTGCTCACGATCGTTGACCGCGACATCACAGAAATGCAACGATTCATTCAGGCGAATTTGCCGCAAATTCAATTGGACGAAACCAACGCCGAGCGGCTGGCAAACGTCGAATTGACTCGCGAGCGCAAGTACGAAGCCGAGTTGCAGATTCAACAATTGGTCGAACAAGTCAACAAATTGATGGAGGCCAAAAAGTACGATGAGGCGCGCGATGTAGCTCGCCAGATCAATGAACTGGCACCAAACAGCGAGATCGCAGCCTTGGTCCGCCAGCGCGTACAATTACAATCGAATTTGCAGATCATGGAGGAACTCAATGCCTCCCGCGCTCAAAACCAATGGGAACGTTTCGCCGCTGTCGAGAAGGCGGCTAATCCCAACGTCAGCGATTATGAATTCGGTGACGCCGAAACCTGGATTCGCAACAGCCAAATTCGCTCGGCCAGCGCCGAAGCGCGAAAATTCGCCTCCGAAGCGGACCGCCGCATTTGGAACAAGCTGAAGAATCAGAAGGTCCAAGGCGAATTCATGGGTTCGCTGCGCGAGGCCATCCAGCAAATCGCCCTGCAATCCGGCGAAAACATCGTGTTCGATGACTTGGCGATGGCCGCCGAGAAAATCGAACCGAGCACGATGGCTGTCAACGCCTCGATGTCTCAGCCCGTTTCGATGGAGAGTGCGCTGAAGATCCTGCTGGGCAACGCCGGTTTGACCTTCATCGTCGAAGATGAGGTCATCAAGGTGACCAGCAAGGGTTCGCAGTACAAGAAATTGATTACCAAGCCCTACTACATCGGCGACTTAATCACGCCGATCAACAACAACCAGGGCTCGACATCCAACATGTTCTTCATCACCCCGCAGCAACAACCGAACGTGCCTGGTCAGCATCTGGTGGGCGGTGCGGCTGGCATGCCCAACGCAGCTAATGTGCCGACCACGGCTCTGGCTCAACAATTGCCGGGCATGGGTATGGGGAACGGAATAGCCGATGCCGCGATGATGAATGCTCTGGCCTCGCGCTCTGGCAGTGGTAATCCGCAAACCGGCAATCCGATCTACACCTCCATGGGTGCACCCCATCTCGGTGGCGTTACGATCGGTGACTTTTTCCCCTTGATCCAGTTGATCACTCAGACAATCGCGCCCGATGAGTGGCAACAAACCCAAGGGGAAGGCACGATCATGCCGTATGTTCCTAACCTGTCGCTTATCGTTTCGCAAACGCAAGAGGTCCACGATGAAATCCAAGACCTGCTCACGCAGTTACGGAAGTTGAATGACGTGCAAATCGTCGTCGAGGTTCGGTTCATCACCCTGCGTGATAACTTCTTCGAACGGATCGGCGTCGATTTCGACTTCAAGATCAACGACAACAGCGGTCTGACCGCCGCGCAAGTCCAAAACGGCGACAAATTCAAGCCGAGCGTGATCGTGGGACGCGATCCGAACCTCAACCAATTCGTGCCGACGGCCGATTTGGATGTGGGTTTCACCCAAGGATCGATCGGTGGTGTGCTGCCGACCTTCGGTGGTTTCGACGCGGGCACGGCGGCCAACTTCGGCTTCGCGATCTTGAGCGATATCGAGGTGTTCTTCCTGCTCACGGCGTCCAAGGGTGACACGCGCAACAACTTGACGACCGCTCCAACCGTGACGATGTTCAACGGCCAGAGCGCCTCGGTGAGCGACTTTTCGGCTCGTCCGTTCGTGACGTCGGTGATTCCGGTCGTCGGTGACTTTGCCGTCGCTCAACAACCGGTGGTCAGTCTGATTCCCGATGGCACGATGTTGACGGTGCGAGCGACGGCCAGTGATGACCGACGATTCGTGACGCTGGCTCTCAATCCGTATTTCTCCAAGATTGTGGATGTGCGAACCTTCACGTTCGACGGTCGCCGCACAACTCGGCAAACAAGCAGCAGTTTCTTGCAAGACCTGCTGAATCAGGCCGGTCAAGGCAACAACAATAACAACAACGACAATCAACGACGCTTGGATATCGAAACGGTGACCGAAGGGGTGACGGTACAGCAGCCTGTCATTTCGGTCACGACCGTTAGCACGGTCGTCAGCATTCCCGACGGCGGCACCGTGCTCATCGGTGGTATCAAGACGCTGCAAGAAGCGCGTTTGGAAAAAGGCGTGCCGTTCTTCAGCAACTTGCCGTATATCAACCGGTTGTTCAAGAACGTCGGTATTGGCCGTGAAACTTCGAACTTGATGATGATGGTGACTCCGCGCATCATCATCCAAGAGGAAGAAGAGCGTCGCCAAGTCGGTCCGGCGGGAGGCGGCAACTAGCCTCCATCATTTTCGGGGAGTCCTCGGACTCTCGCTTGTTATCCAATCAAGTTCGACCACCAGCCCACCAGGCTGGTGGTTTTTTTATGGTTCGAGTCGCGGTCTCCCCGGTTGACGGGGCGTGCCTCGGCGGGCAGGATGCATAGAGCCAATCCCAAAACAAGTCCTCGCTTACGCTGCGGGTTACGGGTGTCGTCGGTTTGAGGATCGACTCTTTCGCTAGAATTTTCTCAAAGCGATACATGACGCACGGCATTTGCAGGGACTTGTCCCGCGGCCAATCCGCATGGTTTGGCCAAAGGCGCCGGCAGCGCGGCGCGGCAAACGCTCAAAATTGAATTTCAACGAGGAAAACGATGGAAAAATGGCCAATCGGAGTTTTTGCCAGCATCGATGCAGGCTTGGGCGTCCACCTGCCCGTCGCGCACGAACTCGGCGTCTCCACGATCCAGTTGCATGCCCCGCATCGGGAATCACGCACACCCGAACATGCTGAGCGATTCCTGCAACTACTAAAAAAATACGGTATTCGTTTGACGGCAGTTTTCGGTGGCTTTGACGGGGAAAGCTATGCCGATATTCCCACAGTCGAGCGGACCGTGGGGCTTGTCCCTCGAGAGACCCGCGCCGAGCGGCTTCAGGAAATGCAGCAGATCGCAGATTTTGCTCGGCAGTTGGGCTGCCCCGTGGTGGCGCTCCACTTGGGCTTCGTTCCCCATGATCGCAATGGTCAAGACTACCGTGAGGTGGTGGAAGTGACTCGGGATCTTTGCCAGTACGTCAAGCGGCATGGGCAATCGCTCCACCTAGAAACTGGGCAGGAAACTGCCCAGGCCTTGGTTCAATTCATTGATGATGTTGGCGTCAACAATCTGTTCGTCAATTTCGATCCCGCCAACATGATTTTGTACGGAACCGGTGAACCAATCGCCGCGTTGAAACTGCTCGGTTCGAGAGTCCGCAGCGTTCATTGCAAGGACGGCAAATGGGCCAAGAATCCCGGCAACGAGTGGGGCCAGGAAGTCCCCTTGGGGCAAGGCGACGTGAACATAGAGACCTACTTGCGCACACTCTACGAGATCGGCTTCGACGGGCCATTGACCATCGAGCGAGAAATTCCCCAAGAGCGGGAACGGCAGCGCGAGGAAATCGCGGGTGCCGTACAATTGCTGCGCCGACTGAAGTCCGAAATTATTTGACGAATGCTTGACGGGTTTATCCCATGGCCCAGGCGAGGCTTGCGATCTTCGGAATCATCGGCTTGGCGTTAGTCGCCTACGGAGCGTGGGGGATTTCTGGTGGCATCGATTCCGTCACCCCCTCGATCTGCCTGCGAGCCGGTCTCGTCATCATGGCCCTGTGGCTGGCGCTACCCAGCTTGATCGGCCGTGACAAGTCGGTCTCGACGATAACGCTGGCAGCACTCGTCGCCTTGATCGCAATCGTGTCGAGTCGGCCGCGTATTTTTCTGATCATTGGGGTGATCGGATTGTTACTCCTGTTTCTCCAAACGTTGGCCCGACGTTGGCTCGGTGCCTTGTCAACACGCCGCCGCAAAACCGATCGCAGACTCTAGGCTCGATGCCAAATCTGTAAAACGCTGGGGCACTGGCCCGCGGATCACGCGAAAACTGGACGCAACCGCGTTCCGGCTGATCGTTTTTGGAACACAGCCTGGTTGCATCCCCAACCAAAAACTAAGCGACCACTTCATTGGCTGGACGACAAAGCTGGCTAAACGACAGAATCGGTCGGATGCGAAAGTGGTTGGATGCGAATGTGGTCGGATGCGACGTCGGCTGGATGGAAAATCGGTTAGTTTACAAAACTAGCTGAATGGACCTTGCTCTGAAAAATTCCTTTCTGCCTCTGGGAGAGGAGGCCCGTCCGGGTCGGAGAGGGTTCGCTTCTTACCCCGTCGATGAGCCTTCTTGCAGGAGCGTTCGTGAATCCCTTCAAAGTCGGTCGAGCGCTTCCAGCCAACGCAGCAATCGCCGATTGACCTCTGGCTCGTCAATCGCCGTCCCTTCGAGCATCGCGCGGGGAATCGTCCAGCTTAGCCAATCCGTTGGATCGGCAACCTCGTTGCCGCCAGCGTTCAGGTTCGTTCCCCTTATTTCCAAGAGCAGCAACGGCCGACCTGGACGGGCTAGGATCGGACCGGGCAACGAGGTTAGCGCGACATCGCTGACGACCAGTCCCGTGACTCGCTCACGGTACTGCTGGGCCGCGAGACAAGCCAGCACCGCCCCCCCCTTTTCGCCACCCAGTGCGATTCGAGCGGGATCGATTTCTGCATCGCGAGCCAAGCCCAGTAACAACCGCTCGATGACCCCCAGGTCGTCGGGCAGCCAGCGGTCGTCACGCCACGATTCAATCACGACGACTCGGGCGCCAACCGTTCGCAGACCCGGCCAACGTCGAAGCAAGTCGTCGCGATTTTGGCGGCCAGGTTTATCGAGCCAAAGTAGCACGGGTTTGCGTGTCCCTTGGGGCGCCACCGAGTCGAGTTGCCAACAACGATGAGGAAAATCGGTGAACTTGATATCCTGAATTTTGACCGCGTACTGTTCGGCAGGCATGTCGCAATCCAGGGGAGCCGCTGATCGCCGGCCAATTCGTACGTTTTGGACAAGCATGTCGCCCCCCTCTCGCCGCAGCTCCACTGACAAGACATCCCCCGGCAGTTTTTGTTGCAGAATTTTGTGCAACTGCTCCCAGCTTGTGAGCCGCTCCTTCGCGATGGATAACAGCTCGTCTCCGCCTCCGATACCGGCCGCATCAGCGGCGGATTTCGGTTCTACGGTCGCAACTAAAAGCCGATCGTCGGCCGTTCGATTCGGCACAATCCCCAAGGCGGCGGGGCTGTATTCCGGCAAATCAGCAACCAGTTCGATGCGGCCTTGATGGCGGTCCCCTGCAGAGTTTACCCATTCCAGGTCAACATCATCGCCAGCATAGCGGCAATCCATGTGGAATTGAAATTTCGCAACCGTCTCAACCGACCGACCATCAATACTTAGAACGCGATCGTTGGACTTAATGCCCAGTTTCGCTGCCGGAGAGCCCGGCCAGCAAACCGCGACTGTGGGGGGATCATAAAGTGCCGAGGGCCGCTCCAATTCAATACCCGACTTGCCGCTCCGCAAGTTCCTGCAAGTCTGCCATCGCGGCAATCGCTGCAAGATTCCGTCGAGCGGGATCGCAAATCCAATCCCCGAATCGTACCAATCGGTTCCGCTCGTCAAGTCAGTCGACGGACGAGCTCCCAAGGGAACAATGACCCCCACAATTTCTCCAGCAAGATTTCCCAGTGCTTCACCGTAATTCCGCGGTGAGACCTTGGCATCGGTCTGTAGGGCGCGCCCCGAGAAACGAGCTTTTGCGCTAATAATCCCGACGGAGACGGTGGGTTGATCAGCCTGAAAAAACCTCCCCACCGCGATGGCAGTAGCGCCGACGGGGACGCGGGAGCTGTCGGCTGCGACTGGGGCAGGCCATGTCTTAGGTGGACCTTTCAACAACGCCAACTGGCAGACTTCGTCATATCCGACCAATTCCAACGGAACTAATTCCTTGTCGGCTGTGCGCACGGCAATCGCGCGAACACCGGTCCCTAAATTGGCAGACGACGTCACGAACCATCCGTCCGGTCCCAGGACCACGGCCGACCATGGCCCGCTGGCCAAGTCGGCTCGGGCGGTGCCGAGCTCGTCGCGCAGAACCTCCAGTTGCACAACCGACGCAGAAATTTTTTGCACGGCTCGCTGAACCGTGGCATCGAACGAATCTTGCAACGTTTGCCCCGTAACACTATGGCATCCGAGGGAAATCGTAGCCAGCATCAGCAGCGTCGCGACTTGGCGAACTTTTGCCATCGATCAACGCCCCGAAATCATAAACGTTTTGAACTCGCCACCGCGCTGGACAGTCAGTCGCAAGGCGACATCGCGCCCGATCTCTCGGATGGCACGCTGAAAATCGTCAATGGTCGCTATGGTCACGCCATTGACTTCCACGACCAGATCATCGATCGCCAAGCCGATCCCGGCGGCGGCACCGCGCGGATCGAGACGATCAACAAACGGTGGCGTACGGGGGACGACCGCTGGGATGAGTTGAATTCCCAGCATCTCGCAGGTCCAATGCTCAGTCTGCCGCCGCCCATTTGCCGCAGACCTTGGCCGCCGCTCGATCAATTCGGCGACGTTTCCCCTGATTTCTTCCAGGAGATAGCCATAATTAAGCCAGGCCGCGGTGCGAGCGCATTGTGCTTCCTTGCCGATCATACCTACGAGATGTCCGCGGCTATCGACAATTGCCCCTCCGGCAGCCCCCGGGTTGCTCGTAATGGTATCCAAGATCAATACGGGCTGGCGATAGGCGATTTCAAACGTCCCCCGCCGGGCGTGAAGCGGAGCGATGGCGACCACCACCCCTTTCATGACCGAGATCGATTCTTCGCCGGTCGCAATTCCAAACAGGTTGCTACCGACGTAGACAGTCGTCCCTGGGACGGGTTTGACGACTTGGGAGAGGTCGAAGCAGGGCAGCCCTTGTTCCTCGATTTTGAGAACTGCCAACTCGCTGCGTGAGTCGAATTGATGAATCGTTGCGGCGTAATTGCGTCCGTCATGCAAAACCACGCGGAGCCGACTGGAGTCGAGCACGGGACTCCACACGGTCACGATGTAGCCATTGTCGGTGATCAACAAACCGGATTGATAAGCCTCCAAACCCCGCAGTCCGCCACTGCCAAAGATTTTGACGACACGCTCTTTCAAGGCTGCGATCGGTGACGATGGATGGTGAATCTGGCCGACCAGATTGGCATCACTTCCTGGTAGCAAGCACCACAAAACGAGCACGCTCAAGCGGCACATCAAATCTTTCCAATGAGGCAGCCAAGAAGCTACCGCCACCCCTAGGCTCCCCAACGATGTCACCGCATGGTCGACACGCCTACGCTGGCACGTGCTGTTTGTTGAGGCGCTGCACATCACGGTTGTTCACCTTTCCCCTGCGCTCGGGCCGATTGCCAACGCATTTCGCGAATCTCGATCGACGATGAACCATCTGCAGCGTCAATGCGATACCGGCCTGCCAAAGGCCAATGGTCTGCGGCCATCGGCTCGAGTGCCCACAGGCGACTGCGACAGAATCGTTCCCCGTCGTCGATCTCCAGACACTCAACTCGGGAAAGATCTTCGGAAAAAAAGAACTTCACTGTCGCCGAGCCAACCACGGCCGAGAGGACCTCGCAGTCGATCCGGCGTTCGGGCACAGGAAATTTCCCGGCATAGTTCAATTCGCCAAAACCAGCGGGACCATCGACGACGAGCGTCCGCAGGGCGTGCAAGCCAATCAGCGTATCAAACTCGAGCGACGGAGCCGTTTCGGCATTGGGGATCTGTTCGTCAAACAACTCGATTCGCCCGGGCAACTGCAGACCAGACCGCTGTTGGTCGAGAACGATCTGGCAACGTTGGTCGCCAAGGTTGCCCTCAATCTGCCACTTACCGCGAAACTGGTTCACCTCACGCTGGCCTGTAAAGACCTGCCAGACTCGCAGCGTTTCCAGACGATTGAAATGATAATTGGCAAAGCCCGACTTAATTCGAAACTGTTTGGCCACCTCCTCGGGAACTTCCGCGCTCGTTCCGCTGGGAGTTGCTTTCTCGCTCGGCATAAAATCCCTCATGACCTCCCCGAGAAACTGCGGATCGTGGACCCCTGACAATTCGATGATGAACGACAACACAGCACCTTGGCGTTCGACTTCGACGGGTACTCGAAAGCCTCTCGGAAAAGTCTCCAAGTAATTCTTGAACTGATTGGTCGATGTCATCGCACGTCCAGCAAACTTCAGCAAACGATCGTCGAAGCGAAGGCCTTGGCGGTAAGCATCGGAGGACTCCAACAAATTGCTGACGCGGATTTCGTACCCTGGTCCGCCGCGGAACGTTGCCCCGAGAGTCGCATGGTCGACGATGTGGCCGCCCTTGAGCAGGCTGTAGAACTTCTTGATTTGGTTGATCGAAATCGCGAAGCCGACACCGACATTGACTCGACCCCGCTTTTCGAATGAGCAGCGGCCATTAATGCCGACGACTTCGCCTCGCTCGTTGAACAGCGGCCCACCCGAATTGCCGGGATTGATGGCCGCGTCGGTTTGCAGAGAATCGGCGTATTCCAGCAATCCTCCATCGGGGTATTGATAACGGCCCTTTCCCGAAATAATGCCCCGAGTTACCGTCGGCTGGAAATCCTGTGCCAGCAAAAACGGATTGCCGATCGCAAAGCATGGGTCCCCGATCTCCACGGCGTCGCTGTCGCCCCAAGGAGCCGTGGGAAAATCGGCGCGGCCTATCAACTTGATCACCGCGACATCCCCCGTCGGATCCAGTCCCACCAGCACGGCATCGTAGAGGCGGCCATCGGTCAAGCCGCATTTCATGAACGGTCCACACGGCTGCACCACATGGTAATTCGTCAGCGCGAAACCATCCGCCGAAACGATGACCCCCGATCCCCCCCCCG
Organism: uncultured Pirellulaceae bacterium; assembly: GCA_937941455.1. Classification (GTDB taxonomy): domain Bacteria; phylum Planctomycetota; class Planctomycetia; order Pirellulales; family Pirellulaceae; genus BJ22. The sequence continues at coordinate 119,264 of CALDHM010000008.1, read as the reverse complement.
CACCCTGTCGATCAAAGATACAGATCGTCCCCCGCACCGCGTTGGCAATCATGGCGATTCGCGCCGCCTCCGCTTGCTCGATCTCTGGCGGGATTTCAACAGCTTGCGCGTGCAAGTGGCGGGGCGCGAGCCCGTTCGCTACGGCGATGATCGCCATCAACATCACATCTCGCCAGCTCACGCGAAGTCCCCGCCTATTTCCAAAGTTCCGCTTGACCAAAATGAATCAGATCGCCGACACTACTGCCGTCGTGATAATCGACGACGAATAGCAGGCGGTTCACGCCACCGACATCGATATTGACCGGAATCGCCCAGGGCTCGACCCGCGGATCAAAGACATGGTTGAACAATTCTCGACCGTCGCCGCTGATGAGCAAGCGGACCTGACTGCGCACCGGCACTGGAGCCACCCCCAAAATTCCAGTCAGTTTTCGAAATTCTCCATTCAGCGGGAACGCGATACGGCTCCCCCCCGGCATCGCCACGCCGCGGGAAAAGTTCTCGATTTGACCGATTTCCTGCAGATGCTCGCGACGGCGGATCTCCAAAGCAAGTGGCGAACCATCGATCGAGCGATCGAGCCGCGGGAGATTGAATCGCCGCAAGGCTGGGACCGTCGCCACCGAGGCTAATAGAGGTTGCCAGTCGAGCGTGCTGGGCGTCAGGTCGCTCAGCCATTGTCGCCGATGCGTCCCCCAATCTACGGCTTTGATATGGTGCAACGGTAGAGACATGGTCGACCCGCGCAGCGTCACCGCCAGAAGATTTTCAGCGTCGCAGGTAAGTTGAGCCAGTTGGAGAAGGCCGCCGTCCCCAAATTCGACGGTGACCTGAGGCGAAACCTTGGTCACTAATGGTTTCGACTCGAAGATCAAACCTTCGATGCGATCGAGGGGAATCGGGGCCGTCTTGTCCGCGATCGTCAATTCGACCGCATCATCTTGGATCGCCCCGACATAGCCCTCGACCCAGCGGAGGACCGCAGCTCGCTGGACCGCGATCAAGTCCCCCTCCGGCAGATCTCCCGCGAGACGCGCCTCCCATTCTGATGCGGCCAGCGGCTGGCCCTGCTCGTTTATTCGTCGCAAAAATCGCACCTCGCTGCGCGGCAACTCGGCCGGGCAGCCGCAGGCTAACTGAAACCGGAGCGTACGGTCGAGCCCGCTGAAATCCCGGCACTGCAAAACGCCGCCATCGCGAAGCCCGATTTGCCATGGGGCGGTGAATTGACCAATCTCGAGATTGGAATTCGTCACCCGCTGGACGAAACTGACCTCCCATTCACGCTGTTCCGCCGCGACGAAGACTCTGATTTTGTCGTTTTGCAAGGACCATGAGTCTGCTGCGATGGTTTGACCGTCGGCTAATTCAATCTGCCACGTCGCTTGGCCATGAGCCACAGCAACCGTGTTGGCAACCACCGCGGTCCAAACCGTCGCGGCGAGCAAGCGTCGCCAAACCGGTGGAACCAAGCGGCAAGCACCTCGACCCGGCCCTTCGTCGACGAATCGGTCACCGGTCATCGTCTTGCTCCTTAGCCAGGTTGCGAAAATACTCTTCGACGATCGAGCGAAAGTGGGGGGGCAGATCGCGTGTCATTTCGGCCAACGTCGCCGCTTTCTCCTCCGGCGGAATGTCGCCCCAGTTTCCTCCCTTGGGCAGGGTCTTGGCGGCTACGTCCCCCGAACCTTTGCCTTCGACCTTGCGGCTTGTGTCAAGCGGCTGTTGGGGCCCCGACGCCAGGACTTGTTTCGCTTGGCGATTTGTTCGCTGTTCGTCCTCAAGTTGCTCGATCAGGCGATCGAGCCTGTCCAGCACCTCGGCTTCTTGCTGCAAGACGGTCCGGCCCGCCCGATGCAGTCGCGTTCGCCGCTGCGTGTCCTGCATGAGCCGAATAATTTCATCCAAACTGTTCGGTTGGAAATTTTCGAAGTCGCGCCCGATCAGCTCGGCCATCACGACGAATCGGCGCGGCAGGGATTCTTGTTGCTCCAACAGCAGTCGGGTCATCGTCAGAGCCGGTCCTTGATGCGCCAATTGGTGATGCGCGATCGCCCTGTGGAGCAGCAACAGTTGAGGCTGGAGCACGCTGGAAGGCTCCAAGCCTTCGGCGATCGCGAGCGCCTCATCATAAAGTCCGAGGCTACTCCAGCGGACCATCGCCAACAAACGCAAGTGATTGGCGCAAAAGGGATCGTTCCGCAAGTCGTCCAGACGGTCAGGGAGCAATGGATCGACGCTTTCGCGGGTGAGCTCAATGCGCTGCACCAGTTCGCCGAGCTCCGGCCGCGCCCTGACGATCGCCGCGATCAATTCTTCGAGCAGAGGCTCTTTGGAATTCACGGCAGCTTGCGACTCCCACTGGTCGAGCAAGGCAGCACGCCGCGACGCCGGGAGCGAGCGCGTTTGCAACCAAGCCTCGTAGGCTTGCGAAACTTGCGACACCGTGGGAAGATGCCACGACGCAACGGCGGTTCGTGTGCGGTCGGCCTGTGCCAACAGGCTCGCGGGCCAGCTGATCAGGATCAGTAGCACCACGGCGGCTTGGCCGCAGCGCAAGCTGGGCTGAAGGCCACGGTGGCGGTTGCCGCATCGCAGGGTAAGCGAATGATTCATTCTTTCTCTCGGGACCGCAACTCGATTTCTCGGGCGACTTCGACCAATTCTTGTTGTTGTGCCGCAAGCCGCTGAAGTGCCTCGCGCACATCCTGGCGGCTGGCTCGACCCACGGAGTCCCCTGGATCGTCGAGCAGTTCCGCATAACGCCGATGCCGAACGTGAATTCGCTCTTGAAGTCGCCGAATCAATTTTAGCTCAGCCAGCGATTGCACCAATGGCTGTTCGCCCGGTTGCGCCGATCCAGGTTCTCCCTCTGCGCAGCGACGTATTTCGTTTTGCAGGTCCTCCTGAGCTTTTTCCATAACCGCGACCAGGTAGGTCAATGTCTCGACGACCTCTTGTTGGATATCTCGAGTGATGGCACCCGTTTTGAAGTCGGTGAGCTGGTCGATGATCTGCTGAAGATCGCGGCGAATTTGATCGACTGCTTCGGGGATCGCGACCGCGGTGCCATCCTCACGGAGCAGGGCTAGGGCGTTATCAGCCTCGGCGAGGATTTCCCGCTCGTCGCTCACGAGTTTCCGGCAGGTGATTTCGAAGTCCGTCAGTCGAGCGTTGTCAGGGATTCGGTCGATCCGCTCCGTTTGCTCATTGACCTTAAGCTGGCGTTCAAGCATCCGGCGGAAGCGTTCCTCGAGCCGTGTGAGGGCGACGGTTTGTTCTTCTTCCCGCATTTGGCGTAGTATTTCGTCGAGTTGCCGTTTGGCCTCGGCGAGTTCCCGTTCCGCTTGTTGCATCGAATCGGCCGCCGGATCGAGTTTCCTCTCGTTCAATCGGCCCGCTGCCTCGCGCATCTGCTCCTCGGCGGCTTGCACCCGCTGCAGCACTGGATTGTCGAGAGACGGTGCCGACAGGGCATCTGCTGCGAGGTTGGCCGCCTCCCGTTCGGTCGCCTGACTTCTCTGGGTGGGATCGGAGGGGGCGGCTGTGGGATCCTGGAATTTGACGCTTGGGTTCCCGGTGAAACCTTGCTCATCGCGCCGAATCCTCTCGGTCAGATTGCGGGTCCGCTCCGCTGTTTGCGATTGTCCAATCGACAACTCATCTGGCGGAGTCTTTTGCTCGAGCCTTGCCAGCAGGTTGCGTTGCAGTCGGGAAAGCCGTTCAATTTCTTGCGCATACTCCAAATGCCGCTTGAGCGCATCTCGCAACGAACGGCTACTCACCTCGGACTGTAGCAGCTCGATCAACGCCGTAAGTTCGGCGGCCACTCGTTGCTGCAGTTTTTCGGCGTCGGCAAATTTGCCCTTTTGCAACGCGTCCGCCGCCCCGGCCAGTGCGTCGAGCGTTTTCCTCTGCTGCGAGGTGACTAAGGCCTGCTGTAGCAGGCGGCTGCGGTCCGGGTTACTCGCCCGTTCGATTTCGTGGAGTTGGAATAGCTTTTCCTCGAGGCTGCGATACTCGGCCGCCAATTCTTGCTGCCGTTTCGCTAGCGTCTCCCGATCGTCCTGTGGAGCATTGGCGGGCGCATCAGGGCCAAACCACCAGATTATTAAGCCGGCGAGAATTGCGACTAACAGGCCGCCGTCGAGCAAGGATTTTCTGCTGGCTCGACGCCGGGCACCTTCGCAAACTATCCTTTCCAACGGCAACCTCAATTTCATCGAAGAATTTCCTCCGCAGTCCAGTTGCGCATCGCAGTTGCCTTCGCGGTTGGACCATCCGTTTTTGAAGCATACTCTGCGGAGTCACCTTCGGCAATGGAAAGTTGGCGGCAAAGGGGACCGCCCGACTGAGGTCCTGGTCCAACAGGCCAAGCGACCCATCGCAGCGGCTCAGCTTTCTGGCGGAGCGTTGATGACCTTGCTGACGATCGCGTTGTCGAAATAGTTGATCGCCATGCCCGCATCGATCACGATCACCTGGGCCGTGACGCCGGAGGATCGCGGGCTCAGCAAGAAGGCGGCGACATTCGCCACCTCTTGCGTCTGCACGGCCTGCCGCCGGGGAATTACCGATTCGGCGAACAGGTACGCGTCGACGTAACCGGGGATTCCCGCCGAGGCCGACGTTTTGAGCAGCCCAGGTGCCACGGCATTGAAGCGGACTCGTGAAAAATTGCTGAAGCTCTTGGCCAGAAACGCCAACGAAGATTCGAGTGCCGCCTTCACCGGCGCCATGAAACCATAATTTTCGCTGGCCATCCGCGTCGTCGAAATCGAGATCGTGATGACGGAGGCGTCTTCGGCGAATAGTGGCCGGAAATGGTTGGCGATGGCGATGAACGAAAAGCAAGATATATCGACGGTCCGCAAGAATTGACGTTTCGTCGTCTCGTGAAATGGCTTCATCCCCCCCTCGTAATCCGCAAACGCGATGGAATGGACCAAGCCATGGATCACGGGATGCCGTTGCTGGATCGCCTCGGCAACTGCCGCAATTTGGTCTTCGAATTCGACATCGCAAACATGCACCTCGCGGCCAGCGAGCAGCTTCGCTGTGCTCTCTCGGCGAGCCGCGCTGCGCACGACATAAATGACGTGGGCCCCGGCTTCTTCTAAGGTCTGGCCGATGGCCCAAGCGACGCTTTTTTTATTAGCGACGCCGAACACCACGAACTTTTTGTTTTCAACTTGGAGGAAATCCATCGTTGTCGCGGTTTAGCATCACGAGTTGGACAACTGGGGCTTGGGCGCCGACGAAACCGCAAAAGTGAGGGTTGCTACCGTTTGATTGTTCGACTTCAGCGTCGCGTCCAAGTAAAAAGCACGCCCCACCTGTTCGGCGATCGTGGACGTGCACAGCACGACATCGCCGGGATGGACCATTCGTTTGAATTTGACTTCCTTCAAGCGGGTGAGGACCGGAACCGCATTCTCGATCGACATTTTGCCATGCAGCAACAACGCGCCGGTTTGAGCCGCGACCTCGCACAGGATCACGCCGGGAACGATGGGAACCTCCGGATAGTGGCCTTGAAAAAAGAATTCGTCGGCGCGGAAGGTCTTCTCGCAGGTAATGGAATCGTCGCTCCGCTCGACGATGCGGTCCACGAGGAGCATGGGGGGGCGGTGCGGAAGAATGGCTTTGATTTCGTCGGTTGTCACGGAGTTCTCGTTCGTTCAAGGTGCCGAATTGGCGACGGCGTCTTCAGGAACCGCTGGTGAATCGGTTGCCCGCGGGGATCGACAATAGGGCGTTTCTAGTGCTTCGTCACAGTTTCATTTTAGGCTAGCACTTGCTCGTGATGGTCCTTTGCGAGTCTAACCCTCGCCCGCATCAAGCGAGCAACTGTCACACCAACCCAAGTTCGTTATCGTGACAAAGCACTATGGCGACAGGGTGGCTGGCGTGGGCAGTGGAGCGGCTTTCGACAAATAATTTAAGACATCGTTGGCGACGATCACCCCGTAGTTGATGGTTCCCAACCACCCCGACATGATGATCCCACAACTACCTGCATGATAGAGCCCGGCAATCTGTTCGGGAAGGGCGCGGCTAACGGCCAAGCCCTCGAATTTCGTGCCGAAACTCGATCCGGCGACGTGTCGCGTGTAATGCTCAAACGTGAGAGGTGTCGCCGCTTCGACATGGTCGAGCCGTTCCCGGCAGTTCGGGACATATTTTTCCAAATGATTGAGGGTGTCCTCGATCAAATCTTGCTTGCTCAGTTCGTATTCCTCGGGGCTGAGGTGAGCCCAGTCGTCGTAATTGGCGTTGGTGCTGGAAACTATCAGATAGCGCGGCTTGCCTGCCGGCCGAATGCCAGGATAGTAGAACGAGAACGTGCGACTCGTGATGTGGCGGCTGAGCAGGAGATCGGTGCGGAACAGCGGAGCTGTGCTGCAGAACAACAGATCGCCGGTGTCGCGGTCGATGGTTTCTCCCGGCTTGAGAGCCATGTAGACTTGAGTGCTGGAGTTGTTGAGCCGTACTGCATTAGCTTGTTCGACAAAGTCCCGATCGAACTTGTCGGCGCCGACCAGCTGAAAAATGGTCCCCTTGAGGTTGCCGTTGGACACGACCGCATCGGTGGTGATCTCGCGGCCGTTGACCGATACGGATTTGACGCGGCCCCCCGCAACGTTCACCTTGTCCACCAAGCTATTGATGCGAATGTCGACGCCATTACGTTCCATTTCCTGTTGCATCGACTTCACAAGTTGATCGGTCCCTCCCTGAAAGGTGAAAACCCCTTTGGCCATGAAGTTGGAAAACACGATCCCGTAGGTGATGGCCGGGTCTTCCAACGTCGAACCGTTGGCGTACGTGATCGGCTCCATCAGCAAACGCACGACATCCTCGCGTCCCGGAAAGAATTTTTGAAACAACTCTCCGGTGGTCATCGTCTGGTCGTCGTAAAAATTCATGCCCCGCGCGGTATCGAAAAACGCCTTGACTGTCGTGCCCTCGACACCGAAGCGTTCGACCAGTAACTTCGTAAAGTCATTCCGATCGAACGTCGTGGTCAGCGAAAACATCGGATTATCGAATCGAACGCCATGCAGTTGGATAATCGAGTCGGCGATTTCATTGGTCCAGTAACGCCGGCAGCTTTTGATCATGCCATGCGGAAAGCCATGCAAAGAAATGTCGAAAAGATGCCCGCCGGGGCGTTTGAACCACGTGGCAAGCCCGCCGAGCTTATAATGCTGCTCAAGCAGTAGCACGGAGCGGCCCTCCCGGGCCAAAACATTGGCCGCGGTCAACCCCCCCAATCCGCTACCGATCACGATGACGTCATAGTGCGATTTCGCACCTTGTAAGAAATCTTTCGGCATGCCGTTTCACGTTCCTTTAAATTTGAATGCCGGCGTAGCTGACAGGCCACCATTGCGCCCGCATAGCTCCCGTCGATCCACACCGACTCCCGCAACTGCTGCCCCATACGCAGGCAGCCCCGGCGCCTCGCATCAATACGATACCCTCGCGAACTTCGGCAAAGATCATCACGATGATGCGAGGCTATCCCGGCCCAACTCATTTCTAACCCTTCTCGGCGGTCGGGGAAAAGGGAGCGGGATTTTGGCACAGGCGTCGGGAATCCCGCCTCGCCTTGGCTCCAGAATATGGAATTCCCCGCCGCTTCTCAAGTGATGCTGGCGAAGCCGGGACGGTTGCGTGGTGCGGCGGCAGAGTTAAAATCGGGTCGACAACGCGCCACCCTCAATCGTTTCCGCGGAGCTGCATCCATGCAAGCCGAAGAAAAACTCCAAGAATTGCGAATCGAATTACCACCGGCGCCCAAGGCGATCGGCGTCTACAAACCGGTGGTGATCCACGGCAACCTGTGTTACACCTCCGGGCACGGCCCGTTGCAAAACGACGGCACGCTGATCACCGGCGTCGTCGGCCAAGATGCCACCCAAGAAGATGGTTACAAGGCGGCGCGGCAGACGGGGCTCGCAATTCTGGCGTCCCTCAAAAAGGAATTAGGTTCGCTGAATCACATCAAACGAGTCGTCAAAATCCTGGGCATGGTTCAGTGCACTCCCGATTTCAAACAACAACCTGCCGTCATCAATGGTTGCAGCGAGTTGTTCCGAGACATTTTCGGGCCGGACGCCGGAGTCGGTGCACGCAGTGCCGTCGGCATGAACGCCTTGCCCGTCAACATGATGGTCGAAATCGAAGCGATCTTTGTGATTGATCGCGGTTAGCCCACCGCGTCCTCGAGATGTTTGTCCCGCGGTGAATGTCAGTCGCTGGTGTTAGTCGCCAATTTAGGCCGGATAGGCACGACATGTACTCGATCCCGCAGACGTCCCTACCCAAGCCTCTGAAAATAACAAGGGCAATGCAAATCAGCCAACGCGCTGATCGATAATCATCAAACCAGTGGAGCCGAAACGAGATGAGTCTTTCCGAACGCTTGCAATTGGCCATCGCCCAGATCGAATCGGCCCGCGAGTACACAATGAATTTGTTGCAAGACCTCAACGACGACGATTGGTTCTGGCTCCCCGATCCTCCGTTCACGACAATCGCATGGCAGGTCGGACATTTGGCGATGGCCGAGTACGGGCTTTGCTTGTTTCGGCAACGTGGCCGCGCCGAAATCGACTCGGAGCTGATGTCAGGCGCGTTCCGCAAGAAATTCATGCGGGGAACAACGCCCCCCAAGGATCGCGCGGACTATCCTAGTCGCGCAGAAATACTCGAGGTGCTGCAGCGGGTGCATCGGCAAGTCTTGTCAGAACTCCCCGGCTTCGATGGTACGGCACTCGACGAGCCTATGGATCGTCCCTATTTTTGTTATCCGAACCGTTACGGAAGTTTACTCTTTGCGGGGCATCACGAAATGATCCACGCGGGGCAAATCGGCATGCTCCGTCGACTCATGGGACGGCCGCCTGTCGCCTAGCTATGCCAACTGCGATCGAAACTCGAGCACTGACCAAAAGATTCGGCAATTTCGTGGCCCTGCACGAATGCGATCTGGCAATTGAACAGGGTAGCGTCTGGGGACTCCTCGGCCCTAATGGTGCCGGAAAATCGACGTTGATCCGCACACTTTTGGGTTTTTTATACCCAACCAGCGGCGACGCCTATATTTGCGGCCGGCATGTCGTTCGCGAGCAAGTCGCCACTCATCGACACGTCTCCTATTTGCCGAGCTCGCCCCGGTTCTTTCGTACATTGACAGGGCGAGGCATCCTGAAATTCTTCACACGGCTGCGTGCGGACGGCGATTTCGCACTGGCGTTGAAACTCGCGCGGCGGCTGGATTTAGATTTGTCGCGATGGGTGGCCTTCATGTCGACCGGCATGAGGCAAAAGCTGGCGATCGCCGTAGCGTTTGCCAATCGTGCCCCTGTTCTGGTGCTCGACGAACCGACAGAAAACCTGGACCCGAACATCCGCCGCATCGTGGTCGAACTGGTCGGCGAGGCGCAGCGGGAAGGGCGAACGGTTCTCTTTTCGTCACACGTTCTATCGGAAGTGGAAGAGGTGGCAGATCACGTGGCCATTTTGAACGCCGGCAGCGTGGTCCATCAGCAGTCATTGGCGGAGTTGCGCTACTGCCACCGCATCGTGGCCAAGGCGGGAACGGCAGCGGTTGCCGAGTTGAGACGACTGCCGCAGGTGGTCAAGCTTGAGTCCGATCCGCTAGCGAACGTACATCTCGAAGTCGAAGGGGATCTCGCCCACGTGCTGCCCCAACTTGCCAGCCTGCAATTGTCCGACGTTTACATCGAAGCGACCGGATTGCAGGCGGTTTACGATCGATTGCATTTGCCAATCGGCTCTCGGGAGGCGTCATGAGTTGGGAAATGATCCGCAAGTCGCTCCGCGAAGGTGCCGTGGTGTTTTTGGCCTGCGGCACAGGACTATTTGCCTTCTGCGTGTTTCGCGTGTGGATCGTCGGTCGGCTCGATTCGGCGCGGTTCAAGCAGATCATCGATTTGCTCCCGAAGGATTGGGATCGGTTTGCTTCCGTCGATTTCAGTTGGCTTGTTTCTTACCTTGGCCGTGTGGTAATGACCTTCGACGAGCCGATGGTTTTGCTCCTGCTCTCGCTGTGGGGCATCGTACGGGGCTCGGATGTCGTGAGCGGCGAGTTGGGCAGGGGCACCATGGAACTGCTGCTCGCCCAGCCGGTTCCCCGCCGCGCTGTTTTTTGGTCGCCGGTCATCGTGGCGTTGGCCGGATCATGCCTGCTCGCCTTGGTCATTTGGCTGGCGATGTGGGTCGGAGTGCAGATTACGTCGATCAAGGAAATGGTCTATCCCACCATCAATTTGCCGAACGGCACCCGCCTGCCACTAACTTTTCTGCAGCCCCGCGAGGAATTGGTGCGGATGCGAGATGTGATCGATCCGCGGATTTTTTGGCCGGGGATAGTCAACTCGGTTTGTTTGGGAGTTTTCTTCGTCGGTTTTACGAGTTGGCTGTCGGCGCTCGATCGGTATCGCTGGCGGACGCTGGGAGTTGTGTTCAGCATTTATTTCGTAATGGCTGTCTTCAAAATCGGCGGGATGGCGGCTGAGTCGTTGCGGTGGATGTTGTACTTGACGGTGTTCAGTTTGTACGAGCCCGAGTTGCACATTCGCATCTTGGAAGGCGGCCGAGAAAGCCTCTGGACAATCGTCCGCTGGAATTCGAAATTTGAAATGTACGAACTCGGTCCGCTCGGCAGTAACCTGCTTCTGCTTTTGCTCGCGGCCGTCTTTCTTTTGCTCGCGCACTGCGCCTTCGAACGCCGTGACATCGAAGCCCCCGTGTAACGGCAAGTCATGCTGCAAGGCGGTGCATAGTCATGAAACCGGTGCGAACAGATCGGCAAAAACTGGGTTTCGGACCAGATGGGCCGCGATACGCTCGGCAACCGCGCAGATCGTCAGGTACGGGTTGACACCGAGCGATGTAGGAATCACCGCGCCGTCAGCGATATACAGGCCGTGGTGCACGGCCGCCTGGCCGAATTGGTCGGCATAGCCACCACAATATCCGTCGTAGACCTGGCCGAACTGATTAACCACACCACAGCGGGGATCATCAGCCATCGCACACCCCCCCAGCGGATGCACCGACACGAGATTGTCCCCGAATGCCCGCAGCCGCTTGTACCGCTCCCCCTCAACGCGACCAATTTCGTCGAAGACTCGAAAGATCATTTGTCGATATTCGCTTTTTTTGAGGTTGGGCCAGTGGACTTGAAGTCGTCCATCTTTCCAAATCAACTCGCCGCGACTACCGTCGTGTCCCATCGCGAGCATCACCATCGAACTGTCAAGGTACTTATCGCGCAGCAAGAACGAAAACAAATTGGAGACGCCGCGTGGAATCGCCGCCTCTTGGATAATGAATTTGTTTTCCAAGCCGGGTTGATCGAAGAAATTGAGGGTCGACTGCACGGTAGATCCGATCGGCCAGCGACAACCGGGTTCGCAGGTGCCGATCCCACCGATGTTCGTCGCGTCGGGCGTGTTCAGTACAAAGCCGATGACATCGCCATTGGCGCTCCAACGTTTGCCCAGCATCGGCGAAAATTGAAACGTATCGTTTTGTGAATGGATCAAGATCTCCGAGCTTCCTAGGCTTCCTGCTCCTAGAATCACGACTCGGGCGTTGATGGCCAGCGGGTGCCGCGTGATCTCGCCATGGCTATCATCGATATACGTCAAATGGAGACGATAGTAACCTGCCCTCTTTTCGATCCGATCGACTTGGACCTGAGTATACATGTCCGTGCCGTTCCATTTCGCGACCGGTAAGTAGTTGTAGACCAGCGTGTTTTTGGCACCGACGTTGCAACCCGTGATGCAGTCGCCGCACAAAGTGCAAGGGCGTTGGATCATCCCATGCTGGTTCCGCAGTTCGTCGTCCAAATACCGGCAATCGTACATAACCGCGACGGGTGAACGATCGTAGTGATCGGGGTTGCCGCTGAGGATTTCGGCAGTGATCCGCCGCTTGCGAATTTTCGGAACGAGGTCAAGCGGCGTTCGGGACAGGCTCAATTGGCGGGCCGCCATGTCGTAGTAGGGCGTCAAGACCTCGATGTCGCTGAGCGCGGCAGGCCACCCTTGCTTGAACGTCTCCGAATGGGGACGCATCGCGACATTGGCGTTGATCGTAGAGGTCCCTCCCAAGGCCGACCCCGACAAGATGTTGACCTCTTTGTTGAAGCTGATGTTGAACAAGCCCAAAGGGTTGGTGACTTGCCCCTTGGTCAAGCCGGTCAGCTGCTGGCGAGCCGCTCGTGATACGTCGAGAAAGGTGTCGGGAAACGTCCCCGGAATCCATTCCTTGCCACGTTCCAAAATGGCGATGCGGTGCTGCGGGTTAAGGGCCTGCGAGATGCGAGCGGCACAAATCGACGCACCATAACCCGATCCGATCAAGATCACACTGTAGTGCAATTCATCGGGATGCTCGGCCAACAAAAACAGATCGCGGATGGGATTGCTCAAGCGACCGCCGAAACGGGTCAAACTGCGGCAATAGTCGTCGGCCGCAATTGCTTTGTCGGAGGTCGCGCAAGCCCTGGCTCGAGCGGGGCGTGGAAATCGGTCGTCGGCCGCGGCAGTTTGGGCCGCGCCGAGAATCGGCAACGACACGGCCGCCTTCAGCAAGGTGCGCCGCGATGGATCCACGTTGCCGCCGTCTTCGATTTGGCGCCGCCGATCGTTCAAGGTCACGGGGTTGGGGTATCCTGCAAGAAACAAAGCGTTTGTTAATTCCGCCCAAAAACTTCGCCGCGTGGTTAGACTGCGGCGTCGCCGAAAACTTACATTCGGCCGATTTTATGGGTCCTAGCGGACGGTCCCTTTATCTGGGTTATCGGATCGGTAAGTTTGGCAGCGGCAAATCGTTCTCGCCAAACGCTAAACTCTCCCGACTTGCTAGCAAACCCGCCGTTTCTGCCTTTGCGGTTCCGCGACGCTCAGTTGACTTTGCTGCTTGCGTGCCGCCGCGTCGATGTCAGCGGCGCAACGCAAGCGACTTTATTTTGGTGTCTGCCATTCAATTTTGAGATGCCAGCCAGCGGGCAGGAATAAGAACCCCAAAAAATGCCGGCTATCTAACGAGAAAGGCCGTTTTAAGCCGGAGTCATTCGGCACCATTCCCTCTGGCGGAACGTGGCCCCCGACGATTCGTCTCAGTCCCTGTCCGGGGACACAGGAGCCGGAAAATGCAGAAAAAAGGGCCGACCTTGCTGACAAAAATCGAAAAAGCACACTGCCAGTATCGATTTTTGACCTTTTTTTGGCCTTTAACCTATCTTTCGGCAACCGAGCCCAAAACACCGCTGCTCGTTTGTTAATATGGATAAACTTTAACAATCGCCGTTGCCGTCACCGGTACCGTGGCGGTTCGCATGGAAACGTCCAAGGCGACCGCATCAGGGTTGCGGCCCTGTTTTGTTCAAAGTGGTTTTTTTTCGTTCATGCAAAACTCTCTGGAGAGGCTAATGAGACTTTATCGTTGGACGTGCCTGGCCCTTGTGTTGTGGGGCGGGCTAATGGAATTCACCCAGGCAAGGCAGGAAGAACAGAAACCGGAATATCCGCCACTGGAAACGATTATCAAGGGCTTCGAGGAAGTCAAAGTCATCGACGATGAAGCCGCCGGAAAGGAAGTGACCCCGTTCTACCGCTTGTGGGTTGACCAAAACAATGGCAAAGTCTTGGCCGAGTTGCCCAAAGACTTTGCTGCTCCCGAGCAACGCCATTTCATCGCGACGACCTTGTCCGGCGGTGACGTCTTTGCCGGTTTGCAATCGGACGACTACTACGTTTACTGGAAACAATACGGGAAACGCTTGGCGCTCATCGCCGAAGACGTTTCCATTCGCGGTTCGGATGACGAGTCCCGCGCGTCGGTCCAGCGATTGTTCACGGATCGCATTCTGGTAGACCTGCCGATATTGACTATGGTGCCGCGGGGCGGCCCGGTGATTTCGCTTGATGAACTGCTGGTGAACAACTCCGCGGTGTTCTTTGGCCGAGTTCGCACCAACAAGCCGAACCTGACAAAAATTAAGGTGGTCAAGTCGTTCCCCAAAAACATCGAGGTCGCCTTCGAGATCGCCGACACATCGAATCAACTGAAGGTCTTGCATTATTCGATCAGCAAAATCGAAGGCACCCCCGGCTATAAACCCCGCGTGGCTGATCAACGCATCGGTTATTTCACGACGTCGTACAACGATTTCGGCAAGTACCAAGGGGAAGAAACTCGGGTTCGCTACATCAACCGCTGGAATCTCGAAAAACGGGACCCCAACCTCAAATTCAGCCCCCCCAAAAAGCAAATCGTATTTTACATCGAACACACGACTCCCGTTCGCTATCGCCGTTGGGTTCGCGAAGGGGTGCTTTATTGGAACAAAGCTTTCGAACAAATCGGGATCGTGAACGCCATCGATGTTCGCCAGCAAGACAAACAAACCGGCGAGCACATGAACAAGGACCCCGAGGACGTTCGCTACAACTTCATCCGCTGGCTCAACAACAACATCAGTACGGCGATCGGCCCCAGCCGCGTCAATCCCAAGACCGGTGAAATTCTGGATGCCGACATCGTGTTGACTGACGGCTGGATTCGAGCCTTCGAACAACAATTCGACAAAGTAATGCCGCGCTTGGCCATGGAAAGCACTTCGCTGGAAACCTTGGCGTGGTACGCACAACATCCGGAATGGGATCCGCGGATTCGGCTCGCAAGCCCCAGCAAGCGAGCGGCGGTCGCTCAATCGCTGATGAAAATGAGCGCGAATCTGGATACCGCTGCGTTGCAAGCCTCGCAGACACGCTGGCTGGGAGATGAACCTTACGATGGCCTATTCAATCGCACCAGCCAAGTCAACGGCGCGTGCTTTGCTGCTGAGGGGCGTCAATTTGATGTCGCCATCATGCGGATGGCCCTGGCCCACTACATGATGGACGAGACTCAAGGCGAAAATCCGCCCGAAGAACAGATGCTCGACGGCATGCCGGAGTCCTTCATCGGCCCCCTGTTGGCCGATCTGGTGTGCCATGAGGTCGGCCATACGTTGGGCTTGCGACATAACTTCAAGGCCAGCAGCATCTACACGCTGGATGAGATCAACTCGGAAGAGTTGAAGGGTAAAAAGCCTTTCGCTGGCTCGGTCATGGACTACTTACCCGTGAATTTCCGCTTCGAATGCGGCACCGTGCAAGGGGATTACGGCATGGTCGGCATCGGGCCCTACGACATGTGGGCCATCGAATACGGCTATACGCCCGACGACAAAAAGTTGCCGGAAATCCTCAAACGTGTCGCTGAGCCTGAGCTGGTCTACGGCACCGACGAAGACACGATGGGCTCGGACCCCTTGGCACGACGTTACGACTTCAGCAAAAACCCGCTCGATTACGGCAAGAGCCAGGTCAAGTTGGCCCGCTTCCACCGTGAGAAAATTCTCGAAAAATTCGTCAAGGACGGCGAGCCCTGGGAAAAAGCCTGCCGCGGTTACTTGCTGACCCTTTCAATGCAACTGCGCAGCACATCCACCATGGCCAATTGGCTCGGCGGTGCCTTCATCCACCGCGACAAAAAGGGGGATCCAAACGGGCGGCGACCGATCGAACCGGTTTCCGCGCATGCTCAGCGGGACGCTTTGAACTTCGTCATCGAGAATACGTTCCGCGATGAAGCGTTCGGCTTGACCCCCGACCTGCTGCAACACCTGGTGCTCGACGCTTGGTTCGACGGTAACCGCGCAGCGAATACCATCGATTCCTCGTGGCCCGTTCACGATCAAATCGCTGGAGTCCAAGCATCCACGCTGTCGATGTTGCTCAACCCGACGACTCTCCGCAAAGTCTACGACAATGAACTCCGGGTTCCGGTCGATCAAGACGCGTTCACCCTGAACGAGTTGATGACAACGATTCGCGAGGCGGTCTGGTCAGAGCTGAAGGGATTGCCCCAAGGTGAATTTTCCGAACGGAAGCCCGCAATCAGCAACCTGCGCCGCAATCTCCAGGCAGAACATCTTGAGCGACTGTTCGACCTGGCTGAGGCGAAAACGGGCGCCGCAGCGCTCAAGCCGATCTCCAATCTGGCGGCTCTGATCCTGCATCAGCTCAAAACGCAAGTCGCCGAGGTCAAAGACGCTCCAGCACTCGATGCCTACAGTCGCGCTCACCTGTTCGACATGTACGACCGATTGACGAAATGGGTCGAGGGCAAATCGAATCGCGGTGCGACTCGTCAACAAGTCCCCTTGTTCATCATGGGGGCAACCGCCGGATCGAACTCCGACGAATAGTCGGTGACAAAGGCTATTCAAAAAACCAAAAAGGCTGCTCGAGTTTGGCTCAAGCAGCCTTTTTGTTTGGGTTGTCATAGATCGAGCGTAACAGCGGGATTCCTGGGTCGGTCGCGTGAGAACCGCGCAAATCCGGTCAAGCTACATCGATGACAACATTGCGGGTATACGTAATGATGCCAACGATTAGAATCGGAAGCGAAGCCCGAAGTGAATTGTATGCCAAAAGATGGTGTTGGACAGCTTCAACTCGCGGCCGAAGACGGCGAAATCCTGCGAGGGGGCGTTCGCGACGCCGTCAAGCCAATTCGCTTCGTAGCCAACGTAGGTCGACACGCGATTGGCCGCCAAATCAAAATACAAGCGACCGCCAACTTGCCCGATGAACATCCCCCCGCTTTTGTCGATCCGGTCCTCTAAAAACAGATCATCCAGGTTGTTGAATTCGGTGCGGGTCATCCGACCTTGATTGGCCAAGCCGGACGCTTTGACATGCCCCTGGAACGAAATCATATGGGCCAGCGGCAGGTTAACTTCCAGTCCGATTGTGCCCCCGATGGCGCTGTTCGAAATGGCGGTGGTGTTCTCCGAAAGCAACAGGAAATCAAAAAATCCCGCGTCAACAAGCGTTTCCGTGTTCAATCGCAGATCCTCGGTCAGCCGAAAATAGCGCGGGCCGATCAAAAAGGTCATCCCCGGTGCAAAAGCCTTGCGGAAATTGAATTGGAAATCAAAAAATTGCGAGTCGTAGCCGACGCCGATCAAATCCGGACTGAGCAACGGATCAATGAACGGTGAGGTCAAATTCGGTCCGAGAAACTCTTCTTGGGTGGTCCATTTGGCGAACTGTGTCGACGCCTCCCATTCGACACCAAATCGATTGACGGAACCGATCCGCAAATTGGGACCGAATGCGGAGCCCATGTCGGTCAGATCGTCCGAAGTGAACAAGTTTTGGAGCGTCTGAGTGTTGGAAATCAGACTTAAGCCTAATTCGCCACCAGGCCGATCGAACACGGCACCGCCTGCCTCCATCCAAAACCGGCTTTGGCCTGGATTCTCACTACCCGTCCACTGCCCGAACGACGGGCTGGCGATGATCAACGGAATTACTGCCAAACACAAAAAGTTGAGTGCCCGCACGCCTAGTTCCTCCGGACGATGGTCAAGCCAGAATTTTCTGCTGCAAACTTTGATCGGACGGCACGACAGAAACAATTAGTACGACCGTTATCCGTAGAATCCTTTGCCCCGGTTCGCCAAATTAACTCGACCGTGAGCGGCGGTCGCCAAGAAACGGCGAAATCATTTGGGAAAATGTATTTTTTCTCTAAAGAATTCCCAGGTTGCGGCGGAATTTCTGGCAAGGTTCAGCGGAGCGGCATCAGTTACGCTATCGTTCAACTCTGGTCCGTCGGAGTGAGCGGTGCATGGCTCAGTCGAAACCGTCGTTTTCCGTTGAGGAATTCCACCGTCGCGATTCGCTTTACGCCCGACCCTGTTAAACCGACGATCACCCCCGTTCCGTAGTCCGGATGCGACACCATCATCCCCATGGTGAACACATCGGGATGACAGCGAGTCTCCGACGCTTCGTGCTCGCGGGCCAAATCGGCAGCGGTTACCAGCCGTGGAAAACTGACCGAGGGCGACAAGTGAAACGGCGTCGGGGACTCACCGACGCGATCATCGTTAATGTCGCGACTCGGAATTCCGTCGTGCATCCAGGGATCAAGATCGTCGGCCCAAGCGTCTTCTTCGTCGTCGACATAATCGCACATCGACCGGGGCTCAACGACTTCCATTTCAGCCCGCGGCAATTCCATCAAAAAGCGGCTGGCGATCGACGGCCAATAACCCCCGCGGCGGAATCGCGATTGACAGCGACTGATTTGCAGCCACTCTTGCGCCCTCGTGATTCCGACAAACAAAAGGCGGCGTTCCTCCTCAATTTCATTTTCATTCGTCGAACTCCGCTCGTGGGGAAGAATCCCATCTTCCAGGCCGACAATGTAGACGACTGGAAACTCCAATCCCTTGCTCGCGTGAATGGTCAGCAGCGTCACGAAGTCCGCTTGGGATTCCATGGCATCTGTATCGTTGACCAGCGCCGCTTGCTCCAAAAATGCTTCCAGGCCGCCGTCCTCGGGATGCTGCCGATCGAATTCATGGGCAGCTGCCAGCAGTTCGTCGACGTTGTTGGCTCGCTCGTGCCCCTCTTCCGATCCATCGTCCGTCAACCAACTGCGATATCCGGTCAACGCCACGATCCGTTCGAGCAGATGGCCGACGGTGGCATCCCGATGTTCAGCGATTTCGTCGTAAAGGGCGACGAATTTCGTTATTTTGGTGGCGGTCCCCTTGGCGATCGTGTCGTTCAGCCCGGCTCGCCGCGCCGCATCGAGCAACGTCAGTCCGTGATCCAGCGCGTACGCGCGCAACTTCTCGACGGTCCGCTCGCCGATACCCCGCGCGGGAACGTTGATGATCCGTTCAAAGGCGATGCGATCAGCAGGGTTGTTCAGCAAATGGCAATACGCCAGGAGATCCTTAATTTCGCGCCGTTGGTAAAACTCGAGACCTTGCACGATTTGATAAGGAACACCATGAATTTTTAAATAGTGCTCAAAAGATCGTGACAAAGAGTTGGTCCGATAGAGGATCGCGAAGTCTTGAGGTCGGCGTTGTCCGCGGCGAATTTGATTGGCGATAGACTCGGCGATTTCATTGGCCTCTTGCTCGGGATTTTGGTAGGCGACGAGCGAGACCGGGGCCCCTTGCTGGTTCGAGGTCCACAAGCGTTTCTGTTTTCGCTTGACATTGTTGGCGATCAGGTTGTCGGCCACGTGCAGGATCGATTTGGTGCTGCGGTAGTTCTCCTCGAGCTTGACGATTTTGACACCAGAATAATCCCGTTCGAATTGCAAGATGTTGTTGATCGTCGCCCCACGCCAGCCGTAAATCGATTGATCCGGGTCCCCGGTGACGGCCAGATTTGGCCGCCGATAGTTGAGCAAACGAATCAGCCGGTATTGCGCCATGTTGGTGTCTTGATATTCGTCCACCATCATGTAGGCATATTGTTCATCCAATCGTTCGCGGAGGTCTTGATTCTCGATCAGCAGTTGCCCCGCTAGGAGCAATAAGTCGTCGAAATCCACCGCATTGGCCTGCTGCAGCAGCCGCTGGTAGATCGGGTAAACCATCGCGACAACGCGGTGCAAATAATGGCCCGGTCGGGGCTCGAAATGATCGGGGATGATCCCCGCCCCCTTCAAATGACTTACCTCGCTGGCGACGTTATCGACCGAATAATGCCGGAGGTCGAGATTCGAATCGGCAATGGCTTGGTTGAAAAGCTTGCGGGAGTCGGCGGAGTCGTAAATCGTGAAATTTTCGGACAATCCGATCAGCGGGGCGTGAATTCGCAACAGACGAGAACAAAACCGATGAAAGGTTCCCGTCCACGCGCTGTGTCCAGGAGCCAATGAATCCAAGCGACTTCGCATCTCATCGGCGGCTTTGTTCGTGAAGGTCAACGCCACGATCTGCCGCGAGTCGATCCCCGTGCCGATCATGTAGGCGATGCGGTGGGTCATCACACGCGTCTTGCCAGAGCCCGGACCCGCCAAACAGAGAAGAGGTCCCTCGATCGTTTGGACGGCCTCCCGCTGTGCGTCGTTGAGCGGTTGGAGAATGGCATCAAGATTCGGTAAGTCAAACATTGCTTGCTAGCGTCCGTGGCCGAGTCTGCTTTTCGTTCCGCGATCCTATGTTATATTTTTGGTCGCGTCGAACAAGGACGCATCGCACGCTGGGAGAACACACTTGGAGGGAATCACATGGCGCGCACACGCATTCCGCTGAGTAGGATCGAGGAAGCCAATCGAAATCTCAAAGAAAAACTCGACCTCAGTACCGCCGAAATCGGCTTGACCGTCCGCACAACCAATTGTTTGGAAGAACGTGGAATTTTTACGGTCGAGGACTTGTTGAACACGACGCGCGAGGAGTTGCTCAGCATTTCCAATTTTGGGGAAAAAACCTTGGAGGAAGTCTACAGGGCTCTCGAGGCGATCGGTTTCCGGCGTCAGTCCGGCGATGGCAAACCGCACTAGAACTCGCTCGCCAGTCCAGCCTTGGAGAGGTTGACGGGGCTTTGTCCCGCGACCTCGTTTTCCAGGTATGATGATTAGGGCGGTCGCCCAGCAATTTCGAATGGGCGCCAGTTCATCAACCCGCGGGATATAGCCAAGTCGGCCGAGGATTCAATTTGCGGTTCTGGTCCAGATTTCTCTACGCAGGTCAGAAAACGTTTGCCGCTTCCAGCCGCGGTCGCTGGTTCGGCTACGTGGAAATTGGTGTTGCCTCCGTATTGATCCTCGGCGGCTTCGTTTTCCTCGTGGCCGTTCTGGCTTTCCAGTATTTCGAGCGGCGCCAGACCGACGATCTCGAACTGTACACGACCGGCGAACTGGCGATCCGCATTTCGCTAGCCATTCTGGCACTCTGCATTGGCGCCTATCGACTGTTTTTGGCGTTGTGGCGCGTGAGTGCCTCGCGCGAGCGGCGGGAGGCACTGGCGTCGGCCGTCGGAGAATTGGACTTGTTTCGCGAGGAACGAACAAGTGATTCTGTCGCGCCGACGATCCCCAAATTTCCCCATCCGATTCGAGCGGGCACGCAGCTTCCTTTTCTGCTCCCGTCGCGTCGACGCACTTACGGCTGGTTGCTGCTGGCGGCCGTAGCGATGCTAGCTGGCTTTCTGATCGCCACCATTTCGGCGATTCGCCTTGTTCGTTCTTTGGCAACCGGGGTTGACTTTGCCGCTGTTGCCATGGGGTGGGTCGCGCTTGGCATCGGGATTTGGGCCGCGATCGCCTTTTTTCGCCAGGCATTACGCCTGTCGGCGTTCGGGACAACGAACATTGAAATCTCGATGTTTCCCTTACAACCCGGCAAAAAATGTCGGTTTTTTTTGCGGCAGCCAGGCAGATTTCGTTTCAAACTCCTGGAAGTTTTGTTAATCTGTGAAGAAATCTCGACCTTCACACGCGGAACCGACATCCAAACCGAACGTCGCGTCGTACAAAATTATCGCTTGTTGCGACAACGGGGCGTCGACGTCTCACCCACCGCGAAGTTCGAATGCGATTTCGAATTCGAAATCCCTGAGTCGGCCCCCCACAGTTTCGCCTCGAAAAATAATCAGATTCAATGGAAGATCGTCGTACATACTCACGCCAAGGGTTGGCCCCATTTCGAGCAGAGCTTTCCAGTTATCGTCGCTCCGCCGAAAGCCAACGGCCACTTGCCCTCCCCCGCCATCCGCTCAGCGTGATGGTTAGTGGTCTCCAACCCGCCTATCTCAGCGGCACCGAATTGTCATGCGTCTGCGCCGTCGATCCGCGACAATGCCAGGTGCAGGCCATCGAAACAAGTGTCATGTGGGTGACCGAAGGCAAAGGGGACCAGGATATCGGGCTCCACTTTTTCGATCGCTTGGTTGTCGGCGACTTGGGACTGACCACGGGGGCTCCGATCGAATATTCGATCATGACCCGACTCCCCAGCACGCCCCAATCCTATCGAGGTGAGATTCTCAAAATCGAGTGGATGGTCAAGGTCCGCGTGTTTGCGAATGATGACTCCGAATACTCATTTACTTTTCCGTTTCGGCTGGTCAGCACGCCTCAGTTGTTATGACGGTTAACCCGTTCTCTGCTTCAAACATCGCCGCAGGCCGAGTTCCTTACCTTTATGATCCAACGCTGACGCCAGAGAGTCTCCTCCAGCGATGGACGGCTCAGCGGTTTCGCGGAGCAATCATCGGTCCCCATGGCATCGGTAAAACGACACTGGCGATCGATCTGGCGCGACGACTATCGGGCAATCATCCAGTCCTGTTGGTGACAATTCGCTCGCGACGCTCAAATTTGCTCGACCACTGCTGGCGGCGCCTCGGCGTCGAAGCCGCCGAAGTACTCCCCGATGGCGAACTCCGTTCGCTTGATGATGCCTCCCCTTTATTGAAACCTTCCGAATTTCTCGACAAATTTCGCGTCCTCTGTCGTCAGCAGCAACCTATCTGGATTATTGATGGCTGGGAGCGACTAGGTTGGTGGCATCGTCGGCGTTGGGCTCGCGTATTGCGCGCAGCGTCGGCCAAACTTATGGTCACGCTACACACGGACCTGGATATCGGCATTCCCGTGTTCGTCCGACTCGAGCCGAATCGTCGGCAGTTTGCCGAGTTGGCCGCAACCTTGCAAGCGAGCAGTGACCTGCGATTGACTGATGAAGAACTGGCCAACGCCTGGGATAAATGCCACGGCATTCCCCGCGCCGCTTTCGACCGTTTGTACGACGCCTACGAACATCACCGCAGAAGAAGCGGGGGCGAGCCTGCGAATCTTCCTAACCATCACGGACCGAAGTGACCATTCCAGCAACCGGAACGGCTGCATCGTTTTTTGGTCCGCCACCTGTAACCAATGTCGTGGCACCTCAGCGACGTTCCGAACATGTCAGCGCGACGGAGCAGGTCCTTGCTGCCCAGCAAGCGCATCATTGAGTTCCGCACTGGCGGTCCTCTTGGCTTTGGCGGATCGAATTGGTGCGCGAGGAACGCGAGATCCTGCAACAAACTGCACTATCGACAAAGGCTCCGTCGTTTCCACTGCTCGACGTTCGCTGCACCGGAGTGATCGGGATAGCAAACATGGAGGATGGTCCATTGTGGTCAAAGCCAATCGCCGTAGTGGCGTCTCAGTCGGCGTGATCGAGTCATGGACGTTTAGGCGAAAACTGGGCCAGGATGCCTGAATCTTCGCGGATTATCGTTGCCACGCGGACTAACACGGTTGAAACTTACGAGATTGGCAAGCGGTAGACACGCAATCAGAAAAAGGTTACCACGCTGACCCAGTGATCTGGAATTTCTTCACGACGGTGATTCAACCGTGGTCACCTCCATCATTTTTATCTTGCTTGCACTCCTTGTGCTCTTTGTCGGTGCGGAGTGTCTCGTGCGGGGAGGCATCCGTAGCTTTGAGAGCAGAACTCAGCCCCCCACTCGTCGGCCTGACCATCGTGGCGTTTGGCACGAGTTCCCCGGAGTTAGTCGTTAGTCTCAAATCTGCGCTCGCTCAGCAAGGGGACATCTCGGTTGACAATGTCACCGGCTCAAATTCGTTCAACATTGGAATCATCTTGGGATTGACGGCTCTGATCTGTCCCATATCCGTGCAACATCAAATCATTAAATTCGATGGGCCAATCGCCTTGGCGGTCGGAGGGCTCCTTCTGGTATTTTTACGTGACGGTTTGTTGTCCCGTTTCGAAGGCTTCGTCCTATTTCTGGGCATCGTTGCCTATACCGTGGCGAATGTCGTCATGGCACGTCGCGAATCAATCGCGACACTTGATACAAAAAGTCCCGACGCACTACAGGGAACGGGCGAGCCACTTATCGCCCGAGTGTCAAAACACGGGGTCTCGATTTTGCCTACGTTTTGGGAGGTTTCGGAATCCTGATCGTCGGGGCCCAAATCTTGGTTAACAGATCAGTTTCACTGGCCAAGGAATTTGGCGTCAGCGAGGCAGGGATCGGCTTGAACATAATCGCATCAGGAACCAACATGCCGGAACTCGCTACCTCCGTCGTGGCCGCCTTGAGAAAAAACTCGATATTGCCCTTGGAAACATGATTGGCTCGAGTGTTTTCAACGTTTTGGGAATCCTCGGTGTCGCCTCGCTGGTATCACCTTTCAGCGCACCAGGAGTTTCCTGGTTTGAGAGTGTCACCATGGTTCAATTTTCGGCCTTGCTTCTCCCATTGCTCTTCACAGGGCGTCTCCTTCATCGAATCGAAGGAACGTTGCTACTTCTTTTGAATGGCGGCTACCTCTTCATTTTGTGGCCGGAGTAAACGCAAATGTGGCGGCTTGTTGAATGAGCGATTGGTGGCGGCAGCTAAAAAAACGGCAGCCATCAATGCGCATGAATATGCCGCCTCGAGACTCCGGACCGTCGATTCGGTAGCGACGAAAAAATGGTGAATCGATTGATCGTGAAGGGCAAGGTAACCGTGTAGCGGCGGTTGTGTCACACTCAGACTGAGTCTCAATCTTGCGGCGGTCGATGAGAACGCAGTCCGGCGAGAATTTGAGCGTAGCGGCGGTCGCGCGGGTCGAGTGCCGCCAGTTTTTCGGCGAATTCGATGGCTCGATTCAGTTGATCGGTGTCGCGGTAGTAGGCAATGAGTCCGAGCAACGGCGCAGGATCGTCCGGCTGCAAGCGGTGGGACTTGAGAAGATGATGCTCGCACTTGTCCTTTTCGCCCCGTAAATAACAACTCATGGCAAATCGATAATGAAGCCCGCCGGCTGACGGTTCCTGACCGCTGCGAGCGATCTCAGTTGCCAGCAATTGATATTCGGATTCGCGCAGCTCGGTGATGCGTTGTTGCAATCGCTCGGCATCGGCGAGCAAGCGTTCGCGGTCGGCCGCTGAAAGATTGCGATCAACTTGCAGCCGATTCGATTTTTCCGCAAGGCGGTCGTCGAGCAAGCTGGCGAGGTTCGTGCGGGCACCGACCCAAGTGGGTCCGATCCGAATCGCCGTTTCATAAGCCTGGATTGCCTCCTCAAAGCGACCTTCGTCGGCGAAAATATCGCCGAGCAGAACATGGTTCTGCGGCCAGTCTCCTTGGCCAGCAAGCACCTGCCGCCATTCCTTGATGGCGGCGGACCAGCGTTGCGAGAAAGCGGGCAAGCGGCTGCGCTCGCGAATCGGTCGAGGCAAACCGATCAGCGTTCGCGTCGCCTCGATTCGCACTACGAGCGACTCGTGATTCAGCAACTCGGCAACCTCAGTCAGTAATTCGACGTAAGACGAATCGATGTCGTCTTGCCGACGCTGCAACTCTCCCTCGATTCTGGGAATCGCCCCGCGAATCAAGTGGGAATCGCCGCTTCTCAAGGCCGATCTCGCCAGACGTAGCGATTCTTCGTCGCTCTCGCGAGCAAGGTTCAACAAGGCCGAGGCACGGATCATCGTCGGCACGGCCAAATTGCGTACCAGCGGGCCGGCGACTTCGGACTTTCCCTCTCGGGTCGACAGTACGGCAGCCAAGTCGTGGTAATACTCGGTTCGAGCGGCATGAGGTTCCTCGCCATACCAACGGTTGAAGGCCGCCGCCATGGCCTCGTCGGTCCGCCTTAGTTCTGCAGCGACGACTGCGTTGCCGCGTTCGGCCGCGATTCGCCAATCGAGATATTGCCGTAGTTCGGGACGTTGGTCTTCGGGCAGTTTGCTCGGGTTCAAATGGCAGCCCGTACAGGCGTTGGGCGTTCCGAACATGACGGACAAGTCAGGTCGCGGAGCCCGCAGGCTGTGGTCTCGGCGCGGATCGACCTCCATGTAAATCGTCTCCGGCATATGACAGTCAACGCAATAGGAGCCGGGGGTTCCCGGCGCGTGATGGTGGTGGTCCGCGGTGTCGTACTTGGCGGCCGGATGTTGATGGCAATTGGTGCAAAGCTGATTCGCGGGATGTTTGAGCCGCAATGAATGCGGATCGTGGCAATCGGTGCAGCGAATTCCAGCGGCGTGCATTTTGCTTTGGATGAATGATCCGTACTCGTAATTTTCATCGCGAATCTGACCGTCGCGTTCGTAAATGGGAAACTCGATCAACTGCAATGAAAAGTGGCGATCCAAGGGGTCGCCCGGTGTCCAGCTCAAGTGCAATTCGGCCCGCCGCGAGTGGCACGGCGCGCATGTCTCGATTTGTTTGATAGGATCGTTGTTTTTCAGTTGGTTTAGTCCGTGTTGGGGGGGGCTTCGCCAAGCGGCCCAAGGGGAACGAGCCCACGCGACGTGGTTGCTGCCTGGCCCGTGGCAAGCCTCGCAGCTCACGTCGATCTCGGCAAACGTCGTCTTGAATGTCGCCTTTGCCGCATCAAAGTTTTTTTGCAGGTACGTGCTATGACAACTCGCGCAAAATGTATTCCACGATTGATAGAGCCCAGTCCAGTGCAAGGGATCGCCAGGCTCTAAACGACTATCAACATCGGGAGGCATCAAATAAAACCAACGCTTGTTCACTGTATCCCAGCTTTCCCGCAGCACCTGAAAGCGGCCCAGGGGAGTCTGGCGGTCGGACGAATGTGGCTGGCGGTCGGTTGGACTTGGCTGGAGTTCCACCAAGTATTGCTGGAGGGGCGAAACGCCGAAAACATACTTCACTTCGAAGTCCTGAATCGTCCCGTCGGGTCCCTCCGTTTGCACCATATATCGCGTTCCGTCCATGTACATCCGAGATGTAACCCCGTAGTGCTCAAGCGTCGAGCCATCGAACTGGGCCAATACCGTAGCCGGAGTGGCTGGATTCATCGCCAGATCATGATGAGAGTTCTGGAAGGCCTCCGCCTGCTCGCGGTGGCATTCCGCGCAGGTTTGCTTGCCGACGTAAGTAGCGGCGGTGGCAACGACTTCGCTCGAGGTCGCAGCGACAAGCCAATATCCTAGCGCTGCCGCAGCAAGAATCGCCATGGCCAGTCCGAGGGCATGCCACCGCGCCAGAGACCGGAGGCGTGGCTGCGTTTGGTTTGCTTGTTTCGATTTGATACGTCGCTGCTCCATAAGCTGATCTCAACTCAAACATTCTAGCCCAAACCGTGATGGTCGCCAGCGCGTTCGCTGGATCACCGCCGCGAATGACCGACGCTGTGCGGAATCGCATCGGAGCTTCCCAGGCCGGTCGATCCTAGCTTTTAGGGAATGCTGGTGGCCACCGCGAACACGGCACGGCGGGGGTCCACCGGTCGGAAAGAGCTTCGCTTAAAATTTGTGTACGTAAACCTTCGAGGCGGGTAACGAAAGGAAGACGAGACGCATGATCCAGCACGATCGAACCGATCGAGTATCCCAGGTTGTCCAAGAGTTTTGCGGCGAGCCAGCAGATTGTGACAACACGTCGCAGCACGAAAGCAAAAATCCAAACGACTTGCCGAGGTTTGGATTAGTGGTGATTCCAAATCCCTTAGCGTCAAGACTGTGGCGTGGCAGAACAGATTAGCCAATCGATCGACTTTTCCCAACCGCCAAGACACTTCGCCAATGCCACAGTACCCGCTAATGATGAAAAAATCATGAGGAAAAAATGTTGACTTTATACTCGACACGTCAATAATGGCTCGGTCGTCGAGCGAAAAAGCACTCTCCACTCTTGATCGGATCAAGGATGTCCAACTGTTCGAAACGGCGAGTGTGCGTCAGCTTCACAGAGCGGTAACTTCCCTTTGTTGATTCTGCAGGATATCGAAAGGATTTCTCCTTTCTCGCAAAGACCGCGAGGATGCCGGCTGAGGAAGTCGGCAATCTCAATCTGAAGTTCAGCCCTTTCAATTCAGTTGTAACGCTAATGCGGGCAACGCTGCCCGAGCGAGCGAAGTGCATATTTTTGTTTTTTACGATTTGGATTTACCGATGAGCAACGCGAACAAAAAAATCAACAACGTTTTCGAAGCAATCTTGAAGTTCGGCCACGATGAGGATTTCTTTCCGGAGCCGACTCCCGACTTCGAGCCGACCGACGCTCCTGCTGGTTCCGAAGAAAAGATCGAGGTCCTGCGCCGCCGTGTCGAGTTGGGAATGCCCCTGTGGCATGTCAACGACCGGGCGGACTACAGCGGGTTGACCGGTGCCGTTCGGCCCCGCGAATAGTGTTTTGTTATGCGCCGCAAGCGACGCTCTAAGCTTGGATTCTGCAACCCATGAAGTGGCCCTTTCGAGGGCCATTTTTTTTTGCGCTGGTGCAGTCTTCAGCTTTGTCGACTTGGACGGCGGCACTCGAAGAATTGCCGCACGAGAACAATATCCATGGATGTGACCTGCAACTGCGCAGGGCATGTGGCGGTTCACTTGTTTGCCGTTGGATCGCCACCGCGTAGCAGCGGGTGTTGGGGCGGAAGTCGGCGGAAAACGAGCAAGAGTCCTTAGTGAGGGAGCCAGAAGCAGTCGCTATCGTCGCGACAGAGGACTCCCACATGAGGCCCGGTACTGGAAAGCATGATCGATTGCGAGACGAAATCCCCTGATGTTCGACTGGTTGCGTCAACTGGCAACATTCGCTTTGTCTTACGGGCTAAAATACGAAGTGGGTCAGGCGAGAGACTCTGCTGGCAAAACGCTTGGGCGTTAACCCGTATCGAAGGTGTGACGTGGGACACGGCTTAGAGGAGTTCGTGCTGGAGCAGCCCGGCAACGTCACTTGGAATCGAGGATTCGCAGCGTGTTAATTTACGCTCTGACGGTTTTTTTGAGCGCGTTTTTGTTGTTTCAAGTGCAGCCGATGGTCGCACGCTTCATTCTCCCCTGGTTTGGAGGCGCTGCCTTGGTCTGGACCACCTGCATGCTGTTTTTCCAGGTAGTGTTGGTGGCCGGTTACGCTTATTCGCATGTGATCACAAGACGGCTTGCGCCGCGGTGGCAATGGATTGTGCATTTCGCAGTGGTCGTGGCCGCCGTGCTAGTCTTGCCGATTCGCCCCGGGGATGAGTGGAAGCCGGTCGATGGTAATGAGCCGACCTGGCGAATTCTCGGCCTGCTGACGGCCGTGATCGCCTTGCCGTTTTTTGTTTTGTCGACGACCGGACCTCTCATTCAAAAATGGCAAAGTATCACGCATCCCCAGCGTTCCCCATATCGGTTGTTCGCCCTTTCGAATTTCGCTTCGCTCGCCGCTCTGATCAGCTATCCGTTCCTTTTCGAGCGACAGTTCACGTTGGATCAACAAGACAGTTGGTGGTCGATCGCATTTTATGTGTTTGCCTGTCTTGTTGTTTGGTCGGGGTATCGATTTTCAAAAATCGCAGGTCAAGAGGTACCCGCGGCGACGACCGAAAAGGGCTCACAGTCCGAGACGACCAAGGGAGTTGGCCTATCGTTTTTGACGGTGCTGTTGTGGGTCGGCTTGCCCTTTTTGGCCTCGGTGCAGTTGCTGGCTACCACGAATTTAATGACGCAAGAGATCGGCTCGCATCCCTTTTTGTGGATCGTGCCGCTCGCCTTGTATTTGCTGACTTTCATTCTCTGTTTTGACCGCGAAGTCTGGTATGTTCGTCCGGTGTTTCAGTTGGGCTTATTCGCGACCGGATTTTTGGCCAGCCTCGTCTATGCGGCGGGCGTCGACGTGCCGGTGACCTTGCAGATTGCCATTTACGCAGCTCTCCTTTTTTTTTCGTCGATGTGCTGCCACGGCGAATTGGCTCGCCTTAAACCGGCTCATCAACATTTGACCTTTTATTACCTATTGATTTCGATTGGCGGCGCTTTAGGGGGGATCTTCGTCGCGATCATCGCGCCGCGAGTATTCGTTGAATTCGACGAGTTTCCGCTGAGTTTGGTCGCGGTTGTGTTGGTGTGTGTCAGTTGCCTGTTCGGCCCTGGCAGCTTTCGCAGCTATCGTCCCGTCCGTTGGTGGCAGTGGGGGGGGTACATCATTTGCCTGATTTCAGGTGCCTGGCTGATTCTGTTTGTCGGCGAGGGGTACTTTCGCGCACGCCAGGAGACCGGAGAGACCACGACGGTAAAAATGGTTCGCAATGAATACGGCTTGCTCAAAGTGAATGAGGACCTATCGGACCAAGATTATGTTGTCCGCCGCCTGGTTCATGGTCAAATCAAACACGGTTTTCAAGTCCGCGAAAGTTTTTTCCGCAAGCTGGCGACGAGTTATTACGGAACGACCAGCGGAGTGGGGCGAGCGATTCGCTACTTTCAAGCCAGCGGTGACGAGGATGCCGACGATGGCTTGCATATCGGAGCAATCGGGCTCGGGACGGGAACGCTCGCGGTCTGGGTGCGGCCAGGAGACTCCATCCACTTTTTCGAAATCAATCCCGCCGTCGAAACGATCGCTCGGGAGGAATTCTCCTATTTGACCGACTGCGAAGGTACGGCAAAGGTAACTTTGGGGGATGCCCGCATCCAACTCGAGAGGGAGGCGGCAGACTCGGAAGCGCCCCGTTACCATGTCTTGATCGCTGATGCATTTTCCAGCGACTCGATTCCGATGCACTTGTTGACCTTGGAAGCTCTGCAACTCTACCGCCAACGAATTCGAGACGAAGGAATCATCGCCATTCACACGTCGAATCGTTTTCTAGTACTGGAGAACGTTGTGCGCCGCATAGCCGAGGAATTAGGCTTGCAAGCTTATATCGTCGAGGATCGTCCCAGCTCCCGCTCGATTTTCGACTATGACAAACAGACGGTGGTCAACGTCAACCGCTGGATGGATTCCAGTACCTGGGTACTCCTGACGAGCAATCCACGATTCATCGAGAGCGCCGAAATGGAATCGATTCGCGACGATGCCGACAAGTGGCCTGATGAACGGCACACCGCCTTGTGGACCGACGATTTCGCACCATTGGCTCCCGTGGTGGTCTGGGAGTGGGATTGGGACTGGTATCGACAAGCCCAAGGCCAGTGGCAACGTTTCTTACCCGATTTTTTGCGACAGAGTTTCGGCATGTCGAGGTCGGGGGAGTAACGGGGCGATTCGCCGTTTTGCAGATCGACGTCGTCGGCTAGGCTTAGTCAGACAACCGGTCAGCCGCAGGGAATCGTTCGCCGGGTCCATTACAAGGTAGACAGTCTCGAACGAGTTCCGGCTAATGGGGATTGAGACAAAACCTGGCATGCTTGCCGCGCCTCCCAAATCCGGCACAGTCAATGAAGAACGTGTGAAATCGGCTGCGGCATCTCGGCAGCCATGCGGCCGATGTGAGACAATGGCGTTACCATGAATGACGTTGGCTACCCTGGCGGGGCCCGTCGATTTTCTGGTAGAGTCCACGGGTTACAAAAGACAAAACAAACGGTCGAAACAATGATCCAACGAATCCTGAAAATACGAGGCTTGAGACATTTTAGTTTGGCTATTGTGAGTGCTTTTGCTTGGCTGCCGTACAGCGGTGTCGCGCGAGCTCAAGACGACCTACAGATCCTGTCGCGAATCGCCTTCGGGTCGTGCGCGAAGCAAACCGATCCTTGCCCGATTTGGGAAACGATCGCCGATTACCAGCCCGAGCTTACCTTGCTCTTGGGGGACAATGTCTACGCCGACATTCTTGATGGCAGGTTGAAGCCGGCCACGCCGCAGCGGATCGCGGACGCCTACGCGACGTTAGCGAAGGATCCCGGATTCGCTCGCCTGCGCAGCTGTTCGCCGATCATGGCGGTATGGGACGATCACGACTATGGCAATAACGATTCTGGCGTCGAGTGGGAACACAAGCGGCCGGCTGCCGAACTTTTTCATGACTTTTTCGGCACGCCCGCCGACTCACCGCTTCGGAAACAAGCGGGCGTTTATCAAGCCCGGATTTTCGGACCACCGGGCAAACGGACGCAAATCATTCTGCTGGACACGCGATTTTTCCGCTCGCCACTGGAAAAGGGGACGGCACCGTTGCCAGGATTTCGTGCGCTACCCTACGTTCCGAACACCAAACCGGATGCCACGATCTTGGGGGAGGCCCAGTGGAAATGGCTCGAAGAGCAACTCCGCCTGCCCGCCGAGATCCGGATCATCGGTTCGAGTATTCAAGTCGTCAGCAGCGAGCACCCGTTCGAAAAGTGGGACAATTTTCCATTAGAGCGATCGAGATTGTTCGAGCTCATTCAACGGACGGCGGCCAGTGGTGTGGTGATCTTGAGTGGCGATCGACATCTGGGAGAAATTTCCTTGGAGCCGTTGGCTGTCGGTTATCCGCTATATGACATCACCGCCAGTGGACTGAACCAAGCGACTCAGGGGTGGCGCGAGGTGGAGCCCAATCAATTTCGCGTTGCGGCTCTTCCGTATGGCAATCACTTCGGAACAGTCGAAATCGATTGGTCCTCAGCCGTTCCGCTGATTAAATTGCAGCTTCGCCACGAAGATGGGGAGATTGCGGTGCAAACCCGTGTCCCGCTCGATGTGTTAACGGCGAGGCCGCCATCGCTGCCGCGTCCCGCTGGGGTTTTGAGCGTTGCCGAGGTCCTGCTCGTCGACGAAGGGGCAGCCGTGCAAGTCCAATTCGCAGTCCGGGGTGCTCGGGCAGTGAGCGGGGACCGCTGGCTCCTCAATTCCGAAATCGATTTTCGTAACTCGCGCAATTTCACCGCGGTCCTCAATCGTGGTGGCCGCAGCTCACTTCCGCCGAATGCGAGCCCCGATTCCTTGATCGGCAAGACGATTCGTGTCAACGGCAACATTTCCTTGTACAACGGGTCGAAGCAAATTCAGATCGACACCGAATCCCAATGGGAAATCGTCAGTGAATCAGGTGTTGGCGATGGCGAGCGATAGCTTGAGCTGCCAACAGCGTGAAAGCGTCAAAAACGCTCGATTTTAGCGTTGAATTACTCTCGCCCTCAGACTTTTGAAAGGTTTTCGTCATGTACCTTGAAATGGCTCGTTCACTGCTTCTCGCACTTTGCCTGTACTGTCTCTCTCAGGATCTCGAAACCATAGAAACCTTCGGACGCAAAAAATGCGGTGGGTAAGGCCAAGGTGTGCGTACAAATGACCGTCAAGTCCGCAAAAAATCGAATCGAACGCCGCGGGTTGATTTATCTCGACAGCGGAGAGAACTTCGAGCATCCAGATAACCTATGTGCTGCCATCGCACCAGGAGTCGTCGAACAGTTAAAACAAGTCGGCGTCGACAATCCTGAGGAGTTTTTTGTTGGTAAGGTCATCAAAGCCACCGGACCCGTTATGCGGTTCGAAGAGCGTCTCTACCTGCCGATCCTCGATATTTCGCAGCTCGATTTCGATCGCGCAGAAAAAAAGCCGCGAACAGAAAATTCGCAGCTGTGAGATGGACGGTACTTGACTCGAACAAGCGACCTCCACGATGTCAACGTGGCGCTCTAACCAACTGAGCTAACCGTCCGGATTTTTCGTTTTTCAGAGGCATTGGCAATTTGGCTCGCCGATCGCACCGGGACGTACCCCGTGCCGCATCGAGGCGTTTGCTTACCACTGCATCGGTATTTTAGAAGTGAAACTGAACCTCGAAAAGGGGCTTGTCGATCAATTCGGGCGTTCCGGCTCAGCTTCACATTTCCCTGTCCACGGGAAATCCGCCGAGAGGGAACGCGGTACCAGCAAGCGCATTTCCTCATTTTCACATTGAAAAGTGGCGTCGAGGCAGCCGCGCGGCAAGTGCCGAATCCAAATCGACTGCAAAATTCGGCTCGGGTCGTACCTGTCGCGATTTGGAACTCGCATGACAGCAGGCCCGCTGCCAACGGCTCTTCCGGTCAAAACCGGAATCTTCGGGAAACGAGCCACGAACAGATCGTCGTCGGCAGGCAACGCGGCCAAGACCGCGATCGGAGACCGCGGGGCAGTTATCGACTGGCTCGTATAAAGTTCTCGGCTACGAAAATGTCCCGGTTTTCGTCAATGTGACCGCGGGACAGCTATCGACTGGCTCGTATAAAGACATCGGATCCCAGCCGCATGGTCTCGCGGAGTTGCAGGTTTTGGCAAGCGGCCAGGGATGATATTCCCGGATCGCCGAGTGGCGAAGGGGCCGCGGAACCTCCGATCAGCAACGGAGCGACATAGACATGGGTCTCGTCAATCAAACGTTGTTCGTTGAGCAGCCCGAATAGGCGACTCCCCCCTTCGACCAGTACATTCGTCATCCGCCGAGAACCGAGCTCGACCATCAACTCCCGGAGCATTTCGCCGTTATCTTCCGCCGCGATCGTACTTTCCCAAACTTCGACCCCCAGATCGATTAGCTCCGATTTCTTTCGGTTGGGAACGGAGCGGCGCACGGCCACCATCGTCGGAATTTCTCGAGCTGTTTGAACAACCTTCGCCGTCGGTGACAGACGTCCTGCGGCGTCGATAATCACCCGCGTCGCGATGCGAGGTCCCGGGGGTCGCGCGGTAAGGAGCGGATTATCTGCCTCGACCGTGCCGATGCCCGCGATAATCGCATCGACGCGACCACGAGTTCGATGGACGTGTTCGCGTGATATGGAGTTGGAGATCCATTGGCTTTCGCCAGTATTCGTGGCGATTTTGCCATCGAGCGACATGGCCCATTTGGCGATGATCCACGGTCGCGCTTGAGTGATCAGCGTTGTGAACGGTTTGATCAACTCGAGAGCTGCCTCTTGGCACACACCGACCGTTGTCTCGATCTGTGCAGTTGCTAAACGCTTGACGCCGTCCCCATTCACCTGAGGATTGGGATCGAGTGTGCCGATGACAACGCGACCAATGCGAGCTTCGATCAACGCATCGACGCACGGAGGCGTCTTGCCGAAATGGGAACATGGCTCGAGTGTCACGTACGCGGTCGCACCTGCGACCGATTCACGGGCATTTCGCAGGGCGTTGACTTCGGCATGGGGCCCGCCGAACCTTTCGTGGTAGCCACTGGCGATGATTTTTTCGTCCCGCACGATCAAGCAACCGACCATCGGGTTCGGTTCGACGGAACCCAAGCCGCGTCGCGCGAGGTCAAGCGCAAGGTTCATCCAATGGATATCGTTATCGGTGCGCGACATAGGGAGCAACTGGACCGCCGAATTTGAGCCGTCGTTATTATCGAATGTCGGTCATCACGAGGCGGGCCTGCGTCAAAAAGTGGCCTTTTTGCCGCAATTTTGTGGCTTTTCGCGGCCGCACGGACTCTTTTTTTGCCAAAAATCACGAAAAACCCGCGTTTTTCCTCTAACTCCGCTTGTAATTTTGTGCTCAACTAGTCTAATTCTCGCGTTTCAGCGAGTTTTTACCGCAAAACACCGTTCACACCATCTCAACATTTCTGGAGGAAAGTTACTCATGTCAAAAAAAGCTGCAGGCCCAAAAGCTCCTTCGAAAACTGAAGTATTGAACAACATCGCCGAAAAGACGGGGCTGTCCAAGAAGGACGTCGCCGCGGTTTTCGATGCGTTGACAGAGCAGATCTCGAACGCCATTTCGAAGAAGGGCAGCCCCGGTATGTTCGCCATTCCCGGGCTTTGCAAAATCGTCGTGAAGCACAAGCCAGCATTGCCCAAGCGTCAAGTCCGAAAGCCGGGAACCAACGAAATGGTCTGGGCCGATCCACGCCCCGCCAGCCGCACCGTCCGCGTGCGTCCCTTGAAGGGTCTGAAGGACATGGTGTCCTAGTCGCTCGTCCGGTCGAAGCCTCGACCGAAATCAAACCGAATATTCGAACGATCGGTGCCGCTCCCAGGCACCGATTTTTTTAAAAAATCAGCATCGCATCGCCGTAGCTGAAAAATCGATAGCGTTCTTGGACAGCGATTTCATACGCCCGCTTGATCAATTCATCGCCACCGAAAGTGCGAACGAGCACCAGCAGTGTACTTTTGGGAAGATGAAAATTGGTCAGCAGGCCTTGCACCAGGGTGAACTCATGCCCCGGCTTGATGAACAGGTCGGTGGTTCCGACCCAGGGGGCCAGCGGCTTGTGCTTGCCGACCGTTTCGAGAACTCTCGTCACGGTCGTGCCAACGGCGACAAGTCGGCCGTTTTCGCGGTGGCAACGTTCGATCTGATCGATCGCTTTTTGATCGATCTGTGCCCACTCGCTGTGCATGTGGTGGCCGGACAGATTGTCGGTCGCCATCGGTTTGAACGTGCCGATGCCAACGTGCAAGGTAATCCGCGTGATGAATTTTTGCGTATCGATCAATTGTTCGATGAGGGCCTTCGTCAAATGCAGACCGGCGGTCGGGGCCGCGACCGAACCGGGCTTAGTGGCATAGACCGTTTGGTAGCGGCGGATGTCATCGTCGACCATATTGCCGTCGCGGATGTAATTGGGAAGCGGCACGCGACCGATCTCGTCGAGCAAGTCAAAGGTTGGCCGCGCGGTGTTGGGGCGTGCCAGCCAACTCCCGTCGGGCAGCTTCGACAGCATCACTAAATTCGTGTGGGCCGATCCGGAGCGGTCCTGCAACACCACTTCTTCGTTAGGCTCCAGCTTGCCACGGGTTTTTGAGAGAACTTTCCAGATCCCGTTTTCTTCTTCAAGGAATAAACCTTGCCAACGCCCGCGAGTCCGTTGCCGCCAGCCGACGAGTTTGGCGGGGATCACTCGCGAGTCGTTGAGAACCAGTAAATCGCCAGCTGCGAGAATTCGGGGCAAGTCGCGAATATATCGATGCTCGATGTCACCGGTCTGCCGATGCACCACCATCAGCCGCGATTCATCGCGCTGCGGAAGGGGGTGCTGAGCGATCAAGTGCTGCGGTAAATCGTAATCGTAATGGGAAACAAGATCCAAGTCTTCGGTCATGGGCGAAACATTCATTCCTTGATAGGGTCGTTTTCTGAGTCTACCCGAAATTCGATGGGCGAAGGGGAAAGTGGCCTGTTGCAATGCGAAACTTTTTGCGACACTCTAGGATCCGTTTCGACGCTTTGTCCCGAACTCTGTCAGCCGCAGCGTTAGCCTGCAGTCGTTGCCGAAGCCAGGCTTCGGGGCGGTTCGGCAATTTGTTTTGGGGTAAAGCTCAGGCTCCCGCGGGGCGATCATCAACGGCCTGTTGGGCACCGCGGGTCTCGACAGGAGGTAGCAGGGTGAGCCGTGTGCAAGCGTCTCAGCCATCAACCCTGCGTCGACCATATTCAATTGTTTGAACTCTGAATTTTACGGTAGTCGGTTGCTGTAGTTGACATGTCACGCTTGTTTGCCATCGGCGATATCCACGGCTGCGATGTCGCCCTGGTGACCCTTTTGAATGAAATCCGACCGCAACGAGACGACGTTATAGTCGGAATCGGAGACTATGTCGATCGTGGACCGAACTCGGCCGGAGTGCTCGAGATCCTGTGTGATTTGGTTTCGCATTGCGAGTTCATCCCGCTGATAGGAAACCACGAAATCATGCTGTACAAAGGGCTGAACAATCGCCGCGATTTCGAATTTTGGCAACGGCATGGCGGGCAGGCGACGATCGCCAGTTACGGCGGCAACCCGCGCGGAATCCCGCCGCATCATCTCCAGTTCGTCAGCCACTGCGTCCGTTATCACGAGACGGCGGATTACTTTTTCTTGCATGCCAATTACGATCCAGCTCTGTCGCTCGACGATCAGCCGGATGAATTGATGTTTTGGACGCATATCTTTGAAAATGTTCCGTCCCCCCATCGCAATGGCAAAACGGCTGTGGTCGGCCATACGCCGCAATTGTCGGGCGAAATCCGCAATATCGGCCACGTGTTGATGATCGACACAAACTGCTGCGGCAACCTGTGGCTGACGGCGGTCGAGTTGCACTCTAAGACCTTCATTCAAACGACGA
The DNA here is from genome assembly GCA_937941455.1 of uncultured Pirellulaceae bacterium. Taxonomy (GTDB): domain Bacteria; phylum Planctomycetota; class Planctomycetia; order Pirellulales; family Pirellulaceae; genus BJ22. The sequence goes on along the minus strand of CALDHM010000008.1, from coordinate 81,616 downwards.
ATTGGGGAGAAGTCCGCCGCGGTGACGTCCCTCCCGTTTCGGGTTGATCGTTGGCGATTGTTTGCCGTATCATGGGGCGATCATGGCCCAAGTCACGCCCCACGCTCGCTCGGGGGAGCAACTTCGAGAGCTGACTACCAAGATCGCCTCTCAACAAGATTTCGTCGCCACCGTCGATCGACTCCTCCAAGGAGTCGGGACGAGTTTCGACGGCGTCTGGGGGTCGGCCTGCGCGCTGTTGGTCGCCGCACTTGCCTGCCGCGGACAACCGCTGCTGGTGGTTACGCAGAATTTCAAGGCGCAGGATGACGTCTACGATGACTTGGAGACGTTCACGGCAGCGACAATCCGCAAATTTCCTGCTTGCTCGATAGGTTTGGGAGACAGCCAAATCCTCGACGATGACTATGGCGACCGGCTCCGCGTCCTGAAGGATCTCGCCGCCGGGAACCAGCCGCCGATTCTCGTCACCAGCATTCAATCACTGCTGCAACCCGTGCCGCAGCTACCGTTTCTGCAGGCCAACTCGCAAGTGCTGCGTGTCGGCCAGCGGCTTGATGCCCTTAATTTGGTGGCCTGGCTCGAGTCGCACGGTTTCCATCGCAGTTCCGCTGTGGAACTGTCGGGCGAGTTTGCGATGCGGGGGGGGATCATTGATGTGTTCGCCCCCGACTGGCTCGAGCCAGTGCGGATCGAATTATTCGGCGATGAAGTCGATTCGTTGCGACAATTTTCGATCGCGACGCAGCGGAGCACTGCGGACGTCGCACAGATCGAGATCACTCTGGTACCACCGAAATTCGAGGCTCATGACTCGGTGTTCTCCTATCTACAGGTGGGAACGATCATCTTGCAGGTCGAACCTCAGGACGTTCGCCGCGAGGGAGAGGCGTACCGTGAACGGTCGGCCCACCCCGCGGGATTGTTCGAGTTGTCGCAGGTTTGGCGGGACGCCGCGCGGTTTCCGCTGGCCAGTTGCGAGCGACTGGCCGCGGGGCGACTCGAGAATCACTGGCCGCTCCGCTCCGAGTCGCTCGGCGATTTTGGCAGTGACTTCTCAGAACTTCGTGAAGCCCTCGATCGGATGGGGGCAGGCTTGGACGTCCATCTTGTCGCGCGGGTCGAAGGAGAAATCGAGCGGGTCCAGGAAATCATGGCGGCGACGAAGACCGCTCGCGAGGGGCGGCTGCGGTTTTCGGTTGGCTGCGTCCATTCGGGTTTCCGCCTTCAGCGACCGCCGATCATGGTCGTCGGCTGCGATCAACTGTTCCAGCGCGGAGAACTTCGCCGCGGAGCCCGCCGGCGCAAACAAGGGAAGGCCATCGACTCGTTCCTCTCGCTGCGGGAGGGGGATTTGATCGTCCACCTGGAGCATGGCATCGGGCGGTATCGCGGCCTGAAAATGATCGAGCGTGACGGACAACGTTCGGAGCATCTCGAGCTGGAGTTTCACGGCGGCACTCGAATTTTTGTTCCCGCGGCCAAGATCGATCTGATCCAAAAGTACGTCGGCGGTACAAAAACGCGGCCGCAACTGGCCAAGATCGGTGGCAGAACCTGGCTCAAGCAAAAACAGGCCGCCGAGGATGCCGTCAATGACCTTGCCGCCGAAATGCTCGAACTGCAGGCCCAGCGGACGTCGCGACCGGGGATCGCCTTTAAGCCCGATACGACCTGGCAGATGGAGTTCGAACATGCCTTTCCCTTTCGCGAGACTCCCGACCAGCTTGCCGCCATCGCGGCCATCAAGCAAGACATGGAGTCCAACCGCCCGATGGACCGCTTGCTCTGTGGCGACGTCGGCTTCGGCAAAACCGAGGTCGCGATGCGAGCCGCGTTCAAGGCCATCGAGAGCGGGTATCAGGTGGCGTTGCTCGTTCCCACAACGGTGCTCGCGGAACAGCACTACCGCACCTTTCGCGAGCGGATGGCGGAGTTCCCGTTGAGCATCGGGCGATTGAGCCGTTTCGCCTCGACCGCCGAGCAGAACGAAACGATTGCGGGGCTGAAGGAAGGCAAGATCGATATCTGCATCGGCACCCATCGGCTCGTCTCAAAGGACGTCCAGTTCTTGAACTTGGGACTCGTCATCATTGATGAAGAGCAGCGCTTCGGCGTGGAACACAAGGAGCGGCTCAAGGCACTCCGCTCGTCGGTCGACGTCCTGACGATGTCGGCCACGCCCATCCCGCGGACCTTGCATATGTCCCTCGTCGGCGTCCGCGATATCTCAAATTTAGAAACGCCCCCCGAGGAGCGGACCGCGGTGGAAACCAAGGTGACTCGCTTCAACAACGAACTGATTCGCAGCGCCATCATTCGCGAGCTCGATCGCGGCGGGCAAGTCTACTTCGTGCATAATCGCGTTCAGGACATCGAGACCATGAAGGTGCGCCTCGAACAGATCGTCCCCGAGGCGACCTTTGCTGTCGGCCACGGCCAGATGCCTGACGAGGAACTGGAGACCGTCATGACGGAGTTCGTCTTGGGCAAGTATGACGTCTTACTGGCGACGACCATCATTGAAAGCGGCCTGGACATTCCCAACGCCAACACGATTTTCATCAACGAGGCAAATCGCTACGGCTTGGCCGATTTGCATCAGCTTCGCGGTCGCGTGGGCCGGTACAAACATCAGGCCTACTGTTATCTGCTGCTCCATCCCCACAGCCATATCACGCCGAATGCCGCCAAACGCCTGCAAGCCATCGAAACCTTCAGCGAAATGGGGGCAGGGTTTTCGATCTCGATGCGCGATTTGGAAATCCGCGGCACCGGAAATTTGTTGGGTACGCAGCAAAGCGGGCATATCGCCACCGTCGGCTACGAGTTGTACTGCCAATTGCTTGAGCAAGCAGTTCATCGCCTGAAGAAACTCCCCTTGCGGCTCTCGACCGACGTCGATATCGACCTCCCCATCGATGCCTACCTGCCCCCCGAGTACGTTGGCGAAGGTCGGCAGAAAATCGAGCTATATCGCCGCCTGACGCGGATCGAATCGTTCGAGCACATCGAATTGATTCGCGAGGAATTGACCGATCGTTTCGGGCCGCTTCCCCCCCCTGTACGCCGCTTGCTGGGGCTGGCCGAGTTGAAATTAGAGGCGGCGATTTGGCAAATCGAGGCCATTTTCTTGGAAGACAAATATCTCGGCTTCCGTTACCGCGACCGCAAGCGATTCCAAGAATTGGCCGAACGGCAAGCGAAAATTCTGCGCATCGTCGACGATAGCAAAGCCTACGTTTCGTTGAAAATGATCCCCTCCGATCCGGATAAATTGCTATCACTCGTGCAAGCGATCTTGCGAAACATCCGTTAAGTGCATAACCTCCCGGCCCGCGAAATCATGGACTCGCCGATACGCCGGAACAAAATTGACGATGCGATGGCGGGCAATAGAAATGACATGGTGGTTCGAAAAAACGGTAATGTTCCGTAGGAGAAAGGGAGTGATTGCCTGCCGAATAGGAAGCGTTATCGCGTTGGGATGGATCCTGGTGTTTTCGTACGCGGGGACCGCCCATGCCCAACCCTTGCGGCCGTCCAACGATCCGTATTTCAAGTCGCTGCGCAATCTCGACCAAGCCGCTTCCACAACGCCCCCCCCCCAGGCAACGCAGACCTCGACGAAGCCTAAAGAGTCGCCGTCAGCGCGTTCGACAACGGCCGATCCCGACGGTCGTGAGGTCTTCGAGGCGGCAACGGTGGTGGCGATCGTGGCCGGCGAGCCGATTCTGGTCGGCGATATGCTGCTGGAGATCGACCAGATTTTCGAACGCTTCATGCCCAACGCCCCAGCCGAGGCTAAAAATCGCGAACGCCCGAACGTCATCAAAATGCTGATCCCCAAGTACGTCGATGCCAAACTGATGTACATCGACACTCTGCGGAAACTCCCGCAAAACGCCAAGATCGACGACGTGCTGCAGCAAGCCGCTAAGGAATTCGATGCCACAGCGCTCCCGAAAATCATGGAAAAGGCCGGTGTGGAATCAGTCAGCGAATACGATGCCCTGTTGCGGATGAAGGGGAGTTCCCTTCGTCAAATGCGCGAAAATTGGGCCAAGGAACAATTGGTCGGCTACTTCGCGACGCAAAACCTTGAATACGACAAGGACGTGACCCACGAACAATTGCTGGCTGCCTACCGAGAACAAATCGCCAAGTACCATCGGCCTGCTCGGGCCCGATGGGAGGAATTGATGGTCCGCTTCGATCGCTTCCCTAATCGCGACGCCGCATTTCGAGCGATCGTGGAGATGGGAAATGAAGTCGTCTACGGTGCGCCGCTGGATGCGGTTGCTCGGCGCAGCTCGCACGGCTTGACGGCTGCCAGCGGCGGCAGCCACGATTGGGTCACTCGCGGCAGCCTGATTCACAAGAATCTCGACGAGGCGATTTTCACCCTGCCGCTTAACGAATTGAGCGAAATGATCGAAACGAAAATTGGCATCCACATCATTCGCGTATTGGAACGCGAGGTCGAGCACACTCGACCGTTCTTGGATGTGCAGTCGGAGATCAAAGAGGAAATTCTGCGCGAACGGCGCGATGCAGCGATTGAAAAATATCTCGAGCGTCTTCGCCGCGAAATCCCGCACGAAATCGTATGGGAGATGAATTGAATCTTGTCAGAGCGACGTGCAGCCCTCGCATCCTCAAAGGCCCCAAGCTATCTCAAACGGCCCTCAAGCATTTCGGCTGGCATCCTTGCCGGCGGCCATCAATCAAGCCGAGAGGGGGAGCACCGAATTCTCGAATGCATCGGCGACCACCGGTAATTTTTCGCAGTCATCCAACGAGATGATCGCGGCCAACAATCGAAAGCGACGAATCACCCCTTTCTCTAAATTCTGAGCCTGCAGCCGAATGATGCAGCGGGTTTCGTCCGCAGACCGCTCGGTCGTGAGTGCCAACAAATCACTCGAATGCGCCGCCACGAGAATCGCACGTTCGAACGTGCGAAGCATCACCGCGTTTCGCTTGTTAAACTGCCGCAGCAACGGATTCTGGCGGTTTTGTGCCGCCAACTCGACGATATCCGCCGCGGCAGGGAGACGGCATAAGACTTCGTCATGCAATCGCGCGTCGAGGAGACTGGTTTGCATCGACAAATTCATTTCGACCGCAGACAATTCGCCGGGCAGCGATTCGGCACCATCCAACGGCGGGGCACAGAACGTGATCATCGTTTCCAGTTGGTCGACGTCCGGTTGCAAATAGCAAGCAGTCAGCTGGTCCTGTCGAATAAAGAAATCGGTCAACTGCGCGGGGGGAAACTCTAGAGCACGAATGGCAAACAGTTGGCCGCGCTCGGAGCCAGTCGCAAGTGACAACCCGAGCCACGGCTTGGCCAACTCGAAAGTAACTCGTGCCAGTCGATCAGTGAATTCGGCAACCTTACCGCGGTTCTGCCAACGATTAGACATACGGACTCCATTGCCACGGCCATCTGCTGGAGATTGGTTCGCGATGGGATTCTATCGGCGACGCGGAGGACCTCACCTCAACGACAAAACCCCGTCGCCAGATAACCAGCGACGGGGCCGGAACAGAGAAGAGGCCAAAATGTTGAGGGACGATTCGTCACCTCTTTAAAAAATTTTAACAGGTCTGAATGTGAATTCCAGTCTGTTCGAGAAAAATTTTATTCGATTCCGTCTTTTGGGGGTGATCAATTTTGCAGCAATCTGCCGGTTATCGAAAATCTGCCGTCTCCCTCGACCGAGGGATTCTCCTTGACGATGCCAAGTTTTACCGGGTCACTCGCGTGCTTCAATACAGAATCTTACCGGGTCAAGCTGCCAAAGAATTTAATCAATTTCCAGACGCCTTACCGGGCAATTGCTGCTCATCCTTACCCACACTTGGCGGTAGTCGTCGATAGGTTGGCTGGACTCTTGGTTTCTCGGCTCTGGCTCTCGGCGTCCACAAAAAAGGGGGCATCCCGGCGAAAAACGGGGGGGCAAACCAACCATTCGCGGCGAAACTCGCGGCTCGATGCGATGCGAGTAACTGTCCAGGACTTGGCTAATTGCCGGCAAGAGAGGTGCCGATGCCAAGCCGCCTTTTGAATCCGATCCTGAGTTTGGCCCGACCGTGCCCAGCGAATTCCCTTCACCACTACCTCATTCGCGATGGCCCTTTTTCATCGAGTCGCGTATCTCAAAAATATTCTTTGCAGTAGCGTAGCTACATGGACCTTGTCTACCAGGAGACACTAATCGAGAGGCATGCGACGGCCAGACCGACGTCCGATGTAGCTACCTCGATGCTTCAAGAGCAAGCCAGACGCCGAAACAGGTTAGCGTCCAATTTTGAGAAGAACCAAGGGCTCGTGCCCTAAATTTGATGGTTTTCAGAACAAACCCGAGTAGAGGTCGGTTTTAGGGGTTGTGAACAAAGCCGACTTGCCAATACGAGAGGAGCTCCTTTGAAACCCGAAGAACTCGCCGAACATCTGAATTTCGCCATGGAGTTGGCTCATCGCGTGGGGGATTACCTGCGTCCCTTGTCAGGCTCGACCGAATTCCGCGAAAAAGGTCCGGGGGACGTGGTGACCCAGGCGGATGAAGTCGCACAAGCGATGATCTTTCGCGAAATCGAAAGCCGTTTCCCGGCGAGCCAGGTGCTGGGCGAGGAGGGAGCTCCCAACCCGACCTGGAATCGCGGACTTTGTTGGATCGTGGATCCGATCGATGGGACGCGGAATTTTATTGCAGGTTTACCATCGTTCAGCATCTCGATCGGCTTGGTCGAAGCTGGAGAGCCTGTCATGGGGGTCGTACACGATCCGTTGCTCGGGGAGACCTTTACCGCGATACGGGGGACGGGGGCGACTCGCAACGGGGTTCCGATTTCTCCCTCGCGGACGACCCAGCTAGGGCGCTCGTTACTGGTTTACAGTCTGCCACCGCGAGTTCGGCCAGATCACCCTGAAATGCGACGAGTCAATCGCGTCGTCCAGCAGGCGTCGACGCGACGGTTGGGATCCGCGGCACTGAATTTGTGTTACGTCGCTTGTGGCCGCCTCGACGGATATTGGGCTTCCACGCTCAGCCTGTGGGATATTGCGGCCGGTATTCTGATTGCTCGCGAGGCAGGTTGCTCGATCCAAGGCCTTGACGGAGCGGCCTATCGGTTGGGGGACGCATCCTTCTGCGTGACGGCCACACCAGAATTGGGAGCCGAACTATTGCCCTTGCTCCAGGTAACCTGACAACGATCCGGGTTCACACGGCAGTCGACTCGCGCTGCGGCGAGATCGACAGATCCTTCGGTCTTCGGATAGAACTTTGTCGGTCGGCGCATAAAAAACGCCCGTTGGGAGAGGCTGCGTGGCGTGCCAAAACCGTTTTGGCGAAACAAGTGGTCAGGGGCAAGGCAACCACTTGAGTCAAACGCCCGCAACCTCACGGGCTGAGTCAGCCTTGGGGTAAAGGCTTTCTCTTGGCAACTTAAGCACAAACCGTGCCGAAGAGCAAAAATAACGCTCTTTTCGGGGATAAACATGGATCAAACTAGGCGTACCAGAAAAATCACCGCCAAGCACCACCAATTACATACCTAGCGACCATCGCAAGAAAATAACGTGGTAGGAACCACCGACCACCCCCTCTCAATTGTTTGCGCGATGTGGCTGTTCAATCTTGCCAGCCATGTTGCAAAATACAACAATCTGCAGGCGAAGGCTCCATTTGCCAAAAAAGACTCGATCCCAAACACGCAGGCGCTGTAATCCAAAGCGTCAGCGAAGGAACCTTTTGGGATAAGCTCAATATTGTCGGCGAGTTTCCATTCCTTGCGTTGTTTGCTGAAGTCCCCATCTGTGTCCAACGAGCGAAAACTGGTGCTGCTGGCCGTCAATCCGAAAGCCGGATCGGGGGGGGGTGCGGCAACCTTGGCCGAACTCGATCGGGGCTTGGTGGCAGCCGGTTTCCAAGTTGTCGCGACAAGCGACCTTGCCGAATTGAATCGGCTGGCGATGCGTGGTTCGGCAGATCAAAGCTTGCGAACGATTGTCGCCTGCGGAGGGGACGGAACGGCTCGGCTGGTGGTTGAGCAACTGGGCTCAAAGGTTCCCTTGAGTGTCTTTCCGCTGGGGACCGAAAATTTGCTTGCGAAGCATCTGGGCATTAGCCGGCATGTGCCTACGTTTTGTCGGATGCTGCAAGCCGATCGACGGATTCGCTTGGATGTCGGCCGAGCCAATGGGCAACTTTTTTTGTTGATGGTCAGCGCAGGATTCGATGCCGACGTGGTACGGCGGCTGCATCTCGAGCGGCGCGGACCGATTCGACACTGGTCGTATTTCGGGCCGATGCTGCAAGCGATTTGGGGGTATCCGTTTCCGCAGATTCGCATCGCGGTCGAGGGGGCCGAATGGGCGGAGTCCCGTTGGGCATTCGTCTTTAACTTGCCGCGGTACGCCCTGAACCTTCCCATCATGCCGTGGGCTGACGGCCATGATGGCTGGTTGGATATCAAGGTCTTCCCGGGTGGAAATTTTTGGCGTGGACTGCTGTACTTTTTTTCGGTGCTGTTGCGAGTCGATCAGCGGCTCGGGTTGTCTCGCTGTGCGAGGGGAAAGTCGATCGAACTCACCTCCAGCGCCGAGGTGCCATATCAAGTCGACGGAGATTTGGGGGGGACCTTGCCCCTTCGCGTGGAAATCCTGCCCGATTATTTGGAAGTGATCGTCCCCTGACCCATTCGCAAAAAAGAGATCGAGCCCTAAGATAAATCGCGTTATGCTCGTGTCTGCATCCGTTGGAAACGAGCTAGCTAACGAGTTCTTGCGACCAAAAACATGGAAACAAAGTCGATTCAAATTGACGGCGTCACCTTCGGCGCTGGCCAGCCGCTAGGCTTGATCGCCGGGCCTTGCGTGATCGAAAGCCGCGACCTGACACTGCGCATTGCCGAGGAATTGCAAAAAATCGCCGGACGCCTCGCGATGCCGTTAGTCTTCAAGGCGTCGTTCGACAAGGCGAATCGCACGAGCGTCGGTTCCTTTCGTGGCATCGGGATGGAGGCCGGGTTGGAAATCCTGGCCGAGGTGAAGCGAACCTTGGGAGTGCCGGTCACGACCGACGTGCATGAATCCGTGCAGGTCCGGCAAGTTGCCGAACAGATTTCGCTGATACAGATTCCGGCGTTCCTCGCCCGCCAGACCGATTTGCTGCTTGCGGCTGCCGGCAGTGGACGCCCGGTCAACGTCAAGAAAGGGCAGTTCATGGCGCCGCAAGACATGAGCTATGTGGTCGAAAAACTGCGTCAGGGAGGGGCCACGGGGATCGCCTTGACCGAGCGGGGCACGTTCTTCGGCTACGGTAGGCTGGTCAACGACATGCGAGCGATTCCTGAAATGCAAGAGACCGGATATCCGGTCATTTTCGATGCCACCCACAGCGTGCAGCGACCCAGCGCGGCGGGAGGCAAAACAGGAGGCGACCGCGACATGGTCCGCTACCTTGCGTCGGCCGCCGTGGCCGTGGGCTGCGACGGGCTGTTCCTCGAGACACATCCCGACCCGGACCGCTCCCCGAGCGACGGTCCGAACATGATACCGCTGGCAGAGCTTGAATCGCTGCTGGTGCGGATGCTGAAAATTCGTGCCGCGGTGGCGTGAAAATCGCAGCACCTGCCGGTTCGCATCAGATGGATACCTATGTATCCGTGCAAATCCGGGCAAACCAGCGTCCCTACCGCATGGGCAGAGACCGTTGGTATAATTCCGGCGGCGGATGGCAAGGCCGATTCTGGCCGTCGTGCCGCCACGGTTTGCTGGCAAATCCGGGCCGGTTTCTTTTTTTCTTGAATTGATGTTGACCGTCGCAGAACAACTGGGTTAGGTTAGATTGCTGTGCCAAGGAGGGTACAGATCACGATCGTCGAATCACGAGTCGGCCACTGCGGGTGAATTACCCCAAAAGCTTTCATCGCCGCTTCGGTTCAGGCCAAGGATGGATCCGGCATTCGACGAACCGCGACAGGCATCCGGTCGCGCCCAATCGCTGTAGTCTCCGACGTCGACATTGAACGTTTCGTCAAAGGGCTCAGCGTTGAATTCCCCACTTGACTTCGACATCAAAGAGCGAGTCAAACTAGCGACCGACATCGTCGACTTGATCGGTGGCTACCTGCAGTTGCGCCGCCAAGGCGCCCTGTTCGTTGCGAATTGTCCGTGGCACGATGATCGGCGTCCGAGCTTTCAGGTCAACCCGCGTCGGCAAACGTGGACATGCTGGGTTTGCGGCATCCGCGGCGACGTGTTCAGCTTCGTGATGCGCCGCGAAAATGTGGAATTTTTGGACGCCTTGCGGATTCTCGCCGACCGCGCAGGAATTCCCCTGACGACACGAGCCAAGGCGATTGAGAAAGGCTCACCGGACGACAAACAAGTTTTGTACAAGGCCATGCAGTGGGCCCAGGCTGTCTTTCATGACTGCCTGCTGCACGAGCCGGAGGCGAATCTCGCCCGAAGTTATTTGGCCAGCCGCAATATCACGCAGGACAGCATTGAACGCTTCGGCCTGGGCTTCTCCCCCCTGCGCAACGGCTGGCTGATGGAGCGGGCCCGCCACACGAATTTCACCGCGGAAATTCTGGAGGCATGTGATCTGCTGTTACGCAGCGAACGGAACTCAGGCCACTACGAGCGGTTCGCTGGCCGTTTGATGTTTCCGATTTTCGATACTGCTCATCGCCCGATCGCCTTCGGTGGTCGCGTCGTCCCGGGACTTTATCCACCGGGCCAGGAGCCGCCGGCGAAGTACGTCAACTCGCGCGAGACCAAATTGTTTTTGAAGAGCGAACACCTGTACGGCTTGAATCTCGCTGCCGATGAAACCAGCCGCTCGCGGCATTTGACGGTCGTGGAAGGTTACACGGATGTCATCGCGGTGCGGCAAGCGGGAGTGACCGGTGTGGTCGCCGCCCTCGGTACCGCCATCAATCAACGACACATCCGCGTGTTGAAACGGTATGCAGATCGCGTCACGCTTCTGCTGGACGGCGATGCCGCCGGCAAGAAACGAGCTAATGAAGTATTGAACTTTTTTATCGCCGAATCGCTGGACCTGCGAATTTTGACCTTGCCTGACGGCCAGGACCCGTGCGATTTCGTCCAGTCTCGTTCCGGCGATGAGTTGCAACGGCTGATTGCCGGTGCCCCCGACGCTATCGAACATAAAATCATCAGCGAAACCGCCGGGGTGAACTTGATGACCGACACGCATGCCGCGAATCGCGCGTTGGAAAACATCTTGGAAACGCTGGCGATCACGCCGCAATCGATGACGGCATCGGCCAGCAGCGTCCGCTTGCGTATCGATCAAATCCTGGGACGGCTCAGCCGTGAATTCGGTGTCGAACGCCAACAGCTCAAACAACATTTGCAGGAAATCCGGCAGCGACTGCAAAACCGGCCGAAATATTTGGAGGATCCCGCAGCGTTCCTTGCGCCGAAAACCTTGTCGACATCGCGCGGCAAACCTCGACTGTTGGCCGAGCAGGAATTGCTCGAACTGCTGCTGCTCGACGATACCTTGATCGAGTCGGTCGTCGAAAATGTGCTGGTCGACGAATTCGAACCCGGTCCCCTGCGAACGGTTTACGAACTGATTTGCACCGAATTTCACGAGGGGCGCGAAGTGTCGTTCGAGGCCCTTTTGGTCACGGTCGAGGATCCCAACCTGAAGGATTGGATCATTCGGCTCGACGAACAGGCGACGGCAAAACAATCAGAATCCGGCTTTGATCTGCAATGGCAACTCAAGGTCTTATTGCAGGAATTCGAGCGTCGGCGCGGTTTGGCTGGACAACGCCAAATCATCAGCCAGCTTGAAAAAGGAAATCTCGAATCTCACCAGGAAGATGTCTTACTGACGGAGCTCCTGGAGGCCACTCGGCAACGGCAGCGAATCATCGGACCCATGGACGGGTAGCGACTGACGATTGTCGACAATCACCGCGAGCGACATGGATGTCGCAGGAGGAAAGAAAGCATGGAAGCGAAAGACTTGGAACTCACCGCGCTGTTACAAAAGGGGCGTAGTCAAGGATTTTTGACTTACCAAGAAGTCACCGATTTTTTGCCGGACGTGGCGAACAACGGCGAAAATCTGGAAAACCTCGTGGCTGCGATCGAGGCCGCTGGTATCGAACTGCGCGAGACCTACCCCGACTCCGCTGAGGTGATTGGCCCCTCCGCTGCGGATCTGGAAAAAGAAGAAGCGGAATTGGTCGACCTGAAAATTTCCAGTCGGCCCGTTCGCCCCGGTGACGATCCCGTCCGCACCTATCTCAGCCAAATGGCGGCCATCCCCTTGCTGGACCGCGACGAAGAAATCGCGCTGGCCAAGCGGATTGAAATCGCTCGCAAACGCTACCGCCGCAGCGTGCTCGGCAACGCATACGCGCTGAAGGCCACCGTGGAAACGCTCAAGCGGGTCTACAGGGGCGAACTCCCCTTTGATCGTACCATCAAGGTATCCCTCACCGAACAACTGACGAAGGAACAAATCCTCGCTCGGATGCCCTGCCATTTCCGCACCATCGACGCGCTGATCAAGGCCAACGATGCCGACTTCCGCCGTTTAGTCTCCCGAAACATCTCGGCGGCAGAACGGCAGATCGTTCGGCAGCGGTTCATTCGTCGCCGAGCGAAACTCGTCTGCCTGGTCGAGGAGCTCAGCTTGCGATCGCGCCGTGTCAGCCCGTTGATTCGGCAACTCAAATCCTTCTCGGAGCGCATGGACAAAATCCGGCAACAACTGATAGCGCTGGGCAACGATCCCTTGACGCAACCGCGGCGCTGCCAATTGAAACGGGAACTTTATCAATTGATGTGCATCTGCCAGGAAAGCCCGGCCAGCCTGCACCGCCGCGCCGAGAACAGTGCCCGATTTTTCCGCGAATTCGAAAATGCGAAGAGTCAACTCTCCAGCAGCAACCTCCGCCTGGTCGTGTCCATCGCCAAAAAATACCGCAATCGCGGCATGAGTTTTCTCGACCTGATCCAGGAGGGAAACACCGGCCTGATGCGGGCTGTCGACAAATACGAATATCGACGCGGGTTCAAGTTCTCCACCTACGCGACCTGGTGGATTCGCCAAGCGATCACCCGCGCGATCGCCGACCAAGCGCGGACGATTCGGATTCCGGTCCATATGATCGACGTGTTGACAAAGCTGCGGAATATTCAACGCGATCTGTTGCAAGAGACCCGTTGCGAGCCGACCTTCGAGGAAATCGCCGAACGTGCACAATTGCCTGTGGAGGAAGTCCGCCGCGTGCTTGACATCGGTCGCCATCCCACCAGCCTCGATCGCACCGTCGGCGAGGGAGACGACTGCAGCTTCGGCGAGTTGATCGAGGATCGCCAATTCGAAAATCCCGCTCGCCTGGCCAACAACCAAATCCTCAAGAATCGCATCGAAAACTTGCTCAAAACGCTGACCATCCGCGAACGTGAAATCATTCGCTTGCGTTATGGACTCGGCGATGGCTACACGTACACACTCGAAGAGGTTGGCCGAATCTTCAAGGTTACGCGGGAACGTGTCCGTCAGATCGAAGCCAAGGCGGTGCGCAAATTGCAACATCCCGTGCGATTAAAACAACTCGAGGGCTTCGCTTCGAGCCTCGGTGAATTGGCAGGTGAACTGTCGGCTAGGTCCAATTAGGCTTTTTGCTTCAAAACGAGTACCCGGAACGCGCCACCATCCGGTTATTGCGAGCTCTGCAACCGATTGGTCGGAACGCGCTAGCGTCTGGTTTTCGCAACAATCATGGGCTCGAGACCGCCACTCGATGGGTTTTGGAACAAAGCCAAGTTATCTTCAAGCGGCATCGCCGTACCTTCGAAGTATCATACCGCACGTTCGATTAGAATCAAAATGGATCAATAACGGCCGGCCAGCGGTCTTGTCCAGGCCCTGGCTGGCATTTTTTGATTTGATTTCGTCTTCGTGCATTGTGTTATTCCTTGGTTATTGCAGTTTATTCCAGGCCCTAGCTGGCATTTTTTTAAAGGCATGTCGTAAGGGTAACCGGCCCTTGCGGCAAGGTTTGAAACTCCGCCGCGAGGTACAGTTCAGCAATCCGCTGCGTGGTATTGCCGTCGTAACCCGCCGTGTGAGCAAGGGCGCCATCAAAACGAGCGGACCGCGCAAGTCAATCTTGCTGGCATTGCCCGCCGCGAAATCGTAAACAACCACGGCAACAATGCCGCGGCAACCCATGCGCTGCCGAATGTAAATTTCGTCAATCAGCTCGGCGGTCCGAGTTGCGAAAATCTAGTTCCATCCGCAAAGGCAAGGCGTGAATCATTCAATTACCGAACGTCGCATTGAGGCCGTAGTGTTCGACATGGACGGCCTGATGTTCAACACTGAGGACATCTATGATCGAGTCGGCAGCACGCTACTCGCCAGACGAGGCAAGACCTTTACGATCGAGCTGAAGCGGTTGATGATGGGGCGACAAAACCGCGAGGCGCTCCAAATCATGATCGATCACTGCAGACTGGGCGACGCCGCCGAATCACTGGCCGCCGAATCGAACGAGTTGTTTCTCGACATGCTGCCGAAACAAATCGCAATGATGCCAGGACTTGCGGAACTCCTCGACTGGCTCGAGCGGAATCGACTTCCCAAGGCGGTCGCCACCAGCAGTTCGCGAATTCTCGCGGAGGCAGCACTCGGATTTTTCGATTTGATTCCGCGTTTCGAGTTCGTCTTGACAGGGGATGATGTGAGCAAAGGGAAACCCGATCCGGAAATCTATCTTTCCTCAGCTCAACGTTTACAAATCGAGACAGGGCGCATGATGGTGCTGGAGGACAGCGTCAACGGCACTCGCGCGGCCGTCGCCGCGGGAGCGCTGACCATTGCCATACCGGGATCGCATCACGACCCAGCCGAATTCTCGCACGTCCCTTACGTCGCCGAGTCGTTGAAATCTCCAGTCGTATGGGCCTTGCTCGAAGAAACAAACTTGCGTCATTAGCAGGATGCTCATCATAGGGTTAGCTAGGGTGTCTGCAACCCGCCAAACGTTTTAATTGAAGTGGGCCGACCGAACTTTTTTCTACGGTGCCTGTCCGGTTAACAAAGTCGGTTTGCGTTGACCAACAAGCCAGTAAGAATGCAGAAATGTCAGATCTAAGTCTCAGCGAAAAGTCACACCTCGAGAAACTCTTCCATATGGGCGGTGATTACGTCCTCGACTTCTCAAATCGGACATTCCATGAATTCTTAGCGAATGCTGTCGGAAGGAATATCGATCATCCCAAGTGCAACGATGCGAGTAGCTCCAAAGCCAACCGTCTGCATCCATACCGGAAGATTGACCCAACCACATCGTCGGCGTACTAACGCGACAAATGGTTGACTACGCTTCGACGGTAACATGGGCTGGTCGTGCCGATTTGCTAGTCAATCTGTCTCAGATGCAAGGGTTGCTTTGATTGACGGATAAGGTCGCCTAGCTCACGCCAGATCTTGCGTCGATCGATCGCGGTGTCCGGAGCGAGGAGCTGGCTGATCTTTTGGATGATTGTTTTTCTGGCTTGATCGTTCTCGATTCCTTGGCGTCCTGCTTGGTCGCCGTCGCGGTCTTGGTTTTGGGATTGTCCGTCGGGGCCTCGCTCGTCTTCTCGGCATTACGCGCGACCGCGCTGTCCTTGGTGGTTTTGGTCTACGTCGTCACCATTCTGGTTTACCAGTTTTGGGCATTACACATTCGTCATGCTTCGAAACACATGCGGCCTTGGAAAACCGATCGACTCATGCGCGATCTGGTCGCGATTTTCCTAGAATTTTCATGATCATGGATTATTTGGCCAGAAGAGATGACGATTCAGCGCCCGGAAGTACTAGGTTTTGTGCCGAAACCCCTCAAGAGCTGCGCATTAGCCTGCGGTTCGCACAAAACTCGATGCCAACGCTTTCCGGCTGGTAGTTTAGGGACTAAGCCTAGCACGCAGAGTTTGATAATCTGACGCATGTCATCGCTGGTGCTGAACGGAGCAGTCAAGCTAATGACGAAATTGACTGAGTACATGCATACTGCGGAGGCAGCCGAGTACCTCGGTGTCCACCACAACGCGCTTCGCAAATGGGCAGCTCATGGCGATATCCCGATGCAGCGGAATCCGGCCAACGGCTATCTTCTGTTCAAGAAGTCCGACCTGGTCAAGTTCCTGAAACGGGCCGCCAAGCCAGTCAAGCCTCGTTTAACGGTCAGCCGCAGGTGAACGCGAGCGGTCTGGCCGACTCACAATCCGAAAATGTTTCACCAAAGCCGGCCAATCGCACCGAACGAATTCGACTCCCGAGCTGTCGGCAAAGCGATGACGACCGATCAGTAAACGCCACAGTTGTCGACGAAAATTCGCCTTTAACAAAAACCTTCAGCCACCATCATCCGAAGCGAAAGTGACGGTGCCGTGCCATGGTGGCTTATTCGGAAATTTCCCTCGCGGCTGCGATGGGCTACCGAAGAACGTAACTTCAAACAGCGAAAACCGGGGCCGCTAATTGGGATACGCTTTCCGTATCCCACTCAAATCGATTCGTTGTCGATATCGGACTCGATCAGCTTGTTCGCCGCGCCGTTATCGATCCGATTTTGCGGGCGATGTCTTTGGGGATAACGCACGGCGACGATCGTTTCGAAAATTCCTTGTTGAACTAATTCGCCGCGTTGATTGAAAAGCTTTAGCAGCCAAGCCACTCGACCGGTTCGTTTCCCATGAATGATTTTGTCAAGGACGGTCGTGTTCAGTCTTAGTGTGTCGCCAGCGTAAATCGGTTTGTGAAATTCCCAATCGCGCACCGCCGAAAAAGCAATCGTCGAGACGCGGGGGAAATGGCTCCCCAAGCCCGCCGCCCAACTCATTCCCAGCAAACCATGCGCGATCGGCTTGCGATAAATTGTTTTCGAAGCGAATTCGGCGTCGACATGCAGCGGATTAAAATCTCCGGTATTGCTCGCAAAATTAACGATATCCGTTTCGGTTACTGTACGTCCGGGGCTGTCCCATTGTGCACCGATTTCGATATCTTCAAAGCACAATGCGACGTCCATCGAAAACCCAAATTCTGCCGCGAAAACATCGCCAAAACCCGCAAATTTCCCTAATTCTATGTTTTCACCGGTCGGTGTCAATGCGGCATCCAATGCCCCTTTTGGCGACATTGAAAGGGGCATGATATCGACGGATCATTTGGATGGCTCATTGGTCGATTTTAATGGCTCGTCCTATGCCGTCTACGCGCACGACGAAACCGAATTCGGATCGAGAGATGGTACAACGTGTCGAGAAACCCTAGCATCAGCCGCATGCCTCATTGCGACGAATTGGCCCACAATTTTGGAGTCCATCCCCAAGCTAGGTCTCGCTTACGCCGCGGGTTACGATTGCCGCCGGTTTTTGTATAGGCTTTTGGCTGCGGCAGACCACTAGGCTGTGTGTCACAACAATTATCTCGATCGCGCTAGACCCGGCGTTTTTTCGAGAACCGCGGGCTAATGCCGTGCGGCTGACAGGTATTGGAACACATCCCGGTAAGACTACGCGACCTTCCGTTCCGAAAAATCTTGGTAATCGGCGTTCGGAGGAATCGGCTGCTCGAGGGCGTGATTGAGTTCCCAGAGTCGCGCCTGTTTTTGAAACGAATAGAAAGCGGCAAGCCAAGCTTGTTGCACGCCGATTTTGCCGTCGCGAAAACCGCCTTGCAGGATGAACTCGCGGAAGAAACGCCACATAGGCCGAACCAGCAAGTTAAAGTAGCTGGCATCTCGCTTGGAATCGGCCCATTGTTGAGCTTGCAAACTCGTGTAGCGATTGTACTTCGCCAACAAGTGGTTGTAACTCCATGTAGTGTAATGCAGCAACCGCCCCTTGAGACATCCGACGCGACTGGCAGGAAGCGCGATTTCACCGTGGTCGCTCGGGCCTTGGTATCGGCAGGCGTCCCTACGAAATAGCCGGATCACCGAATCCGTTTTCGCGTCCCCGTGATAAACGCGATGCCCCATGAAATGGTTGTCGCGATAGATGCGGTAACCATCCTTCATCGGTCCACGGGAAAGCTCTAAGAAAATCTCTTGCAACAACGCCGGCGTTGCGCGTTCATCAGCATCGAGCAGAAGAATCCACTCGTGGGCCGCTTGGGGGATAGCCCAATTCTTGAAATCGCCACTGGTGATGTATTCGCGCTGTATAACCCTCACTTTGGGATAACTTTTGGCGATCGCCACCGTATTGTCGCTGGACAGCGAATCGGCTACCAAGACTTCGTCGGCGATGGCGATGGCACTTTCAATACAAGGCCCGATATTCAGCCGCTCATTTCGGCAAGGAATCAGCAGGGTCAAAGGTTGTTTCATAAGTCCACAAACGGAATTTGCGAGCTGGATGAATCGATGGGTAGCGGGGCTGATCGTAAGCTATCTCGCAGCTCGACGCGGGTCAATGCAAGATTTTGCTAGCGGCGTCGCGCCGCTAGCGATTTGATCCTAGGAGAGCCGACGAAGGAAACCTAAGCCGACGATCGAATCGAGTACGAGTGCCGCCGCGATGCAGAGTACGAGTGCGACGGAAACGACACCAAAAATCCCTGACGAACCAACAGATGCAGTGGAGCGGGCGATGGGGCAGTTGTTGGCGTGGGGCATCAACGTCGCCCGCTCGGCGTTCCTGGTAGTTGACGAGAGCGGGCGTCAATCTCTCTAGTTCCCGAATATAACGCGGCTACTTCACGACGCTAAACGAATGGATTGTTTTGTGGAAGTAGGTTTCGCCGGGATTCAAAAATGGCGAAGGAAATTTCGGTTGATTGGGGCTGTCCGGAAAATGTTGCGTTTCGAGACAGAAGCCAGAGTACTGCGGGTAGCCTCCGCTGGCCGGCGTGCCATCCAAAAATTTTCCTGTGTAGAACTGGATGCCCGATTCCGTGGATTTGATTTCCATCACACGACCCGACGATGGATCCTGCACCCGAGCCGCCAGCCGCATATCTCCGGGCCTGCCATTGATCTCATAACAGTGATCGTAGCCAATCGGCTCACCCTCGAGTTCCCCGAATCGCGCCCCGATCTCGTGGGGCTTGAGAAAATCGAATGGTGAATTAGCCACGGGTCGCAATTCGCCCGTCGGGATACCACCTTCGTCGACCGGAAGGTATCGATCCGCGAACAATTGCAATTGGTGATTGAGAATGGTTCCCCCACCCGCGAGGTTCCAGTAATTGTGATTGGTCAACGAAACAGGGGTGGTTTTGTCGGTGGTCGCTCGAAATTCGACAATCAATTCATCCTTGTCGGTCAACGTATAGGTGGCGGTGACCTTCAGGTTGCCCGGGTAGCCTTCATCACCATCGGGGCTGTGCAAAGTAAACACAACACCGCGGGCCCCTGAGGTCGTGAAAGGTTCCCCCTTCCACATGAGTTTGTCAAAGCCGCGTTGACCGCCGTGCAGGTGGTGCTCGCCGTTGTTCCGGGCGAGTTGGTATGTCTGGTCTTTAATGGAAAAACGTCCTCCGGCGATTCGGTTGCAGTAGCGCCCGACCGATCCGTTGAAATACATGGTACAGGTTTCGAAGCCGGCAATATCCGGGCAGGTCAAAACAATATTCGCCAATTTTCCCTGGCGATCGGGAGTCTCGAGCCGCACTACGGTCGCGCCGTAGTCGATCATTTGAAGTTTCAAGCCATTTTTATTCTGCATCGAAAAACTGGTCACCGCTTCGCCGCGACTGGTTTTTCCGTAAGGCGCCACCACGAATTCGTCTTTGGCCGCAATGGAAATCTCACTTCCGATCGAAGATTGCTTCAAGCTATCTTGGCGAATCACGACGGTAATCAAGCAGCCAATGACGAATGAAACAATCAGCAAGAGGTTTTTCATCGTTACGCTCTGCAGTTCGCTCGAAATTTATTGCCTATGCGGGGTCCGCAGATCAACCGAAGGCCGATTTTGCGGGGTGCTCCTCCCGAGAGCTAGCAGGATTCTACCCCACCGCTGTCTGATCCCTCAAGCCCTTCGCCAAGCCGAACGCGGGCCTAATCCCCGGAAAAATTGCCGTTTTTTCGCCCGGTTTCGCAGCAATCCCGACTAAGTCGTGATGCCGAAGGTCAAAGCGACGATTGTCCGCAAAATAATTTTCCGAATTTCGTCCCAATCGATATTGCAACGTCCGCCGCAACTCGCTATTTCTACCGCCACGTGCAGCCAGTTGGTTGCCGCGAAAAAGCCATTTCTCAGCTCAGTCGATTTGGTTCGAGGAAGCGGGAACCTCGGATTAAACCCTCCCTCCTGGGTCAGAGCTTTTTTCGTGTTGAAGAGGTATCTGGGTCAACCCTTTCAACACGTGCTCACGGCTGAGCTTTGTCTGGGCATCGGGGCGCTCGTCGCTCCGATGCCCAGAGGATACAACGGAAAGCCGAGTTCTCGGAAGGGAACTCGGCCTTTTTTTTTATGCGTAAGGCATGACGCGGAGCCTCATTGACAGACGCCCGCGACTAAGCCGGTCCTCTCGTGACGAACTGAACCACTCCGCGGTAGCGCAGGGCAAGCTATCCGATAACACCATCACTCTTGCTGATCATGCAACCACTTGGGCGCATGACCTTCGCCGTCGCCGGAATCGAGTAACTTCGGGTCGACGGGTACAGCTACCCCGTCCTCCGATACTACCACCCTGCGAACCGATACACGATTTGCATCCTGTACCTCATTGATAACCTTCTGCTGTAACCGAGCGCCTGGCTGAATCTCTTGTTTGATCGACGGGTCGTTCAGAACGCGTTCAGCAATCGCTTCGTTTCGTTGCCGGTCTCGCTCGTTGGCCACCCACCACAGAGTAATCGAGGTGCCGATCATCCCGAGAATGACGAGTATCGAAATCGAGATCAGAGTGAGTTCGATATATCGTTGCCAGGCCGAGGGTCGTTTCTGCCGCTCGACAGGATCCGCTGCCTGCTGTTCGAGGCTCGCCAACTCGAGTTCCAACATCTCGGCGGCTCGTTGCAGTTTCTGAAAGGTCTGCAACTCGCCACCCAAGTCCGGATGGTGGATCGCTGACAATCGTCGGTAGGCTCTCCGCAAATCATCGCGTGTGGCCGAACGATCTAGCTCCAAAACTTGATAGGGGTCCATACGCTAGCAGTTCCACCTTTACCTGACCCTCCCCAGCCGCTCGCGGGGTTTCCCAATTCTACTCCCTATTGTAATACTGTTGAGAATTTCTCAAAGACAACCTTGATCCTAATTCACCGAATTCTTATGCCCAAAAGGCGTTACGGTTGGGCAATTTGCGCAATTGCAAACAATAGCACAGCTTTCGTGGCCGCCGAGATCTGTCGTCTTCAATACGTTTCTGAAGTCCCGGCCCCAGCCAACGTCCGGAAATCGCCATTGCGGATCGTGAAGTTGACCTTGTCCAAGTACTCGCATAAAGGTACCGCGTATTTGCGGCTGACGTCGAGCAAGGTACGGATGTCGGAAACTGTCAGCGTGGACTGTTCGCGAAAGGCCTCCCGCAACCGTTCTTGAACCGCCGCCAATGTATCGCGATGAATGATCCAATCGTCGGAAATCGCAATTAAGATTCCCGAATCGACGGCCAGCTTCAATAACTGCGGTACCGAATCGCGATTTTTGGACACTTCTGCGGCAAGAGACTTAGGGGAGTCGACTTTGAGTCCGACTCCCCGAATTTTCTCAATCAACTCGAAATAGAGTTGCGTCTCGCCCCTGCTCAATTTCGGTCCGAAGCCCTCCAGGGCAACAAGGTTGCCAACCTTGCGAACGATTTTATCTGCGAGTAAACCCTCGAGCGCGCGATGAAACAATTCCGGCTCAGGAATGAAATGCAACCGACTCTGCACCTCAGAGACAACGTGGCCTAACCGCAAGGGAAATTCTTGATGCAATTTCCTCAACTGGGCCACGATCCAGTCGCGAATCTCCGACATCCGTTCTGCATGGAGCAGCCACGTTCGTTCCTTGCTGAGTGGGATTCGGACAATCGTTCCTTCTGCAATCAACGCGTCGATCACCGCCGCTGCCTCCGCGATCCCAGTCCAACGCATCACATCCGCAACTTGCCAAAGCGAAAACGCCGCCAGATAAGCCGCTGCGCTGATCCGCAGCTGGGGATCATTTGACATCGCCTGTTCGAGATACTGCCAATCGCGTGGGGTCGGACGATTGGTCGCCAGATGTGCTGGGAAGGCGATTCGGCCCCCCCCAAGAGTCCGCAGCGGCGATTCCAGGCGGATCACAAATGGTTGCCCCCAGGTCGCCACGATCGGTCCGTTGAGGTAAACCATTGCCATCCGCCGTTGACCCGGTTGCAATTCCGGGTTGTCCTTGGGAAATCGTATCACCCCCGGAACAGCCGCGGTGCCGATATGGAATCGGATTCGCGTACGGTCCTTCAGCGGACGTTCCATGCTGGGCAGCACCAGTAAGTCTACTGCCGCTTGTTTGGTTGTCCGCAAATACCCCACACTGGCCAGCTCATTTCCGCGTGGAATCTCAGAATGCCGCAGGCCCGAAACATTGACCGCCGCTCGTTGCCCACGCGAAACTTTGGGGACAGGTGTGTCTCGTGTTTGCAACCCTCGCACGCGGACTTCGATTTGCGCTGGCTGGAGTTCCACGACATCTCCGACGCTGACCGAACCACTACTCACACTGCCGGTAACAACCGCGCCGAAGCCCTCCATGGTGAAGCTGCGGTCGATCGCCATACGGAACGGTCCGTTTTCCGCGGCGCGGCGAGTTGCATCAACTCGGCAGGCCGCGCGGAAAAGCCCTTGCCGCAGGTCGTCCAACCCGGCGCCCGTTTTGCTGCTGACTCGGATGATCTCCGCGTCCTCCAGGAACGTGCCTTGGGTTAGCTCCCGAACCTCCGTTTCCACCAAATCGAGCCAATCCGGTTCCACCAAGTCGATCTTGGTCAAGGCGATGATCCCTTCGTGGATCTCCAGCAGACGTAGGATGTCCATGTGCTCACGCGTCTGTTGCTTGATTGAATCATCAGCTGCCACTACAAGCATGACCAAGTCCATGCCGGTGGCCCCGGCCAACATCTGACGAATGAATTTTTCGTGGCCGGGAACGTCGACGATCCCCAGGTGGATATCATCCAGGTCGAGAAAAGCATAACCTAGTTCGATCGTGATCCCCCGCTGTTTCTCCTCGGGCAGCCGGTCCGGGTCGATTCCCGTTAAAGCGCGAATTAGCGATGATTTTCCGTGATCGATATGCCCCGCCGTGCCGAGAATGAATTGCTTGGACATCAATTGCCAGAATTGCGGATTATAGGGACTACGAAAACTCTCATTTTTACAGAAACCTTACCTGCTCGTGAAGCAAGCGCGGCGGCCGGGACGATAAACCGATAGTCCGCAAGTAGCGGACATCCGAAAAAATGGATGGAGTTCGGATCGAAAACAGCTCAAGGATTGGTGGCGAACTGCTTTTTTTCAGGAGCCGATCCAATGAATGGTTTGTCCAGCCCCGTAATCCTGGTCGTCGAGTCGCACCCCCATGCTCTGGCGATCACCACAGGCATCCTCTCTGCTCACGGTTACCAAATCCATGCGGCCAACGATCAAGCCACGGCCAGAGCCCTGTGCGAATCTATTAACGTCGATTTAGTAATTTGCGATGTCAATCTGGACGGCCAGGACGGTGTCGCGTTCGGCCGCCAATTGCGTCAACTTGAATCATGTCGCGACGTCCCGATCATGTTCCTGTCGTCATCGCAAATACCGAGTGTGGCCTCGCGAATTTTCGACAACGGGACGGCATTGTTTTTGAAAAAACCTTACGCGGCGAACGTCCTACTGGATTTGGTCGACAAATCCCTGTGGATGCCCCACTTGATCAAATCGCATATCAATCGACCCCATATTCCGATGCGCTCGATAGAATTTTCCAAGCCGACGTCAGCATCGACACAGGCCGCGCGCTAGGGACCTAGCGCAGCTACCCGCAATCCAGTGCAGCGACGAGCAATTTGTATTCTCATGGTCGGTGACGATTGTTTAAGGCGATAACGAGAAAACGCAGCCGCTCTTTCTTGTGGCCCGGCGCCACTCTTGATAGACTTCGCTGATGGGAGAGAGTGCTGCAGGAACTTCCCTGCAGAACTCTCTTTGTTTCGTCATCGATCAGGAACTCGGGTATGGCCAAGCAATCAAACAACACGTCGAAATCCACGCGAACCAAGTCAGCAGCCAGCGGGGCGAAGGCCAAGGCCGGGCAACGAACAGCCGCCAACAAGCCGAAGGCAACGCCAGCCGCTGCCGTCTCGGCGGCGAAAACCAGACGCGACCGTCTGGCCAAAAGAGCAGCGATTCAGGCGACCGTTCCCGGGAGCGCTGCCATCGCGACAAAAACGCCGAAGGCCGCGAAAGGTGGCGGAGCCCCGTCGAAAAACACTCGCAATCGAGAACTGAACGCCATGGCTTCGCAGACGCGAACCAAAATCGGCGGCTCGATCAGCATCAAGGCACACGTCGCTTCGGCGGGCCGTCGCAATCAAAGCCGACGCGACGCCAAGAATTGAACACCAAGCCCGGCAAGGGCCTCTGGCAGATCTGCGAACCGTCGTCGGCTGATCCTAGTTTGCCGCAGACGCTTTGATCGAGTAAAGTCGGCGGCCAGTGCGGATCAGCAGTCGGTCGCCCACGATGGCCGGTGTCGCCATCCCCATGTCGTCCTCGGCCAATTTATTTTCGTGCAGCAACTTGAATTCGTCGCCAGCCGCCAGTACGAAGGTCACGCCATCTTCGTTCAGGCAAAACACCTTGCCGCCATACGCCCACGGTGAGCTCGTAAAATCCCCTCGCAACCGCTCACGATCGAATCTTATCTCTCCCGTTCGCGCATCGAAACAAGAGATCATGCCGCGGTCATAGAGAACGTACAAGCGATCTTGGTAAATCAACGTACTGGGATTGTAGGGAGCAGCCCTAGGTTGCGACCACACCACGAACTGATTGTGGGCCGCTCCCTCGGCGAGCGAAATGTCCCCGCTCGCCCCAGGCCGGATCACGTAAATCAGCCGCCGGGGATCCATGACGTAACCGGAACTGACGACGACGTTGCCGTCGTACTCGTAGGGAGTCGCAATCGTGATGCTCGACATACCCTGCAGCGACCACAAAAGTTTTCCCTGCAGATCGTACGATTTAACCCCGCCTGTGCCTGCGGTCACGATTTCCGTACGAAGTTGGTTTTTCCAGATAAGCGGAGTCGACCAATTCGACGGCTCGTCGCGCGCCGTTCGCCATAATTCTTCTCCGGTGCTGGCCGACAGCGCCAAGAGATACGACTCTTGCTCATTGTCGTTGACGTAATAAACAATCCCCTCGTGCACCACCGGCGATGCTGACGTCCCCCAACCGAAACGCGTCGTGCGTGGCTCGAGCCGATGAGTCCAAAGTGGATTCCCGTCGACATCGAAGCAAAAAATCCCCACATTACCAAAGCAGAAATACACTCGCTCGCCATCGGTGGCTGCCGTCTCGGATGCATAGCTATTTTTGATATGGATGGTCGATTGAGGCGCCCCCTCGTGCACCTTCCGTTGCCACCTGATCTCGCCATCACCCAAATTCAGACAGTAGACCATCCAAACATGCTGGTGTGGCGAAGGTTTTAAGCGTTCACCGCCGAAATACAGCCCCTTCTTGGCCTCCTCAACCGCACCCTCGGCGCTGACCGAAGTGATAAAGACCTTGTCCCCCCACACGATCGGCGACGACCAACCGCGGCCTGGAATATCTCGTCGCCACTCGATGTTTTCTGTCGCCGACCAGGTCGCCGGTGGCTGAGCATCGTCGGCAAAGCCCCGTGCACCAGGTCCCCGATACTGGGGCCAGTTGTTTTGCGCCGCAACCTCCGCCATTGCGGAAAACAGCGTGCAACCGCCAAGCAATAAAATCAAGATCGTGATGTGTCGGTGGCTGTTCGATGGAGCCATGCGGACCTCGAAATTTCAAACCGTGATATGCCGCTGACCCATTGGGGGACCGACAAATTAAAAATTTTGCGGGCTCGTGATCCCCCCGTATTGTAACTTTCTAGCGTTGGCAACAATAGGAACCGGCCGCGAGGAGAATCGGCAAGCGAACTTCCGCGTCATTCCATCAAGTTCATCTGCGAGATCATTCAGCGTGTTCAAATTCTTGCCTATCATTCTGCATTTCATCCAAGACCCCAATCGACGGCGAAATTTGGTGGCACTCGCGCGGCTGTTGGGCTTGTTTTTCGTCATGGTGGTGATTTACACGATCATTTTCCAGGTCCTGATGGAGCGCGAGGGAAAGGATCACACGTGGATCGGCGGCGTCTATTGGGTGTTCGTCACCATGTCGACCCTCGGCTTTGGGGATATCGTCTTCGAAAGCGACCTCGGGCGACTCTTCACGATCATCGTGATCATCTCAGGGACCACCTTCATGCTGGTTCTGCTGCCGTTCATGTTCATCCAGTTTTTCTACGTCCCGTGGATGGAAGCACAGGCTGCCGCGCAGGCTCCTCGTTCCTTGCCCGAAACGATTTCGGGTCACGTGATCCTCACGAACCTCGATATCGTTGAACGAGCCTTGATCGAACTTTTGAATCGCTTCCGAATTCCTTATGTGGTGATTGTCGAAGAGATCAACGATGCCTTGAAGCTGTCGGACGAGGGGATTCACGTCATGGTGGGAAAGCGTGATGACCGGGCAACTTATGAAAAGGCTCGCGTCGAGCGAGCAGCCATGGTCGTCACCACACGCTCCGATACGGCCAACACGAATATCGCGTTCACCGTGCGTGAAATCTCGACCACCGTGAAAATCGTGGCCTCTGCCAATTCGACGGCTGCCGTCGATATCCTGGAACTCGCCGGGTGCAACCAAGTCATCCAGTTCGGAACGATGCTCGGCCAGGCGCTCTCCCGCCGAGTTCTCGGCCGTGATGCCCGGACCCACGTCGTCGGCTCGTTTGGCGAACTCTTGATCGCTGAGGCTGCCGCGGCAGGGACCCCGCTAGTGGGCAGAAAGTTGCGAGAAATCAAGCTGGACGAATTCACGCGCGTGAATGTTGTCGGCATTTGGGATCGGGGAAAATTCACGCTGGCCGGCCCGGATACGCAAATTCATTCGAGCTCGGTTCTGTTGCTATCGGGCACCCGCCGTGAGCTCGACGAGTACGATGCTCTCTTTTGCGTTTACGGGCATAAAGACACTCAGGTCATCATCATCGGAGGCGGGCGAGTCGGTCGTGCGACGGCCAAGGGACTAGCGCAATCGGACATCGACTACTGCATTATTGAGAAAAACCCCGATCGTATCCGCGACCCGCAACGGTACATTATGGGGGATGCCGCGGAACTGGAGATCCTCGAAAAAGCCGGTATTCGCAAATGCTCGACCGTCGTGATCACCAGCCACGACGATGACATTAACGTTTACCTCTCGATTTATTGCCGAAAACTTCGTCCCGACGTGGAAATCCTCGCTCGCGCGAACCAGGATCGGAACGTCAGCACGCTTCATCGCGCCGGCGCCGACTTCGTGATGTCCTACGCATCGATGGGCAGCACGACGATTTTCAACATGCTGCGCCGTGACCATCTGTTATCGCTGGCGGAGGGGCTGGAAGTCTTTAAGGTAAATGTTCCGCCTTCGATGGTCGGCAAATCGTTAGCCGAATGCCGTCTCCGGCAAACGACAGGCTGCAATGTCGTGGGGGTTGAAATCGATGGAAAATTCTCAGGAACTCCCGATCCACGGATGCCGTTGCCAGCCAATGCCAATCTGATCATGATCGGCGACAACAACGGCGAAAAACGCTTCTGGGAAGCCACCAAGATTTGACCTCGCCGCCGGTCATCTCGCGACCTTGCCCGGCGTCCGCCACCAGGAATTGAAGCACCAACCGTAATGGTATTCTGCGCGATCGAGGCACGCGGCTTTTGTCAAGCTCCGCGATGCGACAATTCGCTGAGACCGATCAACCCAAGTTTAAATACCAGGAACTGGGTACAGCCGAGCCAATCAGTCGATCAAAGCAATTCTTTTGAGCGCTTGATCCGTTCCAGCAACGAACAACGTATCTGAATCCTTCAAGCGATAATCGGGACCTGGCGTCGCATAGAATTTGTCGGTCAGGATATCGTGGATCGCCAAAATCGTGATGTCATAGGCTTGGCGAATCCCCAATTCGCCGATCGTTTTAGAAACCCACGAATTGGGGATTCCCATTTCTTGAATCGAAAAATTCGTACCGAGCGGCAAATATTTCAGCAACGAGCGGCCACAAATTTTTGCAGCCAGTCCCAACGCCGTATCTCGCTCCGGGAACACCGTTTCGCTGACGCCGAGTTTTTCCATGACGCGACCGTGATCTCTCGATATCACCTTGACATAAATCTCTCGGATTTTCAGGTCGTGTAACGCGAGAACGGCCAAAATACTCGCCGTAATATCATCGCCGGTCGAAACGACCGCGGCATCTACCGTATCGCCCCCTAACTTGCGCAAAGTTTCGAGATCCGTTGCGTCCGCAACTGCAGCACGTGTGATCAGCGGCCCGATGCGATCGATCGTTTCCGGATCGAGATCGACCGCAATCACTTCATGACCCAATTCAGTCAGTCGCTCCGCTATCGCATAGCCAAAATTCCCCAAACCGACCACAAAAAAACGTTTATTTTTGGTGCGCATGCGTACTACCCTACCAACACATCTTCCGCAGCATAACGAAACGCATCCCTCGATGGGCCGGAACTCTCGTCAAAAGCGGTCAGAAGTGTCAGCGGCCCAATCCGGCCAATGAACGTCATCGCGACCACGACGATCTTTCCACCAGCGCTCAAATCGTCACTCAGACCCATCGAGAGCCCGACGGTATTCATCGCGCTGACGACCTCGAAAACGCGGGCGATCAGCAGGCGGTCGGCTCCCGCTGGCTCATCGACGACTTGCAAGATGAATAGACCGATGATCATCAGTGTGGTCATGATCACGAACACACCGACCGCCCGGTAAACCGTATTGTCTGGAATCGTTCGATTCCGGCAATTCACGACATGCTGTCGACGAATCCTCGACCAAGCCAACAGTCCCAACAACATGAACGTGGTTATCTTCATTCCGCCGGCCAACGATGCCGGTGCA
This sequence comes from uncultured Pirellulaceae bacterium, assembly GCA_937941455.1. Taxonomy (GTDB): domain Bacteria; phylum Planctomycetota; class Planctomycetia; order Pirellulales; family Pirellulaceae; genus BJ22. The sequence goes on along the minus strand of CALDHM010000008.1, from coordinate 52,420 downwards.
CCGCCAATCATCATCAAGATCATCGTCAACAAAATAGTCGACTCCGAAGCCGATCCGTAATCGATCGTATTAAAACCAGCAGTCCGCGGCGTCACGCTCAAGAACAAAGAATTGACGACTTTATCCGTCACTCGGAGTTCGCTGAGGCTGCGATTCCATTCGAAATAGCCGAAGATGAACGGCGGCACGATGAGCAGTAACAGCGTCCCCCACAGCACCACTTGCGAATGCAAGGAAATTCTATAACGCGACCGTCCGCGCACAGTTCGGATCCACTTGAAAAATTCTTCCAACGTAATGAACCCAATCCCCCCAGCGACTACTAAACCCGTAATGACCAATAACGTTACCGGTGAATTTCGGTAATCGATCAGAGAATTCGAATGAAGGGAGAAGCCAGCGTTACAAAAGGCGCTGACCGAGTGAAAGATCGCCGGCCAGATCGCTGCTTGCCACCCCTGCTGCGGCGCCCAAATTAGATACAACGCGATCGCTCCCAGCGTTTCGAATAACAAGGTGAACTTCAACACATCGGCGATCAAGCGGCGGGTGGGAATCAGTGTAAACACGGAGTCATTGGGCAGTATCGCCATTTCAGCTTTGATACTCGGACGCAGACCCATGGCCGACAAAATGGCGCTGGCCAACGTGAGAATCCCCAGCCCGCCCAGTTGAATCAGCAGCAGCAGATACAACTCCCCCCAAAACGTGAACACGGCACCCGTGTCAGCGACCACCAAACCCGTGATGCACACAGCGCTCGTGACGGTAAACAGGCTGTCTAAAAAACTGAGCGGTTCAGTCGTGAACAACCCTGGAATGCTTTGCATCCCGATCGTCCCCAGCCCGATCATCCCAAGAAACGATACCAGCAACATCTCCAGTGGAGACCAACCCCCGATCCGAACATGACGCCGCGTCTTTCGCCGAGGGATATCGCGCCGCGTCGCACGCTTGGCATTCTTTTCTTGACGGGATCGTGGCTTTTGAGACATGATGATTGTACGTTGCCGAGATGACTCGAATTAGATGGACAAGGCAGATTTCCGTCAATGGGCGGCAAATTCGCCACAAAACACGGTGAACCCAATGATCCAACGCGGCTATAGTTTCCCGTTCTTCTTCGTAAGTGTTCTGTTGACGATCCCCGGATTGGTAGGATCAGCTCCCGCTCGAGCGCTGCTCCACCGCGCGGACGACCAACAAAAAATCGCCGCCTTGCTGCAGATGCAAGTCGATTGTTGGAATCGTGGCGATATCGATGGCTTTATGGAAACCTATTGGAATTCAGCAGACTTGACGTTCTGCTCGTCCGGCAAGATCACCCGCGGTTGGCAAGCCACCAAGGATCGCTACCGAGCCAACTACCAAACCCGAGAAAAAATGGGGCAACTCGATTTCAGCGACTTGGAAATCACGCTGCTGGCCGATGACGCTGCCATGGTCGTGGGAAGCTGGCGGCTTATCTTCGCAGCGGACACGAATCAGCCCCCAGTTTCGGGAAAGTATACCCTGGTTTTGAAACGGATCGGGAATCAGTGGAAGATTATTCACGACCACACTTCAGTACTTCGCGAATGAGCACCTGAACACTTATCCTCTCCACGCGGAAAAAGTTGCTTGATGCTGTGGCGTTTTGCGGCGGTCGGCTAATGCCCCCCGCAATAGACCACCTTAGGCCGTCGGAATCTTCATCACCACCTTGATCGCTTCGCCAGACTGCATCATGCGGAAACCACGTTCGAAATCTTGCATATCAATTTGATGAGTGATGATGGGATCGAGCTGCAGGCGTTTCGAGAGTATCATCCGCTCCATCTGGTACCAAGTTTCAAACATCCGGCGGCCATTGATGCCGTAGACCGTGGCACCTTTGAAAATGATCGCAGAGGACAGGTCCAATGTCACTTCGCGACTTGGGATTCCCAAAATGGCGACCGTGCCTCCCGGTTGCAGAGCTGCGAAGCCATCGCGAATTGCCTGAGGATGACCGCTCATTTCCAGAACGACTTGCGGGCCTCGGCCCCCTGTAGCCGCTCGGACTTCGTTCACCCACGGCTCCCGGGCATTGAAAGCCTGATTGGCTCCAAGTTGCCGGGCAAGCTCTAGCCGCCGCGGATCGACATCGGTCGCAATGATTTGAGCGGCACCAGCGGCCTTGGCGACACTGACGGCCATCAAGCCGATGATTCCTACACCAGTCACCAGCACCGACTTGCCGCTGACCCCGGCCGTCATGACCGTGTGCACGGCATTCCCCAAGGGATCGAACACAGCCGCGATGTGGTCAGGAATCTCGGGATGCACGTGCCAGACGTTGTCTTCGATCACCGCGTGATACGTCGCAAAACATCCGTCGCAGTCGATGCCAAAGATTCTCACGTTGTCGCAAATGTGCGCGTTACCCGTACGACAAGCTTCGCATCGGCCGCAAGCTAAATGCCCCTCGGCACTGACGCGATCGCCTACAGCGACTCGAGTAACCGCCGGTCCAACTTTAATGACCTTTCCACAAAACTCATGGCCCGTCGTAATTCCGATAGGGATCCGATTTTGGCTCCACTCGTCCCATTCATAGATATGCCGATCGGTGCCGCAAATCCCCGCGTGGGTGACTTGGATCAACACATCTCGGGGACCGACCGCGGGCAGATTCACCTCGGAAACGAAGCTTAATCCGGGTGCAGCTTGGAGTTTTTTAAGGGCGGGCATGGTGCCCGGCAAAGCGACGTTCATGGATTGTCCCAACTAAGCCATGTTGCTGAAGGCGAATTGGCGGAACCACCTCGGCCGCTTTCGCACTCCAGTCCGATATCCTACGTTCCGCCGAAAAAACCGACAAGCTTGACGGCGGCAGCGAAATACGATCGGATTGGCTCGGCAAGGTGCCTTCCCGCGCAACTCGGCGTCAGCCGACCGCCGAATAGGCCGCGGCGATTCGCGCGACCGCTTCGGCGGTCTTCTGCCGAGAATTGAAGGCGCTCAAGCGAAAATATCCTTCGCCCGCAGCACCGAATCCGCTGCCGGGGGTCCCGACCACTTGGCACTTCTGCAGCAATTGATCGAAAAAATCCCAGCTGCTCAAACCGTCCGGCGTCTTCAGCCAGACGTAGGGCGCATGGACCCCGCCATAGCAACGAAATCCCGCGGCAAGTAATCCCTGGCGAATAGTCGTTGCATTCTGCATGTAGCCGCTAATCAACTCCCGCACCTGTCGTCGTCCCTCGGGTGTGTAAATCGCCGCAGCGCCCCGCTGAACCGGATAAGACGCGCCGTTGAATTTGGTCGTATGCCGCCGATACCACAACGAGTGTAGCGAGACGCGTTCGCCACCGCACGTGACGACGTGCAAGTCACGAGGGACTACCGTGAACGCGCAGCGAACGCCCGTGAAGCCAGCCGTTTTGCTGAAACTGCGAAATTCGATCGCGACCTCGCGCGCTCCCTCGATCTCGAAGATCGAATGCGGAAGGTCGGGATCGGAGATATAAGCCTCGTAGGCCGCATCGAACAAGATCAAGCTGCGATGGTCCCGGGCGTAATCGACCCAGCGTTGCAAGCTCTCCCGGCTGGCCACCGTACCTGTCGGATTGTTCGGAAAGCACAAATAGATCACATCGACCGGTTGCTCGGGGAGTGGGGGATCAAATCCATTCGACTCATCCATCTCCAAATAAATCAGTCCCCCATAACGCGCCGCAGCGATCGACCCGTTCGTATTCCCCGCCATGACATTCGTGTCGACGTAAACCGGATAAACCGGATCGCAAACGGCAATCCGATTACCTGGCCCCAAAATATCGAGGATATTTCCGCAGTCGCATTTCGAACCGTCGGAAACGAAAATCTCGTCGGCTGCTACGTTCGCCCCGCGGGCTTGGTAGTCGTGCTCTGCAATGGCCTCCCGCAAAAACGCATAACCCTGCTCCGGGCCATACCCGCGAAACGTTTCCCGGTGCCCCAACTCGTCGATCGCCGCGTGCATCGCCTCGATGCATTTGGCCGGAAGTGGTTCGGTCACATCGCCAATGCCCATGCGGATGATGTCCGCTGCCGGGTTCGCTGCGGCAAACGCTTGCACACGTCGGCCAATTTCAGGAAACAAATAACCCGATTGAAGCTGGAGAAAATTTTCGTTGACGCGAAACATGCATTCCTTTCTTGATCCGATTCGCTGACTTTTTCCAGACAGTTAGCTCATCAGCAAATAAGCCATCAGCGTGACAAAAAAATTATGAACGGCATGCACAGTAACCGATCCCCACAGACTGCCCCGATACTCTCGGATCAACGACAGCATCACCGCCAGCGCGGTCAAAACCGGTACCCCAGCAATCCCCTGCGGGTGGATGACCGCAAAAATAAGGCTGTTGGTCAGTACGGCAAACAAGACTTTCCAGACGGCGCCCCACCCTTGCCAAACATCCCGTAGATACCGGTAAAAAACTCCGCGGAATAACGTTTCCTCAACAAGCGGTGCACAGACGCAGGTCGCGAAGAATACGACCAAGACCAACTTGAAATCGCCGCTCAACACCTCTTGAATCGGGTGTCCCATGGTCTCTAGCCCTGCCAATTCATCAGCCGGCGAACGCCACATGTTCAGAACGTTGACGATGATGATCGTTGCAATAAAACCAGCCGCCAGCAGTAGGAACGAACTTAATTGACCAACGACTCCCCAAAAACCTTCCACCAGCGGATTCCCATACCAGCCAATATCGCGTCGCAGGTCGCCCACCGACACGCCGCGCAGCAACGGCCAAAGGAGGACGACGAGAGAACCCAAGAAGGCAACCGGCATCAGGTACATGACCCAACTCAATAATACCTGCCGATCCTGCCCGGCCTCTCCCAGAAACACTCGCACCAAAACGGCTATACCGATCTGTGCGGCAACGAACGATACCATCCAAATCGCGAACGTTTCCAAGTAGAACACCGAACGCAGTGTTTGACTTTCGAATCGCGAGCGTAGTCGCCCCGTCACTAACAGGTAGAGTATGACCGCCCCGGCGACCAGTCCGATCAAGCCCCAAAGAATTACTCCCATTCCTAGGAATACCAATCCGAACACGGTTTTCCATGACGCGGCAACGACATCCTGGTTCACTGCTGCCGTTTCGCCGCCCTGCAACCCCGCTCCCAACTCGCCGATCCACCCCAATTGCTTGATCAGGAATTGTCGATCCTCGGGCGAGAGTCGTCCTACCTCACTCGCCGCGGCCTCACCGCGTTGTATCTCGGATTCTTGCGTCTCGGCTCCGGTCGATTTTTCAGGAACCTGTGTCGCCTCACTACTCTCGGTCGTCGGCTGCGACGCCGCGGGTTCGACCGGGGGCATTTGTAGCAGCTCGCGTGTGATGCCGATCAACCGCTTTTGGGATGCCGTCGGTTGATACGCCGCGTTTGTGATCGCGCGATCAAGTTCCTCGACCGCTCGCCGCGCCCCAGCGAGATCTTTGAAGTGGGCCAGCAAAATCGCCTTTGCCAGCCGCGATTGTACGGAACCGGAATCGACACCCTGCAAGACTGACACAGGAGATTTATCCGAAATCGCGCCAGGTTGTCCCCCCGCCGGTGCGACCGATTCCAGGAACATCGCTATTTTGCCTTGCAGTTGGGCGTCCATGATATTGACTGTAGCGTCCTCGCCCGCCGGCGCCTCGGGCTCCAGTTGGTTCGTCGCGATCTGGAACAAAACCATCCCGATAATCGCCAGCCAACTGACCCACGCCGTCCATCCGTGACGATAAACTGGCGAGCCTCCGGCCTGTGCCAAGCCGTTGGCCGAGCGTTCATTGACAAGTTCGGCGACCACGGCAGCGTTCGCTTGACCAGACGTCGGCACATCAGAGCCTGGCACCGCGTTGCTTGGTTCATCGGTTTCTGGTTTTTCGTGTTCGTTCATGGATAAAATTGATCCAAATTCGAATGGACTTCACCCGCATAGTGCTCGCGCACGGCGGAACACCGAGTCTAACATCTTTTCCGTTAACTTTCCTGTAAACGTATTCTGTTGGCTGGGGTGATAACTGCCGAGCAAGACGGTTTGCTCACTTAGGGCAACCTCGGCCGCATGCGCGAACCGCGGAGTCTTCCCCGACCACCAACCGCGACTCTTGGCGAATCGAAACGTCTGATCCCATGCGATTTTCCCCAAGGCGACCACGATCCGAGGATCGGCCAACTCCCAACTTCGCGCGAAAAACTCAACGCAGTTGTCGATTTCTTCCCCAGTGGGACGATTACCGGGCGGAGCACAATGGCAGACGGCGGTGATCGCACAATCGATCAAGCGTTGTCCGTCATCAGCCCGCTCGTAGGACGGTTGGCTGGCAAAGCCCGCATGATGCAGCGCACGATACAACCACAGCCCGCTGCGATCCCCCGTGAACATCCGCCCGGTGCGATTCGCACCGTGCGCGCCGGGAGCCAAGCCGACGATCAAGAGCGGCACGTGGGGCTGGCCAAAATTCGGAACCGGCTGTCCCCAGTAACACTCATCCAAATAAGCCGCCCGTTTTTCACTCGCGATCTGACGGCAATGCGCAAGCAGTCGGGGGCAATTCTGACAGGCGACGATCTCTCGATTCAATCGCTCCCAAGCCTTATCGCTCGACCTTGCCGACGGAACCGTTGCGGGCTTTTTCATGCGTGCGTCGAAGCGAATTTCTTCTTCGAGCGGCGATAGCGAATTTCTAAGAATACGATCAGGCTGACAATCACCGCCAGCCCACCCCACCGGACCACAGGGTTGGTCATGAGATTGAAGCGGGAAATCTGCTCGGAGGCCACCAGCAGGACGCCGTTACCCAGCAAGCAGCCCATCAACGTCGCCAAAAAGACCTTTTTACGGGACAGACCCAACAGCGTCCCGAGAATCGAACCGCCAATCGCTCCCGTCGATGCCAGAGGGAATGCGATGAAAACCGTCAACCCTGTAAACGCCAACCGTTCCATCCACGGCATTTTCGCCAGCACAAATCGCGCATCCTCGACAAGGGCCGCCACCCGATTACCCAACAGCGGAACGCGAAACAAAGCCCCAATGTGAAAGGCCACCAACATGGCGGTCACCAGATCCATAAAGGTGACCATCAGAAACAGCTCCCAGGGAGTCATGAAACTGAATCGCGACACCGCCTGCTCGAGCGTTTCCGCTCCTTTGTCGCCGAACAGGATCACGAATCGCCCCAAGCCAAAAAACGTGATGACTGCCGCAATGCAAACCTTGATCGTGAACTCCAAGCCGCGAAACCAAACGAGCAGTCCGAGGGCCAGGACCACCAGCAAAAACGGGGCCATGAAGGTCAAATACCACAGCAACGGCGATCGCTGCTTGAAACGGTCTTCGTCCCCGTGAAGCTTTTCTTCGACTTGATGCTCGAGTTCATGAGTCGAGACCGATTTCGCGGTGATGTCGATCTTTTTCAGATCGACGGGCTCGTGGTGGTTGGGCGTGCTATCCATAGATGCGTTGACTGCGAGTCCTAGGCCAAAATGAGCTTGTTTCGCGACGTTTTCAGCAGGGGCGAAAAAATCGCTGAATGACACTGTTTTATCGAAGTGGGGGACGAAAGCAAATGCATTGATAAAATTTCGCACCGTCTGCTGCTTAGGCCTGAAGGACAGCTTTGAGAAAAACAGTCTCCGTTCAGTCTCACGATACACTCAGAAATAATTCCCCCCAAAATCGGCAAGGCGACCGATTCACGAGCGCCGAGAAAAAAGAAATCTTAACCGGACGCAGCCGATCGAAAATGCCAACCGCCTGAACGCCGTTAGGTGCCTGCCGGCGGTGTGAAAGCTATCAAAGTTTACCACCTTTGGGCGCAAGCAACCGCCCTGCCCTTCGCTTGTATTCCGCAAGACAAACGATTCGTCGAGGCATCCGCTACGAAGGTTCTGTTTCGTTCCCCTCCGCCTCTGGAGCCGTCAGGATCTTCCAGTAACACCAGCCGGCCAGCCCCCACACAAAGGCCAGCGACACAATCATAAACGCCCATCCCTCCGGTTTCATCTTGATGCTCCTGACATTCTCACTTAATCGTTACCACACCGTTTTCACACAAGTCGCCGACCGCGATCGCGCCGCCGTCCGCGCACCCCCCCAACCGATCAAGTATCGAGCAATTCCTCGCCATCCAAATCCAACCCCTGGGCCCGCCAGCGCTGTTCGCCCAAAAAAGCACAGAACGCCAGAAAGGCCATCACCACGACAATCAAGCCGATCGCCAACTGCCGATTGACACTCTCGCCAATGTCAGCAACCCATTTGGCCAAATTGTTGAAACAAAAGAACCCGAACACCACCAGCAAGTACGTCGGCGCGACGTATTTCATGATGAAGCGATACAGCCGCGGAATTTGGATTCTGGAGCCGGAATGCAACTCGCGCCAACCGCGATCGATCCCCCAAATCCAGCTGAAGCAAACGATTTGGACGGCTGCCAATACGAAAATCAGCAAGGTTCCCACCCAATCATCGATCACCGACATGAATTGCGCGTTTTCGGAAAAGTACATCACCGATCCGGACCCGATCAAGCATATCACGACAATCATCGTGATCGCAGGAACACGCGAGATTCCCAAACTTTCTTGCAGGAACGCCAACGTCGGCTGGTACATCGAAATCGAACTGGTGATCGCGGCCAAAAACAACATGAAGAAAAAGATCGCCCCGATATACCGTCCCAGTGGCCCCATCTGGGCGAAAATTACGGGAAGCGTCTGAAAACCGAGTCCGAATGTTCCTGTCTTCACCGCCTCCAGAGTCCCCACAGCACCGAGGAACACGAAAGCCGACGTCAACGTGATCAAACCGCCGAACCCGACTTCGAATACTTCGTTCGTCGCTGCCGATGTCAGCCCGGATAAGGCGATGTCATCCTTGCGTCTCAAGTACGACGCGTAATTCAAAATGACTCCAAAACCTACGGACAGGCTGAAGAAAATCTGACCTGCGGCCGCCAACCACGTTTGGGCATTCAGGAGCGCCGAGAAATCGGGATTCCACATGCTGCCCAACCCGTTGACTACGTTGCGCTCGGGAAACTCGGGGTTGGCCGGCAAGGTTAAGGCGCGGATAAGCACGATCACCGCGCAGATGGCCATCAGCGGCATCGCAATCGAGCAGAACCGCTCGATGCCTCGCGAGAGCCCTCGATAAATCAAGTACAGGTTGACAGCGAACACAATCAGCCAGAACAAAAGCGTTTCCAGTGAACTATCGAAGATCGCCCCGTTGGCACTGGCACCAATGAAATTGGTAAAAAAGTTCGACGAGGTGGCCGCTTGTTCGGTGTAGGTCGCGGCGGGATCGATACCGATTCCCCCGTTGACCAAAAAGTGCCAGGTGTAGCCGAGGCACCACGCCTCGACGAAGGTGTAGTAGAAGGAGACGGCCAGCGGAATCAATACGGAGAGAATTCCCAAGTACCGTGACAGCCGCCCTCGGCCCACCACCCCCATGATGGCCGGCCCTGAGTGAAACCCCTTCCGCCCACCGTATCGAGCCATCGTCCATTCGGCCCAACCGATCGGGATCCCCAAAAACAGGAGCGCACAAAAATAGGGGATCAAAAATGCCCCCCCACCGTTCGCCGCGGCTTGGCCCGGAAATCGCAAGAAGTTGCCGAGGCCTACCGCCGACCCGGAAACCGCCAAAATCACTCCCAGCTTCGTCGCCCATTGGTCAGTTTTTACATTTGCCACAGTCAATCCCTCATGGAATTAAGGCTCGAATTTCGGTCCTCCGGCGGCCCGCATCAGCGGCGGCCGAAGCCGCGCCCTGCGGCGCAACACTTACCGTTGTGGACCGGTACCCGACGCATCTGGTCAGACACATCTCGTCGCCAGCTCGAGTTTGCTGACCTCGATCCTGCGGAATCGTTCTCCACCGGCAGGAATGCGTTCTAGTATAACAAGCGCAATCAGCAGCGGAACTAGGAAGATTGTCGGCTCGACCAGCCAACGTCTGCGCCGTCGACAATCTTCCTGGCTCGGTGCGCTGTCGAGCCTCTGCGAAAACTGTCACAAAAAATCTCACGCCTGACCGGTCCTGTTTACAGCGTGATGGGGAAACGATCGAGCTCGCGCTGTCGTAGCGACGCCGGGACGGCTACACCGATACGCCGGGGTCGTCCTGAAAAATGCTGCTGATCGACTTGTGCTGGTGGATTCGGCGGATCGCCTCACCCAGCAGCCCGGCGATCGTCAGCCGCTGGATTTTCGGCAATTGTTTTTCGGGAGGGAGCGGAATCGAATCCGTCACGACGACCGAATCAATGGGGGCATTGGCGAGTTTTTCGATGGCTGGTCCGGCGAAAATACCGTGGGTAGCCCCTACGTGAATTTGCTTCGCCCCCAAGCGATGCAACAACTCAGCAGCACCGCAGATCGATCCTGCGGTGCTGATCATGTCGTCGAACATCAGACAGATTTTTCCCTCCACCGGGCCGCCGATGATGTTTTCTTGCTTCGTCGTCTCGGCACCCAACCGCCGCTTGTCGATAATCGCCAGCTGCCCCCCCAATCGTTTGGCATGACCGACCGCCCGTTTGATGCTCCCCTCGTCCGGACTGACGATCACGACGTCGTTGGGGTCTTGGAATAGCGTGCGAAAGTGCGCCGTGAGAACTGCCCCGGCATAGAGATGGTCGACAGGCACATCGAAGAAGCCTTGGATCTGTGCGGCGTGCAAGTCCATACAGAGGACGCGATCAGCGCCGGCGCGGGTGATAATGTTGGCCACGAGTTTCGCGGTAATCGGCACTCGCCCCTCGTCCTTGCGGTCCTGCCGCGCGTAGCCGAAGTACGGAATCACGGCCGTAATCCGCTCGGCGCTGGCTCGCCGGCAGGTGTCGATCATGATCAACAACTCCATCAAGTTGTCATTGACCGGCGGGCAAGTCGGTTGCACGATGAACACGTCACGGCCGCGCACATCCTCGATCTTGCAGTGCAATTCGCCGTCGGGAAACGTGCTCAGGCGGCAGGCCCCTAATTCGAGATGTAAAAACTCTGAAATCCGTTGCGTCAGTTCCGGGTTCGCTCGCCCACTGAAGATCTTTAGCTCACGCATTCGCAGTTTCCATGTTTTTGAGAGCGGCCTCGACCTCGGCAAGCTGCTCGACGGTGTTGACGCTCAGGGCCTCGATCGGTTTCAAGATGGGCAGGGCGAGCACGGTCAAACCCTGTCGCAGCATGATCTCGGGCAAGTCGGTAATGTAGTATTCCTGCTGTTGATTTTCGGCCTTCAAGTGGTCGAGGCCCCGCAGGAGTTCTTGGGCATCAAACACGTAAGTGCTCATGTTGACTTCGTCGATGAGCCGCTCCTCGGGCGTTGCGTCTTTTTCCTCGACAATCCGCGCGAATTGTCCCGTGGCATCGCGCACAATACGACCCAAGCCGGCCGGATTCGGATGTTTCAACGTCCCCAAGACGCAGGCAGCCTGCCGCCGGCGAAATGCCTCCAAAATGCCGCGCACACTGTCCGCCTGAAGCATCGGGGAATCCCCCGCGACCACGACCACCGGACCCGACAGGGATTGCAGAGGTTCGCGACACATCATCACGGCGTGCCCCGTGCCGAGTTGTTCGGTTTGCAAGGCAAAGCGGACATTCGGCAAATCACGGAGCGCCTCGCGGACCAATTCGGCTCGATATCCGATCACGATGATGAAATCCTGCACGCCGGCCTCGCGAAGGGCATCGATCACGTAACGCACCAGCGGCTTGCCGTTGGCCTCGCACAGAACCTTGGGAAGTTCCGATTTCATGCGAGTCCCTTTTCCCCCAGCCAAAATAATCGCAGTCGCTGACATTTTTATCGCTCGTTTTGTTTCGCCACGTTCAAGAAACATCCATCGCGCACAGCAGCCGCTTGGGATTCGACCAGCAGTCGTGCTGGGGAAAGACGCCGAAGATCAAAGAGCCAGCTGCCCCCGCTCGGTATCACTCTGGAACAAAGCGTCTCCGAGATCTTGCAAGTCCCTTATGGTAACCGACCCCCAGCTCGAAGTGTGGGGGGGCGGAACCGGAGCCTGATGGATAACTCCGACGCAGCGCAGTCCCGCCTCGCGGCTCACCTGCAACCGAGATGCCCGTGCCGACACATAAACCAACCTCTGCGGCTGGCATCCAATCAGGTTGGCTATCTCGGCAAAGGCAGCCTTGTCGGGCAAGGCACGTCCCAGAAAACGAGACGTAATGATCGCGTCGAGCTTGGTGTGGACTCCGATCTTGGCCAGCATCTCGGCGAACGTCTCGGGCTGATGAATCGAGTTGCACAAGATGCCGAGTTTCAACCCGCGGGTCTTCAGCCGGTGCAGCGTATCGCTGACCCGCGGAAACAATCGGAGGTTGGTTTGTGCCATCTTCATGCGGCTGCGGGCAGCGACCAATAATTCGCTAACCTCGCATTCACTAAGCCCCCACATACGAAAAAAGGACGCCAGCGCGTCCCAGTATTCCGTTTGACCTCCATAAACTTGAGGCAAGAATTTCGATTGCCAAGCGGTTTGAACTTCGGCAAACGAACGGTGACCTGCCAGGCGACAAATCGCGTGATGCAGGTACCGATGCCAGAACGTGCCATCGAAGAAGATATCCTCGACGTCAAAAATGATTCCATCGATTGACATGGCGAACTATCAGCCGACAGACAACTTCAGGCCGCGGCTGCCAGAGGAACGACGAGGGGGCAAATCACAAACTGAACGATTCCACTTTAAAAAGGAACTAGCCAGCGCGTCAACTCAAAAAAATAACCAACGGATTCTGCGCGAATAACCCGCTTGGGCTTCGGGATGGCTTTGCGGCAGCAGACCCCGGTTGTGGGCAAATCCTGGACCGTTAACAAACGCTCTGTGGCACCCTAAATTTCGTGCGGGCCAGGTCGGCAGAATACTGCGGCCCAAGGGGCAACTCGGCAGCAATCAAGCTATCGCTGCGTCTGCCGCTCGATTCGATTTTTTCGATTGGCAGGGCAGGCTAACGCGCCGTTCGACAGTCGGTGGCTGGAACTAAGCGATCTAATCATCGTCGTGGTTCGGTGGGCTCGACCGAAACACCGCCACGATGTCCTCAACGGGCACCACAAACAGCTGATTGTCCGATTCAAAATCGACGGGAATGGCGTTTTTGGGGTGAAAAAGAACCTTGTCGTACTGCCTCAACGGCATATCTTCGTCGTGGTGGACGGCCGCTGAAATGGTCACGATTCGACCCGTTATCGTGGGGATCTCTGCCACATCGGGGAGTGCGATTCCCCCCTTTGTTTCCTTTTTGGGTTCGTCTTTACGCACCAACACACGCGGGCCGATCGGTTCGACATACTCCAGCTTGCCAGCTCGCGGTTTACCTCTGGAAGTCATTGTTTCTCCCCAAATTTGAATCACGCAATAATAAGTCAAGCCCCTTCAAACGGCTAGTCCGGATCGCCCAACATATCGGGGCCTCGGGAGTGCACACCCGCCTTGGGAAGCCACCTACGATGGACTCCGACGCGATCGAGAGTATGGGCATTCGCTGCAGCTTGCTACGTTTCGCATTCGGCCATTCTCGCCAAGCTAATTAGCCCGAACTGGCCGACGTCGGGTGCTTACTAAAACCAAGGGGCTAGTGCCCAACGGCTGATCGGGTTCTGGCACCAAACCTATCGGATTAGCGAAAACTTACACCGCGTTTTCGCCCCCAATGCCATAGTCGAATTGGGCCAAGTTGACGCGAGGAATTTTTGGACTTTCGCCCTTGAAATTTCCGCCTATTCTGCGACAATCAGAGCCTTCACTCAGGAAGCGGCTTCCGGTCGATTGCCCGCAATCGAGCATGAATCGACGACACATCACGCTGGATATGGATCTGCGTGAAACGACGAGTACGGCAGAGATTTCGAACGTATCGTACTTTGGGACTGACCGGCCGCCCAGGCATTGGGGATTTTTAACGTGAATGACGTATTGAATGTAACCGCCAGAACGGATACCGGCACCAGCCGGATGCGGCGCCTGCGTGCCGCCGGGAAGGTCCCCGCCGTTCTGTACGGTCATGGACAAGAAACCAGCGTGTTGACGCTGGACCGCAAGGAATTGGTGGCGGTGCTCAACCACAGCGGGCACATCGTACAACTGCAAGGGGCCGTCAATGAGAGCGCCTTGATTAAAGAGGTTCAATTTGATCCCGTCGAGGATCGAATCCTGCACGTGGATTTGTTCCGCGTCGACGCTGGCGAACAGGTCGAGGTCGCGCTCGAGGTTGTACTCAAAGGTACCGCCAAGGGCTCTTTGAGTGGCGGTGTCGTCAACCAACTGGTTCACGAGGTCGTCATTCGCTGCCCAGCTTCGGCGGTGCCCGAGCGGTTGGAGTTGAAAATCGGCGAACTCGATGTCAACCACTCGCTGCGTGCGGGCGATTTGACGCTCCCCGAGGGTGCGACACTGGTGAGTTCACCCGATCAAGTTCTCGTGATTTGCAACATGCCTGTGGTCGAGACGCCAGAGGCTGTGGGAGCCGCGGCAACGGGAGCCGAGCCTGAAGTGATCGCCCGCAAGAAGGCTGAGGACGCCGAATAGCCCACGCTGTGCAACCGATCCATGAAGATCATCGTTGGCTTGGGTAATCCCGGCAAAAAATACGCGGGCACCCGGCACAACCTTGGCTTCGAGGTCATCGATGCACTGGCGACCAAGTTGGGGGTGGCACGGATCCAAGCGAAATTCGATGCGGAAATCGGCGACTCCTCGATTGATGGCGAAAAAGTTTTATTGGTCCGACCGTTGACCTATATGAATTTGAGCGGTCGAGCCGTTCGCCCGATCATCGATTTTTATCAATTGCCGCTTTCCGAATTGCTCGTAATATGCGATGATCTTAGCCTGCCAACAGGCAAAATCCGCATCCGCGGGCAAGGGTCGGCCGGCGGGCAAAAAGGACTGCAAAACATTTGTGACCTCTTGGGTACCAACGTGTTCCCAAGATTGAGAATCGGAATTGGAGCGGCACCGCCGCAGTGGGACGCTGCGGACTATGTCCTCTCCCAATTCAATAAAGATGAAACCTCGGTGATTGCCGATGCAATCTCACGAGCCACCGATGCTGCAATCATTTGGATGAAATCTGGACTGGTCGCGGCGATGAACCAATACAATTGAAATCCAAAATACATAGATTGAATTTTTCGCGACGGAGAACTGACGTTGGCTGAGCAAGTTTACGAGTGTATGTTCATTTTGAATCCGAACGCCTATGCGAAGAACCCCAGTTCTATCGCGAACGTGGTCGAGGATCTGGTCAAGAATTCCGGGGGAAAAATCCTGGCCAGCCGCTTGTGGAACGAACAAAAAATGGCCTATCCCATCAATGGGCATCGCAAGGGGGTCTATTGGCTGACCTATTTCGCCCTCGAATCAACCAACCTGCCGAAATTCAACCGGGCCTGCCGCATTCAAGACGTCGTGCTGCGACACCTCCCTTTGAAAGTCGATCCTCGTTTGGTTGACACCTTAGTATCGGTCGCGAAGGGCGAAAAAATCCTGCCCCCACCCGAATTGGCGACGGTCGGTGCAGCGATAGACGACGTTGAATCGGATGACGGAGAGGCCGCAGAAGAATAAATAGCGAAGGCTCAATCGGTTCAAACCCGACCACATTGGTCCGGTAAGGCTTGTCGATCGATGCCCTGCATCGACAATCATTCGACAAAATGTGGCCAACCGTTACAACGCTCCGTGGCGGCAAAACCGAGTCCTTCGATTAAACAACTTCGGTGACGATCACGTCACCACGTTAGCGGTCTGAAGGTCCCCAGGAGATGTTCCTATGGCAAGTTACAATCTGGTGGTTTTGCTCGGAAACCTCACTCGTGACGTCGAGTTGAAGTACACTCAAAACCAGATGGCGATCGCAAAATTGGGATTGGCCGTCAACGACCGAGTCAAAAAGAACAACGAATGGGTCGACGAACCGACCTTTGTCGATGTTACCCTGTTTGGGCGCACCGCAGAAATCGCCAATCAGTACCTGTCGAAAGGTTCATCGGTATTGATCGAGGGGCGGCTCAAATATGAAACCTGGGAGACTGACGGCCAAAAACGGAGCAAACTATCGGTGATCGGTGACCGCATGCAAATGATCGGCTCTCGCCCCGGCGGACCCGGCAGCGGGCGACCCACCGAGCAAACGGCGAGCCAAGCTTCCCATCACGGCGACACGATGGGACATTCCGCCAGCCATTCGCCGCCACCGGACGATGTTCCTTTTTAATCCGCAGATTGTTGAAGACATTCAAACTCGAACTTTTGGAACCACTACGGCAACGAAACTCATGACCAAGACCAAAGCATCAAAACCCCGCTACAAACGACTACCCGTAGGTAAAAACGGTGGCGTCGAACTCTTGCTGATCCAGACGGTAGACGGCTTGGGACGACAAGGGGACGTCGTCGAGGTGCGGCCCGGCTACGCCAACAATTATCTCTTGCCGCAAGGTCTCGCGACCTTGGCGACGCCGCATCACAAGCGAATGGTCGAAAAACATCGTGCGAAGTTGCTGGCCATCGAGCAAGCCCGCTTGAAAGATCTCCGCAGCCTGGCCGACACGATCAGCAAACTGAGCGTGACCATCGAAGCCAATGCCAACGAGGACGGCCATCTGTACGGCAGCGTGACCGCGGTCGACATCGCCAACGCGCTCAAGCAGCACAACGTCAATCTTCATAACGACCAGATTCGTATGGAAGGGGTGCTTAAGGAACTCGGTTTGTATACAGTGCGGGCCCACCTGCATCACGAAATCGAGGCCGAGCTCAAGGTATGGGTCGTCCCGACGGTCCAGGAAGAAAAGTAGTCGCCGGTCGTTGGCGAAATTCCGCCTGCTCAGTTTGCTGGAATCCACGGATATAGCGCAATCGACGGTGGTGGTACAGCCAAGTCGCTGACTCCTGATCGGCATGATGATGTTGCCAGCCGCCGGGATAACGCGGTTCGTCGATAGGGGACAAGGCTGTCCCGCCCCTTCGGCTACCTGCGGCAATCGCGAGGGAAATTCAGTGGTCGACATTAAACGCAATCCTACACGGGCCGTCAAAATCGGCAATCTGACGATCGGAGCTGGAAATCCGATCGCCGTTCAATCGATGACGGCAACGAAAACGACTGACATCGTGGCCACGATTGCCCTGGTGCGGCTCCTCGAGGATGCCGGAGCCGACGTCGTGCGGATCGCCGTCGATAGCCGCAAGGACGCCGAGGCGCTGGCGCCGATCCGAAAGGCGACTCGGGCCAATCTGTCCGTCGATTTGCAGGAAAATTATCGCCTGGCTGAGATCGTCGCGCCGCATGTCGATAAACTCCGTTACAACCCCGGTCACCTGTACCATCACGAGCGGCAAAAAAGCTGGCAAGACAAGGTGCGTTGGCTGGCGGACATCGCCGCACGTCACGATTGCGCGGTGCGGGTGGGAGTGAATTGCGGTAGTGTCGATCCCGCAATCAAAGACAAGTTTCCCCATGAAGATTCGATTTCACCGATGATCGCTAGTGCGATCGAACACTGCGAATTTCTCGACTCGATTGGCTTCACTCGGTACTGCGTCTCGCTGAAGGATAGCGATCCCGACAAGGTCGTCGAGGTCAATCAACGTTTCGCGTCACTCCGGCCCGATGTGCCACTGCACTTGGGGGTCACCGAGGCGGGGCTGCCACCGCACGGCATCATCAAGACTCGCATCGCCTTCGAGCAATTGATCGGTCGCGGGATCGGCGATACCGTCCGCGTGTCGCTTACCGTTCCCAATGATCGGAAAGGGGAAGAAATCGCCGTGGGGCGTGAAATCATTCGCGACATTTACGCGGGGCGGGTCCGCTCGGTGGTTGATTTCAATCGCAACGGGCTGAACATCATTTCTTGCCCGAGCTGTTCACGCGTCGAAAACGAGGCCTTTGTCAATCTGGCCGAAAATATTCGCGAAATGACCCAATACGCCGCCGAGCACAAAATCACGATCGCCGTTATGGGTTGCCGAGTGAACGGCCCTGGCGAAACCGATGACGCGGACTTGGGGTTGTGGTGCGGTCCGCAGTACGTCAATCTCAAGCGTGGTCCCGAGTCGTTGGGGGCCCTCACGTACGACGAAATCTTGCCCCGGCTCAAGGCCGAGCTGGATGCCTTGATTGCCGCTCGGTCAGCTTCCTCGGCATAATGATCGGTAGTAGTTTTGCGACGCTGGCTGAGTGCCTGCGCCTCTTTCGCTTCGAATTCGTCCTGCGACATCGGTATGGTCAACACGCTTTTTCTTCCTGAGCTACGCGAGATGCTGGCCGAGAACAATGAGGCCGAGCTGCGCGAATTTTGCGTGACGCTCCACCCGTCGCGGACCGCCGATTTCATGGACGGTTTGACGCCCGGCGAAGCTTGGCAAATCCTGAAACACGCGGAGCGGTCCCGAGCCAGCGAGATTTTTGGCTTTTTTGATCACGATTTTCAAAAGCAAATCATCGAGACCCAAGACCGGGAAGAAATCGCATTGCTGATCGCTGAGTTGTCGTCCGACGACCGCGTCGACTTGCTGAGCGACGTCGACGAAGACATCAAGGAGGACCTGCTTAAGCGCCTGCCTGTCGACGAGCGACGGGACATCATGCGATTGAGCCAATATCCCGAGGGAACTGCTGGCTCGATCATGGCGACGGAGTTTATGAAGCTCCCCGAAACGTTGACAATCGGCGAGGCGATTCGGGAAATCGGCAAACAGTCAGAACATGTCGAAACGATCTACTACGTCTACATCGTGGACGATGAGGGTCATCTTCGCGGTGTAGTGTCCGCTCGGCAATTGCTGGCAGGCTTGCGGAATCCGCTGACCAAATTGTCGGAGATCATGGAAACGGCACTGATCTCGGCCAATGCTCAAGAGGACCAAGCCGATGTGGTCAAGAAGGTCGCTCGCATGGACTTGTTGGCGATTCCGGTCGTCGATGATGAAAACCATATTGTTGGCATCATCACGCACGACGACGTGATCGATGTCGTCCGCGAGGAGGCTCAGGATGATCTGGTGCGGAGCGCGGCCGTCGAACCGCTAGAGGATACCTACCTCAACACCTCGATCTTGACGTTCAGCTACAAACGGGGGCTGTGGCTGCTGGTTTTGTTTCTCGGTTCGCTGATGACTGCCACAGCTTTGCAAAGCTACGATCGGCATCTGGAGGCCTGGGCTTGGCTGGTTCCGTTTATCCCGATGATCATCAGTACCGGCGGAAACTCCGGGAACCAATCAGCCACTTTGATTATTGCGGCCTTGGTGCATGGCGAGGTCACGGTCAAAGATTGGCTGCGGGTGATCGTGCGAGAGTTTATCATGGGAATTCTGCTTGGCTTTAAATTGGGCTTCGTGGGCTATTTGATCGTGCTGTTCTTTTTCCCGTCCGTCCCTGGTTTTCCTCAAGTCTTGATCGTACCCTTGACGCTCGTGATGGTGATTCTGACGGGAACTATCACCGGGGCGACCTTGCCGCTGTTTTTCAAATTCTTGGGCTTGGACCCTGCCCTGATGAGCAACCCGTTCGTCGCCGGGATCGTCGATATATTGGGAATTATCATCTATTTGACAATCGCCGGATTTTTCTTGCCCTCACCATTCTCATCGTGACCATGCCGTCAGCACTGGAGAAGAAAGTATGACCAACCTTTTGTCCCGGTGCCTGGCGAGCGCCGCGGCCTGTGTTTTGCCGCTGAGTGCCTTCGCAGATCGACTCGAGACCGAAAACCGCAGCCAATCGCAGTGCCCGTTTTGCGAAGCGATCAACATGACATTGGCGCAACGCATGAAAATCAATGATCTCGTCGTCACGGCTCGGCTGGTCGAAATTCCGCCGCCGAAGGAGGAAATCGAGGGGCCGGTGCCTCAAGGCCGATTCGCTGTCCAACGGATCTTCAAAGGCGAAAACTTCATCAAAGTATCTGAGGAGTTCGCCGCGCCTCTGCTGGTTCCCGCCGCCGTCGGCGATGAATTCTTGTGCTTCGGTTTGGGGCCGCCCATGACCCTCTGGGAGGAGGCGATACCCAGTCACCCGCGCGTCAAAAGCTATCTCGAAGCCCTGCAGCGAATTCCTGAGAAAGGGCCGGAGCGTCTAGTTTTTTTCCAAGACTACTTCGAAGATGAACTCCCCGTGCTTGCGATGGATGCCTACGATGAATTCGCCGTCGCGAGCTATGTCGATCTGCTGGGGATGCGGGATTCGATGAATCGACCGCGCTTGTTGGAGTTGATCAAAGACCGGACGGTCGAAATCAGTCGTCGGCGGTTGTATTTGACGTTGCTGGGGGTCTGTGGCAAACCGGAGGAAGACCTCCCGCTACTCGAAAAGATGCTGACCAGCTACGACAAAAAGGACAAGGAGGGACTCGACGCTCTGGTCGCCTGTTATCTATCCCTCAAAGGTCCAGACGGCTTGCCCTTGATCGAAACGCAATTTCTGCTCAACGATCAACGCGAATATGTGGCGATTCAAGAGGTCGTGTCCGCTCTTCGTTTTCATGGTACCGAAGCAAAAATCATCCCCCGCGATGCGTTGGTCGTCACGGTGAGAAAACTGCTCGATCGCCCCAAGCTGGCCGATATCGTGATCCCGGACTTGGCTCGGTGGGAGGATTGGTCGGTCATGCCCAAACTGGTGCAGATGTTCAAGGAGATGGACACGAAGCCGAATTGGGCCCGCGTGCCGATCTTGCAGTACTTGCAGGCCTGCCCACTACCGGAGGCCAAATCCGCGCTCGAGGAATTGAAAAAAATCGATCCCGACGCGTATCGCCGAGCCACGTTTTATTCGAACCTGGACTTCGACGACGATCAACGCTGATTCGCCGTCGATTTAGGCTTGGTGTCAAAACATCCTGTTAGCCGCAGGGCGCAAGCCCGCGGGTCCCGTGACAACCGGACGCTAAAGCGCGCCCGATTTTTCTTGCCGTCGTGCTCGTTGCACATCCAGATTCCGTGCGAATTCTGGAATAGCGGGACGACCGATGGTTAGATTCGGGCACCATACCGTTTTGCTGGGTAATGAGTGAACGCCGGCTCGTATCCCGAGCTCAAGACGATTATCGCGCAAGTTCCACGTCGGATTGGCCAAGATAGAACATTTCCTCGGCAGGTCGGAGGGGACGATTGAACCATAGGGGCCGACGCAAGTTGTTCGGACCCGGAGCCGGCCGCGTCATTTGCATCCAGCGGCGATACACCGCGGAGGACTTGTTGGTATCGACCTGCACGTCGCCATAGCGATCGTGCTCCAGTGCCCGTTCCACCTTGACCTTCTGATGCCAACAATGCATGCCGCTGATCGGATCCGGTTGCACCGGAAAGGTCAAATTCTGGTGTACCCCGCCATCCTTCCAAAAAATTCGCGCCGTGTCCGGATCGTCGCTGCGGTAGGGACTGATTCCCTCACGCAGTCGCATTGTCCAGACGCTGTCTTGAACATCGATGTCGACCACATTCATCGCCCACCGGTTGGCCGCGGGGTCTTGTGGCCGTCGCCAGCGGCCCAGGTGATGCGAGCAAGCGACGATGCCGGGTTTGATACTTTCGGTAATCCACACACGATCGACAAAGTAGCCGATCTCGGTGGAGACGCGAACCAGATCGTCATTGCCGATGCCAATCCGCTCAGCATCTGACGGATGCATCCACAGCGGGTTGCGGTTCGAGATTTCAGCCAGCCACTTGGCGTTCCCGCTGCGGGAATGGATGAGTGTTGGCAGGCGAAACGTAGGCGTCAGCACGAATTCTTGTTGGTCGCGATCGATCTCGTCCGGATGCACATGGGACTTGATGTAATCCACGACGACGTGTTCGGGCCAGCCCCAGTCGCGCATGGTCGTCGAGTAGATTTCTTGCTTTCGGGACGGCGAAGAAAATCCGACGCAAGCTTGGCCATTGACCAGCACGCCGATCGTCTTTCCGTCCTTCTGAATCACGCCTGTCTCGGGATCGACGTCAGCATCGATCAATTGCTCGGGGGGCAGCTTCGTCAAATATTTTTGATAGGCGTGAGCTTCGATCAAAAATGCCCCATAACGCCGCATGTAGTCGAGTGGGGACAAACCTTCTGCGGCTGCTGTCGAAACCAGTTCGGGAATCTGCTCGAAAATGTAGCGATAGTACTCGTCGATCGTGATCTTCTCGCCGGGTCGATAGGGGGACAAGAAATGTTTGCGGACCCCCAAGGAGCCGTCCGGATCAATGCGCCACGACAATTCGATCCAGAATTCGTCTTCTTCCCAAACTTCACCCGGATTGACCTGATAAGTGAATTCCACATGCTGGCCACGTCGGCGAGCGGCCTCGCGGAGAATTGGCTGCCGAAACGCGATCCAGCGACCGCTGTCCGTTTCATAGCTGTTGAAGTCGTGCCGCTCGCTGGCGTGTCCCATCGGCAACACGTAATCGGCGAAATAAGCGGTCTCATTCCAGGTGGGCGTCAGCGCAACATGCAGACCGACCTTGGATTCGTCCAGCAGCATTTCGATCCACGAGAATCCATCGGGGTAACTCCAGACGGGATTGAAGACCCGCGTGAAGTAGGTGTCGAGTCGCCCGCGGCCTTCCTTCAGAAAATGCGGCAGGAGAAAACTCATTTCGTAATGGGCCAAGGGGAATTCGTTGGGAAAGTGCAGTTCGTTCCAGAATTTCTGCGCCGGCGGAGTGTCGAACACCTTCGGCTTGACCTTGTTCCAGCCGCTCGGCGACGTGCCGCCCACCGTACCGACGCTGCCCGTCAAGACATTGAGCAAATGCAGCGCCCTCGAAACGCTCCATCCACCCAGGTTACCACTGGACGCGCTCCGCCAATTATGCGTCGCCAAGCGCGTCCCGGCTCGGGCGATCTCGGCAGCGACCTCGCGAATCTGGCTTGCCTCAACCCCTGATTCGGCCTCGGCGAATTCGGGCGTGAACTTTGCCAGATCGGCTTGCAAGACTACCAGGAACTCATCCAATGTCTCTGGCCGTTCTGGATGGAGCTCACGCAAATAAGTTTTCCAGTTCACCCAATCGCGAAGGAATTCCCGATGGCAGGCCCCTTGCTCCAACAGCAACCGAGCGATGGCCAGCAACACCGCCACCTCGCTCCCCGGTTGCGTCGGCAGCCAGTAGTCAGCGACACTGGCCGTGTTGGACAGGCGAGGGTCGAGGACGCACAATTTGGCCCCCTTCAGCTTCCCCTCGATAATTCGCTGAGCATGCGGGTTGAAATAATGCCCCGACTCCAAATGGGCACTGATCAAGAGGATGAAATTCGCGTTGGCGTGATCAGGTGACGGGCGATCATACCCTTGCCAAATCGCATAGCCCAGTCGAGCAGCGGCGCTGCAAATGTTCGTGTGGCTATTATGGCCATCAACACCCCAGGCCTGGAGCACACGCTCGATGTAGTTCTCATGACCTGGCCGACCGACGTGATAAACCACTTCGTTGTGACGCTGCTCGCGCAGGGCTCGCGCGATTCGCCCCGCGATATCGTTCAGGCACTCGTCCCAGGAGACGCGTTGCCATTGGCCGGAGCCGCGGGGGCCGGACCGCTTCAGCGGGTAGAGTATCCGGTCGACGTCTTGGATTTGGTTGATGGTCGCCGGCCCCTTGGCGCAGTTTCGCCCGCGGCTCCCTGGATGATAGGGATTCCCCTCGAAGCGTCGGACTTGACCGGTTTGCTTATCGACGTAGCCCAGCAAGCCGCACGCCGACTCGCAGTTGAAGCAGGTGGTCGGCACAATTTGATATTCCTTCGTCACCGGCCGCGGCCAAGCGGTCGCCTCGTACTCGACCCAATCGTCCCAGCGCTCCGGTGGCGGGGTCGTTGCCAAGTCCGCTGTCGGCAAGACTGGCAAGCGGGCTTGCCGGTCCGGCAATTCCAGCGGCGGGATGATTCCGAGGGAGACGGCAAGTCGTTCGATCCAGTTACGGTTTGACGAAGAACTCATGGGTAGACTTTAGAATGAATGAGGCTCGATCAACTTTGTGCAACCTGTTGCGGGGCGTACACCAAAATATGTTGCGACACGTAGATGCCGACCAAGGCCGCCAGGCCGCCAACGGGTAAACTCCAGGTTGTCCCGACCCACGACATCAGCAAGGGGATGATTCCGCCGAGCAAGAAGCTACCCCACCAATACTGCCGCGCGTAGCGGCCCCAAACGATTTCCTTCGCCGCTCGCCCGGCGGCCGTTGACCCATGCGTGAGCAACATGTCGCTCAGTTCGCACAGCAAATGCAACCCCGCGGCCGTTCCCAACGCGGACAGGACAAACCAACGTGGAGCAGCCGCCGTCTCCCCATAGATAATCCCGGTAAACCCGTTGCCGACGGCCGAGGCACCTGCGCCCAGGAGCAGGCTGTGAGCAAGCATCTGTACCGGCAACAGGGGTGATTGCCAATAATCTCGCCCCTTGGCCTGGGCGAATAGAAACGCCGTGTAAGCCGCCGTCGCCGCCCCCCCCGCAAGCACCAGTCCCTCCACGGCGAACGCCGCCCCCCCCCAGGCCAGGATCAACCAGTACGCCGTTACAATGGCACCGAAGAAAGTGATGATGTAGGCGCCTCGCACCAGCCAACTCCGCCATTGGGGACGTAGCAAGACGTATAAAAATCGCTGCGGTTGCTCCAGATCGGTCGTCAAGAGCAGCCCAGTCAACGCCAAAAAAATAAGGCTGATTGCCGCTCCCCAAGCCCGCAGCCCGAATTCGCCTGCGAGGGAACCGCTGAGCCCCCCCAAAGCGACCCACATCGCTACGCCGGCCGCGATCCCTTTGGTCCACAGGTACGCGGTGACTTGCCAGCCCCAGGGGATCCCCTTCCGCGGCGCATCGTAGACTCGGCGGGGAGTGCCGGCCAGGTTTTGACGATTCGCATCGACCTGCTTGGCAAAAGTTGCCGACGTTTCTCCCAACGACAACCAATCGCCCAGCCGATCGAGCGGATGACGCCCATCGCTGACCAACTCGGGAGCTTCGAAACCGACGCCGCGATTCTGCTGGCTCCACAGGCTCTCTGCAATCGGCTCGGTGGCCAGTGGATCGAGAGACGCCGTATCACCGTCGATGTAGTAGACAGCCGGAAAAGTTCCCTTTTCGACCTTGCGAGCGGTCACCTGTTGCCGACTTTTCAAGCGAGAAATTTTCGACTCAGGATCGTTCAAATCTCCGCTGACAATCGCCTGCGTCGGACAAACCACCACACAAGCTGGCTCAAGTCCGACATCGATGCGATGAGCGCAGTAATTGCATTTGGCGGCAGTATGTGTCTGCGGGTCGATGTAGAGGGCATCATAAGGACAGGCCTGCATGCAAGCCTTACAGCCGATGCACCGTCGGTTGTCGAAATCGACAATGCCGTCGGGGCGACGGTACAGAGCCGTCACGGGACAGATTTCCACGCAAGGTGCTGCGTCGCAATGATTGCACCGCATGACGGAAAACAGTCGGCGCGAGTTGGGAAAGGTCCCCTTCTCGACATATTTGACCCAGGTTCGATTGACGCCGACCGGCACCGAGTGTTCCGACTTGCAGGCGACCGTGCAGGCATGACAGCCGATGCACCGCCGATTGTCGATGATGAAACCGTAGTTCTTGGCCATGACGTTGTGAACCTGCCCGGACCTGCTGCCATCCCCCCCGTAGTCGAATCAGCTTGCCCAATGCTCTCACATGATAGCCCTTGCGATTTGGTGCGGCAACTGCGACACGCAACGCTGGTCGAGCGAGCCAAACGATGTTCTTGCTTGACGTTGGCTGGCCCCAAGTCACTCCGGCGAGCATACGAGACATGCTGATGCGATTGCCGCAATTTTAACCGTTGACTAGCGACGCTTTTCGTCGTCTAACCGCGACCTGCAGCGAATTGGCCGGAGCGCATGCTACGTCGAGGAAGTGACCCATGGTCCGAATTCGCAGCGGGGAACGCAGCACGGCGTGAACGGTCACCCGAAATTCGGCCTCGCCCCGCCGAGACACCGCAGAATTCCCGCAGAAAAGACCCTCAAATTCGATAGCTTCGGATCGTTCGCTACGTCGGTCGCCACTCGCGAAGCGACGGGCTACGAACGACTGACCGATTCCGTCGTGCGACCTATATTACAGCGGAGAGTTATGCTGCCGATCGCCAGACGCCGAACGCCGCGTAGCGTCGCAAGTTAGGAAATTTCATGAATCCGTCGTTACCATCAGGAAACCAAGCGGGGATAAACCTGATCGGTCGCGCGGTCGCGCGGCTCGAGGCGGAAGATGTTCGTTTCAATAATCTCGAGTGCCGCTCCGCGATTCGCAGGCACTTCGTCCGGCCTTGCTCGCTAGTCGTCCGCGGAACGACCGAGGCGATCCGCGCGACGAGTCAGAACATCGCGGAGCATGGGATCAGCTTGATCACCGAGAAGAAGTTGAACGAAGGGGAAGTGGCGTTGTTGCGCGTTCATTCACTCGAGGGGAGCCCGACCTACTTTCTCGCCGAATGCCGCTGGTGCCATGCCTTTGGTGACGATTGGTATCTGTCGGGTTGGCATTTCATTTCGATTCAGCGCGGCAAGGAAAACTCGACCAAGTCCCGCGATTGAGAACTCGCCTGACGGACCAAGCTAACTTCGACCTCACTCTTGTCGGAGTGCTGCCACGATCGGCGTCTGAGCCGCTTGGATGGCGGGCCCTATTCCGGCAATCAAGCCGACGGACACCGACAACACTCCGGCCAGGAGCCCCAGGCGGATCGAGGGCAAAATCGCCAGCGAAACCCCTTCGGTCGTCATCGCGAAACGAAACCAAGCCAACATCGCCAGCGCGAGCCCAGCGCCGACAAGCCCTCCCACAATGCACAGCGTCGTACTCTCGGTGAGTACCAGCCTTGCCGCTGTTGCCGGACGGATGCCTAACGTTTGCAGCACAGCGTATTCTTTGATCCGATCTTGCACACTCATCACAGTGGTGGTCGCCACGATCGAAAGGACCAGCCCCAAGCACGCATAGCCGAGCCAAGCGGTAAAGCGAATGAAATCGACCAGGTCGCTGACCGCATGAGCCATAAAGGCCCCCCGCGTTCGAGTTTTCGTCGGAACCGGCCCATTTTTCATGGCCTGGTCGATGGTCTCGGCGAGCGCGTTGAGGTCGGCATCGGGAGCAACCATGACCTCATGCAGCGTTACCGTCCCAGCGTTGTCGGTCCCTTCAGCCATTTGCAAATAGCTGACGGGGGTATAGATCACGTTTTCTTCGGCAGCGACCGGCGAACGGAAAATCCCTGACACCTTCACACTCATGGGCCCGATCGAAAACGTATCGCCCGCCTTGATCCCGCGGCGACTCGCCAGTGTTCGTCCGACCAGAGCACCATTAGATTCGGTTTCAAATCCTGTGGCGGAGCCTTCGATGACCTCGAGTTTCCGAAAGCGTTTGATCAATTGCGGATCGACACCATTGAAGACGACCACATCTAAACTTGCGCGGCAGTTGTTGGTCCAGACTTGGACAGGCATCACCTCAGCTACCCCCGGAATTTTGGCGATTTCCCGCGCATAGTCGATCGGCAAATGGCTGGTGCTAGGGCAAAAGCGGTTCTCTTGATACACGACCAGCGTTCGATTGCTCTCGCTCTCGGAGGTCATCTTGCGCAGGCCCTCTTGGATCGCCTCGACGAAGCAAAAAACGAACATCGCCACCGCTGCTCCGCCGATGGTCAGCAACGTGCGGGTGCGATGTCGTAGCAAGGTTTTAATGACGTAACGTAGCATTATCGACCTCAGCTGCTCATGAGTGCGGTTGCTAAACCTGTCGCGGCCTCGTGAATTTTACCGCGATCGAGTTGCAATCGCCGCCGGGCTAGTTGCGCCAGGTTCGCATCGTGGGTCACCATCAGTAGGGTAATGTTCAGTTCCTGATTCAGTCGCTGGAGCAAGACCTGTATACTTTCGCTCGTCTCTGCGTCTAAGCTCCCGGTCGGTTCGTCGGCGACGACGATCTTCGGATGGGCCACGATCGCGCGGGCTATGCCGACTCGTTGCTCTTGGCCGCCGGACAATTGCCGTGGATAGTGGTGGGCGCGGTCGGTAAGGCCGACGGCTTCGAGGGCGATTTGCACGCGTTTTCTCCGTTCGGCGGCGGAAATCTTCAAGAGCAGCGTCGGCAATTCGACATTTTCATAGGCCGTTAGCACTGGGATCAAATTGTGCGTCTGGAAGATATAGCCGAGATTGGCCGCACGCCAATCAGCTAATTGCGATCGAGACAGGCGAGTGATATCCACGCCCGCGACTTTGATGGACCCTTGGTTGGGGCGGTCAATGCCGCTGATCAGATTCAGCAAGGTGCTTTTTCCTGTCCCGCTGGGTCCCATTAGGGAGACGAACTCCCCATCGTGAATATCCAGTGAGACGCGATCGAGGGGCGTGATCGTCTCGTCCCCCTTGCGAAACGATTTCGTCACGTCACGGATTTCTACGAGGGCCATGTTCGCTGCTCCTGATTACTAACGATTGGACACGCCGAGGGTACGATCCTCGCTGGCTACGACTCGGCCTCCCGGCTTCAGCGTTTCGCTACCCGCCACAATCACCTTGTCGGTAACCGTCAAACCGGTTTTGATTTCCACCAAACCGGACTCAGCGGTCGCTCCCGTCTCGACGGCTTTTTGCTGAGCCCGTTGTTGATCGTCAACGACCCACACAAACTTGCCGCTGCCGCCGGTCTGCACCAATTGGCTGGGAATCAAAATGATTTCGTCGCGTGTCGCTCGATCGTCAGGCTCGGTTGTCGCGGGGGCCATAAACGTGGCCGAGACCAGCATTTCGGGGCTGACTGTCTCCGGCGGGTCGACCAACTCGACCTTAACCGCCAGCGTGTTTCGTTGCACGTTTGCGGTACTTGTGAGGTGGAGCACTCGCCCCTGGATGACGCGATTGACTGACGCGGTGCGAATTTCGACTTGCTGGCCTTTCGAGACCTTAGGGACATCCTCGAGTCGCACATCGACGCGGACTTGCAGTTTTTTCGGGTCGTACATCTCGGCGACGGTGCTGCCGCCAAAATGCCCTTCGTTGACGCTCGATCCAGGCGCGGCATCAAGGTTCAAAATTCGTCCGGAAACAGGGGCACGAATCACCGTTCGTTCGAGCATTAGTTCTGCCTCACGCAGTTGCAGCCGCGATTCCTCGCACAAGGCACGGGCGGACCGCGCTCGGGCGTTGGCTTCGTCGAGTTGCCGCTTCTCCTCGATGCGCAATTCGATTTGCTGTTCGAGGGCCTCGGTTTTTGCCATCAAAGCCTCCAGTTCACGATCGATGCTGGCTTGGCGTTCCAACAGCTCTTGGAGGGTCGCCCTGGCGGTCGCCAGATCGCGCTCCGATTGATTGATGGCGCGTTCGGCCACTGCGGTTTGCGCCGCCTTTTTGCCAACAAGACTTTTTTCCGCGAATTCCACCTCGGCCTTGGCCGCCGCGATTTGGTAGGGAAGAATCTGTTTGACCGCTTGCGCCTTGGCCAATTCGCTGTGCGCGGTGGCCAGCTCGACGCGGTGTTGCAGCGGGCGATCGAGGCGAACGAAGGCCGCTTGTTGTTCCGCCTCGATCTGTTCTAACGCAGCCTCGCGAATTTCGACGAGATTTTTCGCCTTGGCAAGGTTCAGTTCGGCGTCGATCGCCACCAGGCGAGCGATCGGCTCCCCTTGTTCGACATAATCTCCTTCGACGACCAGCAACTCCTCGATGATCCCAGTGGTCAGCGCGGCGACCTTGATGGGCGTCGGCCGCGGCTCGACCCAGCCCGGTGCCTGAAACAAGACCATGCCCCCGCGCTGATTCGTCGACTTGGCAATTACCACGGGAATCACCGTCACCGGCTGGCGCGGTATCCACTGCGCGGCCGATGCCAACACCACCAAGGTACCGAACCCGAACAACAAGCCCAGCGGCACCACATAACGCGAGAACCACCGCTGTGGGGGCGGAACGACGCTCTGCCGACCCTCGGTCGAGCGATCGACTGCCAAAGCCTGCAGGTCTAACTCGGAAGGGTTCATGGATTATTTCGCCGGGCGAACGAATACTTTTTTAGCCAGAATCGTAAGGTTCCCGTGATCGTTCCGCTTCGTGCGGCCATGGACCACCACGATACTGCTGTTACTGACCGGGAGCAACTCACGGGTATCTCGCGGAATCACTGATCCATTATCGCCGATCAGTTTGACCAGCGCCGTGCTGACTTTCAATTCTTCTGGCGGCAAATTGCACGGTGCCCTGCAGTGCGGGTCGCTTTCGCACCCTTCGACACTCAGGTCTACGATATTAAACACTGCGAGACCGTCCACAAACGGCTTGGCCGTCCCCCCGATGCGACCAACCACGACTGTGGTCGTCCCAGAATCGGAAGAAGCGTGGGCTTCCTTGATGCTCAACGCACCCGACGGTTCCATTGACATCATGATTTTTTCAGCCTCGGGGGCAATCGCCGACGATGCCGCGAATTCCCGCGAACAGCCGATACCGGTCAGCAATAACAACACAAATGCGATCCAACGTGACATAGGTTTATCCTTCCAGGAGATTTTGATTCGTTTGATAATAAGCGTCTCTCCGAAAACTGGCCCTCGCTGACGCTTCGGGTTACGTATGTTGTCGGTTTTGGAAGAGCGGCCTTACGTCGCTAAATTGCCTTGAGCCCCTCCACCACATCCGCTTGCATGGCTCGCCAAGCGGGGGGAATGGCTCCAAGCACACCCACCAATAAACCAATTAGGCAGCCGATCAGTATCGCTTCGTTGTCGATCCGCAAGCGTAACGCCGACATCGTGAAGCGGACGGCCAAGCCATCGATGAAAAACAATGAAACCGCGCCGGCCAGCAGCGACGCTGCGGCGGCCAACAGCAGGCCCTCTTGCAGGATGCTGATGACGATCGCCCGACGTCGGTAACCGATCGCTTGCAACGTCGCGACTTCTCGACCCCGACCCGCGACGGCACCGTACATCATGTTCAAGCCCGTAAACACTCCGGCCGCCGCTACCAACCAGACCACGACCCAAGCGAGGGTCCGCAGCGGTTGAAAAAATTCTTGTAGGTCGGCAATGTAATCGCTCTCTCGAACCGACGTCAATTCCAAGTCCACTCGCTCCTTGCAAAACAATTGAATGTCGGCCATGGCGGCCGGATCTTGCAACAAGAGCGCGACTAGCCCGATGTCTTGCCGTTTGGTCGCCAGCTGAAAATCCTCCAGGCGGCACCACAGCTCCGCTTCGTACATCGAACCATTGGCCTGGAAATGGCCAGAAACCGTCCAGCGATTACCTTCAAACTCGATCGTGTCGCCGATCGCCAGCGAAGCTGACCCGGCTCCCATTTTTGTGCTGGCCAGACGGCCGACGATCACTTCGTTCTTCCCAGGCCAATTTCCAGCAACCAGTTGGACTTGCCGATGCACCAACGGGGCTCGCACGGTGACACCGCGTACCAGACCAAAGCCGCTGCGGCCATCGGGGAGCGTTACCCGCGTGCCGAGAAACAACTCGGGCGAAACGTGCTCGATTCCGTAGCGCGTGAAGGCCTTGCCGACGCTCGACGAGAGCAAATCGGTAATGCTCGCGTCGATCGCCGAGGTTTCGATGTTTTCCTCGGCCACAATCGAATAGACGAAGGCGACTTGCTCGTCCCCGCTCACGCTCAGAGAGCGCTCCAACCCTCGCAAGAACCCGACAACGACGAACACCAACGTGATGACCGTCGTCAGCGCCGCAAGCGTCAATACCGTCCGCAAAGGACGACGCGACAAGTTCCTGACACCGTATTCCCAAGGGAGTAACATCGCGAATGTCCAAGAGATTTGAGCGAGTGTTCTGAATCGCCAACGGCGACTCCGAAAATGCATCGCAGCAGCCGTCAAACGTCAATGCGGAGTACGTCAACCCGCCGAAAGGTCGCCATTCGAAAACAATCAAGTCATCTCACGAGGCCGACGTAATTCAAGCCTAGCCAATTACTGCCAGGCGCAAGAACCCGAGCCGTAAGCGAGGGCCCGTTTAGGCGTGGCTCTAAAATGGGGTCAATCGGTCTAGATTTGGAAAGACTGGCGCAGAATGCGAATCCCCCAACCGGTTCGCCAACGTGACGACTGGGGTCTGAGAATTTCTTGCCACTCTCGGCAATTATCGCGAATTTTTGGACGATCGTTCGTCCCGTCGATGCCCATCGACAGGGGATTTAAGACAACCGAGCGGGCATTTGTGGGTAAGGGCAACGCGCCATGGCACGAACAGAAGCGGCAGTCGCAATCCCCATTTTCATCGTCGATGGGGCTGGGAGTTTGCGGCAAAGGCTTACCATGATGATCGCAACCGTGGGGACACGGCATCGTGCAGACGACTGCTGCATCACCGCCCCGCTCCACCCCCAAGTCGTGAACGCAGCGTTGCGGACATGTCACCAATATCATGGCCAAAAGCCAGCACCATACGGCATTTCGCATGACATTATTATACAATTGAGAATTTGACGCGACAACATCGTTTTTTGGCGATCGTTTACGTAATCGTCTTAATAAACAGGTGTCATCGCCGAGGCGGAGAGACCGATGCGAGCGATTTTGTGGTGGGGCTGGCTGTTGTTTTTCGTATTGCTTGTTTGACAACAGTTGCACTTTTGGCCACTACTCCCTGACAACATCCCCGTGCACTTAAGCCTTGACGGCGCTCCCGATCGTTGGGAGGCGATGCGGACGGGAGGCGAAGCGGACGGCCGTCACCTCTTTGCTGGGATTCTCGCTAGGGGTGCCTGCTTTCGTGACCGCGATCGCATGGCTCATTCCACTCATCCCTGATTCCTTATTCAACATTCCGCACCGTGAGATCTGGCTATCTCCCGAGCGACGGCCGCAAACCATGGCCCAGATTCGATCCATGTTGCTGTGGATTGGGCTGATTTTAGCTTGGTTCACGCTCGCCCTGATTCAATTGACCTACATCGCCAGCGTCAATCAGGAGCGACTCAACCAACCGATTTTCATGTTGTGCCTCGGGATGTTCCTCGCGGCCATTTTCGGCATCATCATCGGGTACTTCAGAGAATTCGCGAGAGTTCCCGGTGAGGAACAGCAACGCGATCGCGGGGTGCGATAGCACACAAGAGAGCAGTAGCAAGATAAGCGCCTATCCCGCAGCCGACAGCACCCATAACTCGAAGCGTCAGCAAGGGCTGGTTTTGGGATGGGCTATCAGCCAGCCTTTTTTCGCCACGGCATCGATGATGTTCAACCCTCCACCGATGTTCGCGAGTTCTCGGTAAACTACGAACCCATGCGAGTTCGCTACGATCAACGTGACGCTGCAGATGAATTAATGATCACCTATCTGCGGCGTGGAACGCGGCACGTTGCGGGCCGCTGAGCGGTCAGCGAGCAATGGCGTAAGTATTTTCACGTGGCCCTAAAAACAATCAGGGCGGTTGCGACTCAACGAATCGCGAACGCCCTGAACTGGGGAGGTCGATCTGCGGCGAGCTTCGCCCCGCGAGATCGACGATGGATCACGGCGATCACCGGCCGCCCGAGTCTTTGTTTTCGGGATTACCAGCACCTTCGGTCGGGGGAGCGATGGGCGGCGTGGAATCTGATGGTTCTTCAATGACGGAAACGGAGGGGGCCTCGGCAGCTTCCGCGCGGTCAGCCCCCTCCGCAGGCTTTGCATCGGTCGGGGCGATCATCGGGGCCTGATCAGCCGCGCGGTCCGACTTGGCAGCTTCTTGACCCGCATGGCCCGCCTTTTCCTCGTAGAATGGATTGACGATCGTCAGCGGTTCCCGGGCGACGCGGTGGGCCGACATCTCGACGGGGAGAATGCCCGGCGGCGCGGCGTAGGGGCTGACGCCATAGGGACGACGGACGATGTGGCTGTAGTAGACTGGCGGAAATTTCGCGAAATAGGGTAGGTCTTCGCGTTGATAATAACAGCGGCCGATGGTCGGGAACCCGAAGTTGTAACCCAGCCCGAATCCGTAACCCTGCTCGTAACCGATTTGGGCTTCGGCCCGCGATGCAAAACTACCTGCGGCCAAGAACAAAGCGGCCAGAATCAAAACTTGTTTCATGTTGTCCTCCAAAGAATGGTGCGGCGGCGGGACTTTCGAAATGGTTCCCCTCAATTCGAGACTAAATGGAACGCCAAGCGATTCAAGAGTTCAATTGACCTGATCCACTGAAATCTGAAAAACTTTCTCCGTGACGAAGCCTGAGCAACTCCTACAATCGCTACAAGCCGCAGCAGCCGCACTGAAATTTGACCTGTTCGGCATTTGTCCGGCTGTCGAACCGACGGGTTTCAGCCGTTTGCTCGAATGGCTGGATCGAAAATATCACGGTGAAATGACTTATTTCGAGACACGGCTTGCCGCCTACGCGACGCCGACGGCGGTGCTCGACCGAGTGGCCAGCCTCATCGTCCTCGGCATGCGCTACGCCGGCTGCTTGCCGCGGTCAGCGAGCGAACGAATCGGGCAAGTCGCCAGCTATGCTGCAGCTCCTGCGGATTATCACGAGGTAATTTGGCGAAAGCTGGATCACTTGGGAAAAATTCTCGAGGAATTGATGCCTGAAGCGCGATGGCGAGGGGTGGTCGATACCGCTCCGCTCCTGGAACGCGAGTTCGCGCAACTGGCAGGATTGGGTTGGGCCGGAAAAAACACAATGCTCATCAACCCCAAACAAGGAAGTTACTTTTTCCTCGCAGCGATTCTCGTCGATCGCGAACTGCCATACTCGCACCCTTTTTCGGCAGATCACTGCGGGACCTGTCGCCGTTGCCTGGAGGCGTGCCCTACGGCTGCTCTTGTGGAACCGCATCTGCTCGACGCGCGGCGTTGCATCAGTTACTTGACGATCGAGCATCGCAGCCCGATCCCGCTCGACATGCGGCCAGGCCTAGGCGATTGGCTATTCGGCTGCGACGTTTGCCAAGACGTCTGCCCGTGGAATCGATTTGCTCAGCCGCCCTCGGCCGTCGAATTCGCTGGGAGCTTGCCGAACGCCACGTTGGATTTGGTTGAGGTGCTGCAAATGGATGAAGATGCCTTTCGACGGCGATTCCGCAAGACTCCCCTGTGGCGAGCCCGCCGGCGAGGTCTGCTCCGCAACGCCTGCATCGTCGTCGCTAATACGCGCTGCGCCGCGGCAGTCCCCGAACTGCTTCGATTACTCACAGACCAGGAACCTCTGCTGCGCGGTGCGGCAGCCTGGGGGCTCGCTCACTTTCCCGAGTCGAGCAACCGCACGGCCTTGCAAGGGCGACTGCAGGTGGAAGCCGATGATGAGGTGCGGGGCGAATTAGTGCGGGCACTTGAGATGATGGACCGATCAGCGACCGGCAAACCACCGTCGCCACATGAGCCGCAATAGGCCGCCGATGACCCCCGCCGCCTGAGCCAGGTTCAGTTTCGATTCACCAACTTGCCGATCGTGAAAGACGATCGGAAATTCGCGGATGTCGGCACCCCGTCGCTGCAATTGCCATAAGATTTCTTGCAGGTAGTTGTAGCCAGAACATCGTAACTGCTCGAAATTAACCGCTTGCAAGGTGGCGACCCGATAAACGCGAAACGCCGATGTCGTATCGCGCACTTGCAAACCCACGAGGTAACGCGATAGTCCATTGACCAAGCGCGAACCGAGCCGACGGGCGAGCGGCCAAGCGACCGTGCGGCCGCCACGGACGTAACGCGAACCGATCCAGAGATCCGCAGAAGCCCCGGGATCAGCCGCGATCCGATCCAGGATGGTTTTTAATGTCGCTGGTTCGTGACTGCCGTCGGCGTCCATCGTCGCGGCCCATTCGAAGCCATGCGCGATGGCGTACGATAAACCCGCTCGCGTTGCCACTCCCAGCCCCGGGTCTTCCGTGCGGATGATCCATCGCAGCTGGGGATCGTGTTGCGCCTGTAGCCATTGCCGGGTACCATCCTGCGAATCGTCGTCGACGATTAGAATGGGCAAGTCGGGCAGAAGCGCTCGAAGGCTCGCGAGGAGGCCGGGCAAATTCGCGACTTCGTTGAGCGTAGCAACGATCAGCAAGGTCTGGCGATGACCATTCACTGATGGACTGGAATGGATTGTCACGCGCAGCGGTACTGGAAAATGATCGCAGAAAAGCAACACTACAAACGACGCAATTATAAGCTTACAGGCCTCACGCTGCTACGGATTTTTGCAGTCGGCTACGTCGCTGTGGTCTTGTGGCTGATGTACAACGAAACGTCGCTGGTTTACCCGGGCATGCCACCTAGCGTCGGCAACTGGCAACCGAATTTCGCGTGCGAAACGATTCGCTTTCGTTCGGCCGACGGCACCGAATTGGAGGGCTGGTTCCTGCCCCATGGCGCTCCGCAACGCGATATCGTATTGTTTCACGGTAATGCCGAAAACATCGCGGCCACGAGTGCTGCCTACGGCGATCGATTACGGGATGAATTGCAGGCCAACGTGCTGGTGTTCGATTATCGGGGTTTTGGAAATTCCAAGGGAACGCCCAGCGAACGAGCCCTCATTGAGGATGGAATCGCCGCGGTGGATTGGCTGTCGCAGCGCGTGGGCAAACCGCCGGAGGAAATGATTTTCTACGGCAGCTCCTTAGGGGGAGGTGTCGCGATCGGGGCGGCCGAATCGCGGCAGCCGCGTATCTTGATCGTCGATCGCACGTTCGATTCGCTGGTAGGTGTCGCCGGAGATTCTTATCCCTTGATCCCGGTGAGCTGGTTGATGCGGAATCGATTCCCCAGTGCCGAGCGGCTGGCACGTTTGCCTGTGCCACTGATTCAGTCTCATTTTCGAGACGACGAGTTGATTTCCCTAGCCAGAGCCAAGCGACTTTTTGCGGCCGCCCCCTCGCCACTTAAAGTTTTCATCGAACTCGATGGAGGTGGACATTTGGCACCATTACCCGCGGCGTATTGGCAGCGGCTGCGTGAAGCAGTCGCGGAACTAGAGTCGCATTTAGAAACCGCAGACGAGGAGCCGCGACGATGATTCCGATTCACAGTTCGCAAAATCCAAAGTTCAAGGCCGCTTGCCGCCTTGAATCGTCGCGGGGCCGGAAACAACAAGGGCGATTCGTGATCCACGGACTCCCGGAAATTCGTCGGGCATTCGCGGCGAAAATTGAAATCATGGAGGTCTATTTCTGCCGCGAACTTGTCGGCCATGAGCCGTTGGCTGAGATCGATACTCTTGCCCAAGAGCGGCGGTTGCCACGTTACGAATTACCGGCCGATTTGTTTCGCAAATTGAGCTTCGGGGAACGTCTCGATGGTGCCGTCGCTATCGCTGCGCGACCGAAAACGGATTTGGCGAGCCTACCCCGAATCGACGAGGGCTTTGTCATCGTTTTGGAAGGGGTCGAAAAGCCGGGCAATGTCGGAGCAGTTGCCCGCACGGCAGTCGGAGCGGGGGCCCGAGCTTTGATTTTGGCCAACCCACTCACGGACTTTTTTCATCCCAATTCGATTCGAGCGAGCATTGGAACCGTCTTCGCCCTACCGTTGGCAACTAGCTCATCGGCGGAGGTTCAGCAGTGGTTGCGGCAGCACCAGTTCGCCATTTATCCCGCGATCGTCGATAGTGGCCAATCCCTCTGGGACATCCATTTCAGGGAAAAATCCGCCATCGTTATGGGTAATGAGTCGCAAGGGCTGTCTGCCGCGTGGCGGGGG
The DNA here is from genome assembly GCA_937941455.1 of uncultured Pirellulaceae bacterium. Taxonomy (GTDB): domain Bacteria; phylum Planctomycetota; class Planctomycetia; order Pirellulales; family Pirellulaceae; genus BJ22. Next base: position 14,701 of record CALDHM010000008.1, on the reverse strand, counting down.
GCCGACATGCAGGCGATCCACTTGCCGATGCTCGGGTCCGCTGACAGTTTGAATGTGTCGTGCTCCGCGGCCGCGATCGCCTTCGAAATCGCACGGCAGCGGTTCACCCGTCAGGCGACCGATGACGTTTCCTGACGAAGCGATTCCGTGAAGAGTTCGGGGCGATAAGTTTCTATCTTCGTTGGTGCTAGTGGGGAAGTTTCTTTCTTGCGCGTTGATCGCCTGAGCATCAAAAAGAGAATGCCCCAAAAAATCACAAAGGCGACCAGGGAAAAGATATTCGGCAGATTGTACGCTCGTCGCTTCCCCTGGATCGTGATTCTCGCCGACTCGGGATCGATCAAGCCTTGGACGCTTGATGTCAAAATGATCAGTTCTTGGCTATCGGCCGAAAATCGCTGCATGAAGTCGAACCCGAGACCGATTTCCAGTTGCGCCTCCGGCTTGAAGCGAATCACGTCTGACGACTTGATGACAAACTGGTTGTTCTCCCCCAAGCTGGCTATGTCGACGACCCGATTTTCATCTTGGAGACGAATATTGACGGAATTGAGCCGGGGATCGCTGACGATTCGCGATCGATCCACATCGATGAGCAACGTCAAGCGGTCCGTGGATTCGATGCCTTGTTCCTTGAAAAACGTCCACAATTCTCCGGCCGAAATCGAATAGACGCCGGTTTGATCTTCCTCGCATCCGACGCAATGAAGCCGCAAGCTGTGCAAGTTCGGCGAGGTCGGGGTCGACAACATGAAGTCACCAATGATTTGCGGCTCCGATTTCGAACGCTCGAGAATAACTTCGTCGGCAACGATGGGAACCATACCGACGCAAATCCAACAGAGCGCCGATAACAACCAGCGACCGGCGAGTAGCAGCGACGACCTTTTTTCCACGTCGTTCCCAGACGCGAGAAATTCGAGTCGGTGATTGAAAAGTCCAGTCATAGGCGGATCAAATTTCTGATAGCACAACAGCCACATTGCAAATTGCAAGATGAGAGCAAAATGAGAGATCGCGTGCCGACATCCCGCCGCACCAGAACGAGTCGCTCCTTCCAAACGCCGGGTTGCGTTGGCCCGAAAATTGCTTGTTTCATCACAATTTCGAACCGTCGGCAGCTGATACTTTGTATCTTACTCGACGCTATCAACTTTTGAACCCGTCGCCACGCTTTGAATCGGCGCAATCGGCAATTCTGAAGCGATCGTTAAAGGCGACATCGGCTGCAAACCCCCGAATTCCCGCAACTCTTGAAGCTTTTGTGATGGGAACCCTCGATTTTGGGCCTACGCAATGGTGAAAAAATTCACCAGGAATTCATCGAAACAATCGCGGAAAATCGGTTCTGCGGCGGGTCCCGCTGCGTCAATTTCTGGTGACGAACTCGCTGGAGTTCATCAGCAAGGCTGCGACGATCGTCCAGGCCGCATGCTCAACGACGTCAAGTTCCGCATTGCGAGGCGATTCGCCAATACTCAGCAGCTCGCGAGCAGAATCGGCCGCCTGACGATAACGCTGGCGTTCGCGGGTCAACGCGGCGAGCAGTCGTTCGGTTTCGGCTGCGGTGATTTCCCGCCCGAGGCACGCGACCACAGCCCAAGCGAGGCGGTCGGCATCTTCTCCGGTTTGCTGAAGGATCCGCTCGGCAAAGCAACGTTGAGCCTCGACAAATTGGACGTCGTTCAGCATGACCAAGGCTTGCAACGGCGTCGTCGTGGTGGGCCGCTCAACCGCGCAGACTTCGCGATTCGGCGCATCGAACAGGCTCATGTTGATGGGCGGCGACGTTCGTTTCCAATACGTGTACAGCGATCGGCGATACAGCTTTTCTCCATGATCTTGCACAAAGCTTTGGGCGGTCGCCTGCGTGCTGCCGTAATGGCTGATCTCGCGCCAAGGGTCGCCGGGCGTGTAGGGATTGACGCTGGGGCCCCCGATCCACGGCACCAACAGGCCGCTGACGGCCAATGCCTGATCGCGAATCAACTCGGCCGGCAGCCGAAATCGCGGCCCCCTCGCAAGCCACTGGTTATCGGGGTCAACGGCCAGGGCTTGCCCACTGGCGAAGGAGGATTGTCGATAGATTTCCGACGTCACAATTTGGAAAATCAGCCGTTTGATGTCCCAGCCATTTTCTTGGAAATCAACCGCCAAATAATCCAACAGTTCGGGGTGCGACGGCCAAGACCCTTGGGAACCGAAATCTGCCGGTGTCGCGACCAAGCCGCGGCCGAACATCATTTTCCAAAACCGATTGACCGCCACCCGCGCCGTTAACGGATGGTCTGGGGAAGTCACCCAGCGTGCCAACGTCAACCTATTCGGTGCCGCATCGCTGGGGAGTGGTGGCAACACGCCGGGGACGCCGGGGACGACCTTTTCGGCCGGTTGACTGTAGTCGCCCCGTGTGTACACGAATGTCTCCCGCGGCGTCGCGGCTTGTTTCATGACCATCGTCGAGAACCGATCCGAAAAAACGCGCAACCGCTCGCGATGGTTGGCCAGACTGACTCGCAGCGCGGAGGTTTCGTCGGCACGTTGAGCGTAATGCTGCCAAAGTGCTGCGGTCTCTTTCGCAGTTCGCTGCGCCGGAGTTGTTTCGAGCAGGGGAATGAGGTCGCTGGGAAGGTCGCTGTCGGGATCGTTCCCCGTAAAAACGAAAACCGAAAATCGTGCCGGGATCAATCCTTGGCCCCATCCGAAATTCAGATGAATCGCCAGGTACGGGGTCTGATTCGCCTCGATCGGCTCGGCCAAGGACGCCGTGAGATGCGCCGGTCCATCTTGTTGCAAATGCGGAGACCAGCCATTTTCGTATCGCGGGTCCAGCGTATCCGCTGGCCAGAATGCCGGATCCCAACTGCTGGCGGTCACTTGCGAGATTCGCCGCAAGGCATGCAGGTTGACTTGTTCTCCCGGGCTGGCGTCGGCCGACAGGGACACTGCGGTCAGAACGAACGAGCCTTTTTCGATGTCGCGATCGTCGCGGCGAAACTTTCGCACACCGCGCCCCCAGCCCCCTCCGGGCAGTTGTTCGTCGGGGTGAAAGACCACGCGGATGCCGCGAATCGGCTGATCGAGGGGGGGGAGCCTTGTGGAGATGTCGAATGCCAAAAAGCCCGCTTGCCCGTAGAATCGAATCGCATTGCGTCCATTGACGGCAAAGCCGCTGCCGAGATTAGGCGTCGTCACGTTCAACACCTCCACCTCGTGTAGGGCGAATCCAACGCCTCGCTCGGCCAGTCGCCGCCGTTGCTCCCTAACCCAGGCCTCGAGCCGTCGCTCGTCCGGCGTCGTCAACTCCCGGTTAAGCTTGGCGACGGTGCGTTCAATTTCCGCCAGACCGTGGGGCTGCAGAACGGTGCGTGCCTCGATGGCAGGCGCCGCGTTGCGGCCACCGTCGCCATCCAGCCCCTGCTCGTCGATGCCATTGAAAAAGGCGTAAAGTTGATAATACTCTCGTTGCGAGATTGGATCGTACTTGTGATTGTGGCATTGCGCGCAGCCCAAGGTCAAACCCAGCACAGCCTCCCCGAAAGTCTTGACGCGATCCGCGTTATAGTTAAGCAAGTTTTCTTCGGGAATCGTCCCCCCCTCGTGCGTGATCATGTGGTTCCGCTGAAATCCGGTCGCGATCAACTGCCCCTCACTCGGGTTCGGTAACAAGTCCCCTGCGAGTTGTTCGATTAAGAATCGATCGTAGGGCATGTTGTCGTTGAAGGCTTGGATCACCCAATCGCGGTACATCCACATATGCCGCCCGCCGTCGATCGAGTATCCATTGGTGTCGGCATAGCGTGCGACGTCCAGCCATTCCAGGGCCATCCGCTCGCCGAAGTGCGGGCTGGCCAACAGCCGCTCGACTAAGCGTTCGTAGGCTGCAGGATCCGCGTCGTTGACAAACCGCGCGACCTCTGCAGCCGTCGGCGGCAATCCGGTCAAGTCCAGGTGAAGCCGCCGGATGAGCGCCGAGCGATCCGCGGGAGGAGCCGGAGCAAGGCCGCGCTGCCGCAACCGGTCGCGAACAAAGTAATCGATCGGATTTCCCCCTGAGGGAATCAGCTCCTCAGGCAGCGGCGGCAACACGGGCTTGCGCGGACGGACAAAAGCCCAATGGATAGCGTAATCTGCTCCTTGCTGGATCCAGGCGCGGATCAGCCCAATTTCGGCGTCGGTCAACTCTTGGTGGGTCGATGGCTGCGGCATCCGCTGGTCGGAATCGCGTGGAGCCGACACTCGTCGGATCAACTCGCTGGCGTTGGGATCTCCCGGAACGATGACCCCCGACTCGGGTGACGGGGGTAAGTCCAGACGTAAATCGGCGCAGCGGGCCGCTTCGTCGAAGCCATGACAAGCGAAACACTTTTGCGACAGAATCGGGCGAATGTCCCGCGCGAACTGGACGGGCTGATCCTGGGCCAGGACAATCTCTTCAACCACCAAAATGATAATGATAAGGAGCAGGTTAACAAAAACCGAATAGCTCTTGACGGTCGCAACATCATGTCGGCCGGGTCGATTAGTCCACATACGTTAACTCTCAGGAGAACCGACGACCAATCGCAAACCGAATCGAAATGGACTTGGATCGCCAACATCGTCGAATAGAAAAGGGAACGGCAGGCTTTGCGCTAAAACCAGTCAGCCTCAAGGCCATCGCTGGTGGTACTTTCGAAAACCGGGCACGAAGCGATTGGTCGATTCGCCCGTGGGACAAAGCCAAGGATTAGTTTAACCCAATTCACCAAGCGGTGTCTTTGCGATCCGCCCAATCCCTCGTGCTGAAACCTTGCCTCGGGGAGACCCGGCACCGGCATGTGACGTCGACCAGCAGGCACACGATCGAGATTCATTTTCCTATGGTTTGGTGTAGGATATGGACTGGTCACGGCCTGGGGCTTGCGTTTGGCGTTCAGCGCGGCGGACCGCGGGTCGATTCAACAGCGAAATGCGGGAGTTGTCGCGATGGCGCGAGACGGAGGCGACTCGACTCAAGTCAAACGAGGTTTGGTGTTACGCTTGCTTGACAGCGTGGAATGGCTCGGCAACAAGCTGCCAGACCCTGCCGTGTTGTTCTTCCTGGGGATCATCGCCGTCTGGATTCTCTCAGCCTGGCTGTCGACAATGTCGTTTAGTGAAATCGACCCGCAAGTGCCGGGGGGGAAGACGCCGATCGCGGTCAAAAACCTAGCCACCCTCCCGGCGCTTGCTACCCTGCTGACCAAAATGGTCGAAGAGTTTGTCAAGTTTCCTCCGCTGGGCGTCGTGCTGGTCGCGCTACTGGGGGTGGGAGTCGCCGAACACGCAGGCTTTATCAACGCGGTCCTGAAATGGTTGCTGGATCTGACGCCGCGAAAACTGCTGACGCCGATGGTAATTTTGGTAGCCATCATCAGCCATACCGCCGCTGACGCCGGATACGTGCTGGTAATTCCGCTGGCAGGGTTGATGTTTTACGGAGCGGGAAGGCATCCGCTGGCCGGAATCGCTGCGGCTTTTGCCGGAGTTTCCGGAGGATTCAGCGCGAACTTTGTTCCCAGCGGCATCGATCCGCTGCTGGCGGGGCTGACCGAGGTCGGGGCGGCCATCATCAATCCCAATTACAGCGTCAATCCCTTGTGCAACTGGCTGTTTACTGCAATATCGTCGTTCGTGATCGTCGGGGTAGGCTGGTTCATCACGGACCGCATCATTGAGCCCAAGCTGCGGACGACTCCAATCGACGGCGATCAGGACAAGATCCCCAAAATCGAAGCCCTCACCCCCCGCGACCGCCTGGCGATGTACTGCGGGTTGCTGACGATGTTGGTGGGGATTGTGTCGCTGGTCGCCTGGGCCGCGCCACAAAATTCGTCTTTGCGAGATCCACTCGGTTCGCTGACGTCGCTGCGCAACAAGACCAAGGATCTCGGTTTTTCGGTATCCGAAAGTGAACTCGGCGGCCTCGTCGTCAGCGAGGTGCGCGACAAAGGTCCCGCGGCTGCCGCCGGCCTCGCCGCCGGGGACAGGCTCCTGCGGTTCGACAAAGTCGAGGTCGGCGATCGAAAGAACTTCGAAAAACAACTCGATAAACTTGCCGCCGACAAACCGCTGTTGGTCGAGTTCGAACGCGCCGGGCAATCCGCCGCGACGATCTATGCTGCAAAATCAATCCCCGGAGCGCCGATCATGAACGCGATCGTCCCGCTGATCTTCTTGTTGTTCCTGGTCCCCGGAATCGTCCACGGTTATGTATCGGGCAATTTCAAGTCGCACCGAGACATCATCAAGGGGATGAGCAAGGCGATGGAGTCGATGGCCTATTATCTCGTGCTCGTCTTTTTCGCAGCGATTTTCATCCACTTGTTCGTCAGTTCGAACATCGGTGTACTGCTCGCAGTCAAAGGGGCCAATGCCTTGCGGGGCCAGCCCGTGTGGGTGATTATTCTCGGCATCATTTTGCTGACCGCCGCCGTGAATTTGCTCATCGGATCGGCTAGTGCGAAATGGGCCATGCTGTCGCCGATCTTCGTTCCGATGCTGATGATGCTGGAGGTTTCGCCGGAATTCGCGCAGGCCGCTTACCGAGTCGGCGATTCGACAACCAACATCATCACGCCGATGCTCCCGTACTTCCCCTTGGTCGTCGTCTTTTCACAGCGGTACTACACCAAAGCGGGAATTGGAACGATCACCTCGATGATGCTGCCTTACTCCCTCGCGTTTTTAATCGTCTGGTCGGCGTTTTTACTGGTGTACTGGCAACTGGGAATTCCGCTAGGCTACGGCGGTGGCTACAGTTACACTCCAGTTGCAAACTGAGCAACGGCGGGCGAAAGTGAGCCATATCTTCCACGAGAGCCAAAAACAACCCCATCCCTGATGCTTTTGGTTGGCAGCTGCCCCGCGCGGAAAGCGGAAAGAGGACAACGAAAGTCGTGCCCAAGTTTGGCGAGTTCTAACGACAAATCTCTTACAGGTAGGAGCCCAATTGTGGCGTTTTCACAGCCTTTTTTTCGTTGGCGACCACATCCATGGCACGGCTTGAGCCCCGGTCCCCTGGCCCCGCAAGTCGTCGAGGCGTACATCGAAATCACCCCCTTCGACTTCGTGAAGTACGAAATCGACAAGGCCACTGGCTACCTTCGAGTAGATCGCCCCCAGCGATATTCCTCCCAACCGCCAATTCTCTACGGATTCATTCCGCAAACCTATTGCGGTCGCCGGGTGTGCGAATTGTCCCCCGGCACGACTCGGGGGGACGGCGACCCGATGGATATTTGCGTCATCAGCGAACGCCCAATCACCCGCGCCGAAGTCATCGTGCGGGCCAACGTCGTCGGCGGTTTGCAACTGCAGGACAACGGCGAGGCGGACGACAAGATCATCGCGGTGCTGGCCAACGACAACATCCTCTCGAAGGTCACCGACCTGCGGCAAATCCCCGAGGCGATGACCGCGCGCATCAAGCACTACTTCGCCACCTACAAGTCGATGGTGGATGAGCAACCCCAGGTCACGATCGCCGCAGTCTACGGCTGTGAACAAGCTTGCCGGGTGATCCAGGCCTCGATGGACGACTACGACGAGGAATTTGGCCGAGCCTAAATGCACGATCCATTAGGGGCTAAGCGTCTATCCCAAATCCGACAGTACCCCTAAACCGAAGGTTCAGCGAGGGCTGAGTTTGGGATAGGCTCTGAGTCGCCGTGACCGCTCAACTACCCGAATCTTGCCCCCGCGCGGATCTCCGCGCTATCGTCACTCCCATTTCGTCCTGTCAAGCACGGCAGTCCGTGGTCGAAAATTCGGAAATTCATGCCGCCGTCGCCTCAACAAGGAGCTAGCGTTAATGAATTTTCCTTAACATCGCCTTCAGCCCGCCATCACCATAAGCTCGACTTATGGATCATCCCCGAATTTTGCTGCGGCCAAACTCGATTCCAATTTTGGAATTTCCGTAGGTTTGGACGCTGAAAAGCGTCAACACCGTCAAAATGGGCGGCCTAGCGAAATTCGCCAACCGGAAATCGGCACGTGATTTGCTCAAAATTTGAGGCTTTATTTTGGTCGCCTACCGCAGCAGGCCCTACTTGAGCCTCGAATTGAATTCCGTATCTTCGATCGCGGTCAGCTTTGCCGATCGATCTCGATTCAAAAGTTACGGCCCCGTGCGACTCGCGCTGCTTCCCAAGGAGAGGGACAGCGGGCAGCGCATCGCTTGCTTCGAAAGATGAAGCTAGCTTTGCACGAGAGATGGAACGTTATTTGAAAATACTGCAAGGAGAAGAAAGAGGATGAGCAAGGATTTCCACTTGATGGTGGTCGCAGGAATGATGATCGGGTGGTCGCTCGCATGGTTGGCTCCGGTCGAAGCCGCTGGATTGGGCGTGTTCCAAGGGCTGGCAAGGCAGGTTGGCCTGTCGGGGGACGCCGCGGACCGTATTTCCGCAGCCAAATCGGAATTCGACGAGCACCGAGACTTCACGACGCTCACCGGCAGCCTGCAAGCGATTTCCGAGCGATACCGTGCACAAGTCGTCATTCAAATTCAAGTCTTGGACGCCATTGTGGATATTGGAAAGGCTTACCGTGGATCACTCCCCCCCAAAGGAAAGGGCTTGGTCCGACTATCGACGCAAATCGCCCGTGATTTAGCCACGCAGGCCGATGCGAACGGTCTCGGCAATGTCGAAACGAGTTGTCAGGTGGCGAACCTGCTGGAATTGCTTGCCTATCAATACCGCAACTCCGAACGAGAACAAGCGGCGGACCTGTATCGTCACGTCGGCGAAATCGGTCGACGCTTGGCCTCCAATCCTCGCGTACCGGCTGCGGCACGCAGCGGTCTAGCGACCTATTTGGTGGCCGAGGCCAAGGGCTATTTGCTACTGGGCGACAGCGATAAAACGGTCCAAATCGTCAGCGAGGCGTTGTCCTGGGGGTTGGTGGAATTCGACAAAATCGAGGACGACGACCTGTTCCAACGTGCCCCTTGTTTTGCCAAAATTTCTGAGGCGATCGAAAATAGCCGTCAGAATTATCGCGAGCGAATCGAGTCGGGAATTCGCTCGGCGATCGCCGGGTTTGCTCGCTACGATTTCGATTTTTCGCTCCCCGACGTGGCTGATCGGCGGCTGACCCGCTCCAATTTTGCCGACGCCGAGCTGCTGGTCATCGATGTTTGGGGGAGTTGGTGTGCCCCTTGCCGCGCGTCAATCCCCCACCTCAATGACCTGGCCGAAACTTACCGCGACCGCGGGCTCTGTATCGTCGGAATCGCGATAGAGCAAGGTGACACGCTCGAGGAGAAAAAAGCAGCTCTGAAAAATTTTCTCGACCAAAATGAGGTCAACTACAGCTGCTTGATCGGGGATGAGACCGTTACGCAACGAATCCCCAACTTCCGTACGTATCCGACGTTGCTTTTTGTCGATCGCGCCGGCCAGGTCCGTTTTTCCACATCGGGCTACGTCGATGAAACCCAGTTAGCTGTGATTGCCGACGCGCTGCTTCCCGCCGATAAAACCTCGACGCATACCGGCGCGCCTCTTTCGTCGCGATCCGGCAATTGATCATCGTTCAGGGGCTTTCGAATCTTCTCGGTCTGCACTGGCATTCGCGGGAAGATTCGCCATCCATTTTGACGAAGGTCGATTTCTACGGCTGCCTTGTTCGACATAGCTATTCAGTGTCGGCGGTAAAACGCGTCGGCCACCGGGCAATGGTCCGCCGTTCGTGTGAAAACCGAACGCTTACGCGTTGTGATTGATGGTCGTGAGACAATCCCGTTGGTGGAACGCTAAAGTTCACGGTTGTCAATCCGGTTCCTCACCCTGCCATTGTGGAATTTTGACTTTTCTCCACTGCGAATGACCAGGTTTGGTTTCAACACGATTAGCCGGAACGCATTAGCGCCGGTTTTCGCGAGAACCGGCGGCTAAAACCCGTTCGGTTTGCGGGGTTGTGGCACAAAGCAAAACATTCCAAAGCTGAAACCGAAAGTGTGCGAAGCAAACGTTGTGGTTGACCGCCATGGGCAAGGGTTACAGCCCTGTGCGGTTTGAAAAGTTGAGATAGCAGCGTTGAATTTTTTTTCGAGAACTTTTCGACCGCCTGCCGCGTCCTACCGGTTTCTGTGCCAATTTGACCGATCAAGCCAAGGGCCAGAAAATGCCGAAAAAAGGGTGCCCCAATCGGTTTTTGCGGGTTTTCCGCAGCCTTTTGGCAGGGTAAAACCGCAAGGCAGAATTTTTTTCGGGGGGGCCTTGTCGGCAGTTTCTCAATCGCTATACTGCATCGCGTTGGCTGATTGACGAACGTGTTGGCAGTCAACGATCGGCGAATCGAAAAAAATTTCGAAACTGGGCTTTACAAGCTTCTCAAGTTCGTTATAATTTTCGACTTGCTTAACGCGAAACTCAACATCGCTTGGTGGTTTCTACGATCGACATGAGATGCCCTGGGGCCTCAATCCTGGTCCCCTTTGGTTTCGGCAGGGAAGGCGTCTGCGATTGGCATCGATCAAAGGTCATAGTGCTTGTGGTGTCGATTGATTCGGCACTTTCATTCATGCATTTATGGCTTTTGATCGCTTTCAATTGAGGGCGCGTTGGTTCGAGCCAACGAAAATGATCTTTGACAATTGGTTTGTGATAATCGATGGCATCTGACGACGATGCGATCTGGCGGAGTCCCGTCGAGGGGCTTGCTGGGAAGTGTCGTTGTTGTAAACCACTCTTATGTTAGCGCCTGCTTCAATTGGGCTGCTTCGGCAGTCGGACTGGAGCAAGTACGAAAGTAAAGAGCGAATATATCGTTACCTAGTTTTTAGTAGCGAACTATCAGTTCAGTTCGATTCGGCGATGGCCTTGGCGATCTGCTGGAAGAGAGTTGAATTTATGTGGTCAAGCTACTAAGGGCGCATGGGGGATGTCTTGGCATCAGAAGGCGATGAAGGGCGTGGAAGTCTGCGAAAAGCTCGGGGTAGTTGACAAACAAGCGTTGATCCCGAGATTCCCGAATAAGCACACGCTAAATCCATAGGCGTGTTGCGGCAAACCCAGGGAACTGAAACATCTCAGTACCTGGTGGAAAAGAAAGAAAAATCGATTCCGTTAGTAGCGGCGAGCGAAGGCGGAAGAGCCCAAACCGTGGGGGTTTCCCCCGCGGGGTTGTAGGACCTTTCAAATGGGAAGAGTTCTGGTTAGTGGAATGGTGTGGAAACGCCAACCATAGGGGGTGAAAGTCCCGTACACGAAAACTTCGAACCTCTCGAAAGGCACCTGAGTAAACCGAGTCACGTGAAACCTCGGTTGAATCGACGGAGACCATTCCGTAAGGCTAAATACTCTCTGATGACCGATAGTGAATCAGTAGCGCGAGCGAAAGATGAAAAGAACCCCTTTTAGGGGAGCAACAGAACCTGAAACCATGTGCCTACAAGCGGTCGGAGCACGTTAATGTGTGACGGCGTGCCTTTTGCATAATGATCCGGCGAGTTATCGTCAACGGCTCGGTTAAGGCCTTCAGGGCCGGAGCCATAGGGAAACCGAGTGTTAAGAGCGCGCATGTCGTTGGCGGTAGACGCGAAACCTAAGTGATCTACCCATGAGCAGGTTGAAGCGCGGGTTAAACTGCGTGGAGGACCGAACCCACTTGGGTTGAAAACCGAGGGGATGACTTGTGGGGAGGAGTGAAAGTCTAATCAAACTGGGAGATAGCTCGTTCTCTCCGAAATATCTTGAGGGATAGCCTTGAGACAACTATGCATCGGGGGTAGAGAGACTGAATTGGATGGGGGCTGTTCCAACGGTACCCCACCGAACCAAACTCCGAATACCGATGTAACTATCTCAGGAGTGAGACTGCGAGGGATAAGCTTCGTGGTCGAGAGGGAAACAACCCAGATCATCGGCTAAGGTCCCGAAGTTACACTCAGTCACTAAGGAAGTTAGATTGCTGAGACAGCCAGGATGTTGGCTTAGAAGCAGCCACCATTTAAAAAGTGCGTAATAGCTTACTGGTCGAGCAGTCTTGCGCCGATAATGACCGGGAGTAAGTGTAACACCGAAGCCGTGGACTTGTCTTTGACAAGTGGTAGGAGAGCGTTGTACGGGAGATACAAGCCTGACGGAAACGACAGGTAGCGGCTCGTACAAGTGATTATGCCGGAATGAGTAACGATAAAACAGGTGAGAATCCTGTTCGCCGAAAGCCTAAGGTTTCCTGGGGAAGGTAAATCCACTCAGGGTTAGGCGGTTCCTTAGTTCAGGCCGATAGGCGTAGACGATGGACAGCAGGTTAATATTCCTGCCCCAACGTGTGGAGCGATGGAGGGACGGCAACCAGAATGTAAGCGTAACGACTAGAAATGTTCGTGGGGGACACTGAGATGGAGGGCTGGCAAATCCACCCTCGTAAGTCAAGGTGTTCAACCGACCGGCTTGACTGGGAAGTTACAGGAAGGTTGTCCAAGAAAAGCTTCTAAGCTTTGAAGCACGTTGACCGTACTAAAACTGACACAGGTAGGCGAGACGAGTAGTCTAAGGCGCTCGGGAGAACGGTGGTTAAGGAACTCTGCAAAATGGCCCCGTAAGTTCGCGATAAGGGGTGCCTGCGCAAGCAGGCCACAGTAAATCGGCATCAGCGACTGTTTATCAAAAACACAGGACTCTGCTAACTCGCAAGAGGATGTATAGAGTCTGACGCCTGCCCGGTGTTGGTAGGTTAAGGAAGAGGGTTAGCGAAAGCGAAGCTCGCAACCGAAGCCCCAATAAACGGCGGCCGTAACTATGACGGTCCTAAGGTAGAATTTTCTGCCCTGGTGCGTGGTGACACGTACCGTAGCACTTGGCTGTATGCTGAAACGTCTGAGAATCCGGCAATACTCGCTTGAAGCACAAGCAGTGAAAATTTGATCGGTGCAGACAATCAGCAGGAAACCAAACGTTGTCGACGTTTGGGATCCTCAGAGACTATACGCCAGGCACTTCGGCACCGCCGAAGTTGAAGATATAGTCCGAGCTGCATGGCGACATGCAGAGGCTGGCGGAAACGACCAGTCCACTGTGCAACAGTTAATTGTAGTTTCCAAGTTGATCTTAGTTGGCTGTTGTAGCAGCTGTAACAAGTCTGAGCGAAGTTCCTTGTCGGGTAAGTTCCGACCTGCATGAATGGCGTAACGACTGGTGCACTGTCTCAACCACCGACCCGGTGAAATTGTAGTCGTGGTGAAGATGCCACGTACCCGCGGTTAGACGGAAAGACCCCATGAACCTTTACTGTATGCTGATATTGGTCTGAGGTATATCTTGTGTAGGATAGCTGGGAGACTGTGAGGCCGGCACGCCAGTGTCGGCGGAGTCGTCGTTGAAATACCAGCCTGGCTATGCTTTAGCTCTAACTTTGACCCTTGAATCAGGGCAAAGGACAGTGTCAGTTGGGCAGTTTGACTGGGGCGGTCTCCTCCAAAAGAGTAACGGAGGAGTGCATAGGTACACTCAGCCTGGTTGGCAATCAGGCGTCGAGCGCAAAGGTAGAAGTGTGCTATACTGCGAGACAAATGAGTCGAGCAGTTACGAAAGTAGGTCTTAGTGATCCTGTGGTTCCGAATGGAAGGGCCATAGCTCATCAGATAAAAGGTACTCTGGGGATAACAGGCTTATCGCATCCGAGCGTCCATAGCGGCGATGCGGTTTGGCACCTCGATGTCGGCTCATCACATCCTGGGGGTGTAGAAGCTCCCAAGGGTTTGGCTGTTCGCCAATGAAAGTGGTACGCGAGCTGGGTTCAGACCGTCGTGAGACAGGTCGGTCCCTATCTGCCGTGGGCGCACGAAACTTGAGGAGATTCTTCTTTAGTACGAGAGGATTTGGAAGGACGTAGCTCTGGTGTCCCAGTTGTCACGCTAGTGGCACGGCTGGATAGCTATCTACGGAAAGGATAAACGCTGAAAGCATCTAAGCGTGAAGCCAACTCCAAGATTAGGTTTCGTAGCTTTTTAGCGAAAGTCCCCTTGTAGACGACAAGGTTGATAGGCCAGATGTGTAAGCACAGTAATGTGTTCAGCTTACTGGTACTAATGGACGAACGCTTGACCACATATATTCAGGTCTCTTCGCAGACACGCTGCCAAAGCTGTTTGCGGCGCTGCATGGCGTGGTCTACATTGCCGTCGCTTTGTCACAAATCATGTCGAAGTTTAAGTCCGCAGGGGTGAATAAGCCCTGCGGATTTCTTCCGGTGACTATATCGGAGTGGTCACACCTGTTCCCATCCCGAACACAGAAGTTAAGCACTCCGAGCCGATGATAGTGCATACCAGCGCGAAAGTAGGTCTTGCCGGATTATTTAAAACTCCCGTCGGAATTTTCTGACGGGAGTTTTTTTGTGGCTACTCGCAATTACCAAAAGGTCTCTCCGACACGGCTATTTCAAAATGTCCTCCTCGCCTGCCTGCCGATCGCAAGCGATGAGCCGGTTCAACTCGTGTTCAGCCCCAATCACGAAAGGACCGTAACTTTGATCGGCGTGCCAATGGCGGTTGTAGGCAAATCGTGAGCGTTCGGTGAACTACAGTGAGCGTTCGGTGAACTACAGGGACTTGCTTTTGCGCTCTTCGCGGCGGATGTGATCGATGGTCCAACGGTGCTGAGGATGAGCTTTTAGCCAATGGTCGGGAAGCAGGTAATCCAGTTCCGTTGAGGTCATTGGTTCG
>CALDHM010000007.1 GCA_937941455.1 uncultured Pirellulaceae bacterium | reverse complement strand
GACGAAGCCAAACGCGCCTTCGCCGCCATGATGACCATGCGCAAAATTGACGTCGCCGCGATCGACGCGGCACGGAGGGGGTGAGAGATGGAGTCGCCAATGGCAAAGGACAGCACAACCGTTGTGCAGGCTCAAATGCTCATCCGCAGACCGGTCTCTGAGGTCTTCCAAGCATTCGTCGATCCCAACATTACGACCAAGTTTTGGTTCACCAAGAGCAGCGGCCCGCTTGAACTCGGGAAGAAGGTCCGCGTGGACTGGGAGATGTTCGGCGTCGGCGACACACTGACCGTGATGGAACTGGTGGAGAATCAACGCATCCTCGTCGCGTGGGACGGCGATAAAACCACGGTCGAGTGGCTGTTTGAACCGCGTGGAGACAACTCAACACTCGTAAAGATCGCCAACTGGGGTTTTCAAGGCAGCGGCAGTGAGATCTTGGCCCAGGCGGTCGATTCCAAGGGCGGATATACGATGGTCCTGGCCGGCCTCAAAGCATGGCTGGAGTTGGGGATTGAACTCAATCTCGTCCGTGACCAGTTTCCGGATGGATGCCCGCAGTGAAGAGATTCAATTGGACAGCTAGTTCATAAGCAAAGTCTTTGTCAACGTTGTCCTGCGCCTGGATGCTCGCTGCGGACGTGAAGCAATGAGCAAGCTTTCGCCGCGATTGCAGACGATCCTCGATTCGTTATCGCTTGTTCCAGGCCTGCGGGTGCTGGAGGTGGGCTGCGGTCCGGGAGCGTTGGCTCGTGCGATGGCGGCGCGGGTTGCTCCGGGCGGACATGTATTGGGTCTCGATCGTTCGGCGCGTGCCATCGCACAGGCTGTTGCCGGCTCGCAGGCCGAGATCGCCTCCGGGAAGTTGTCGTTCCGCCGAGGCGCCGTAGAAGACTTTGAACTGTTGGCTGGCGAGCCGCAGTTCGACCTGATTGTTGCGGTGCGCGTCGGGGCACTCGACGGTCGTCACCCGCAGGCAGGCCGACGCGCTTGGCCGCGTCTGCTCGCTGCGCTCACTCCTGGCGGTCGCATCGTCATCGATGGCGTTGAGATTTCCATCAATGAAGCGATGAGCCGTGCTGCAAACAGGTCGTGAATGTTTTTGTGAGCCTTACCTTCAAAACCAAATCTGAAAGGATCAAACACGATGACAACCCCCACTCCCATCACCATTGACGCCTTCGTTCCCGTTCCGCCCGAACAGGCGTGGCGTGCGTTCCACACTCCGGAGGCGATCACGCAGTGGAACCAGGCCAGCCCCGACTGGCATTGCCCGTGGGCCAAGGTCGATCTCCGCATCGGCGGTCGGCATGTCTCCCGCATGGAGGCCCGCGATGGTTCCTTCGGCTTTGAGTATGAGGGCACTTACGAGGAAGTCGATGCCCCGAACGCCGTGACGTTGCGGCTCGATGATGGCCGCTGTGCCCGCACGACCTTCATTCAGGAAGGATCAGGCACGCGCGTGCAGACAGTGTTCGACCCCGAACCGACCAATCCCGTGGAGATGCAGCGCTCCGGCTGGCAGGCGATCCTTGAAAGCTATGCCGCTTATGTCGTGCGTGCTCAGGAGAAGCAATGAGCTACTTGGAACATGTCTTAGATCTGTACTTGGCATCGCTCAACGATGTCGTTGAAGCCGTCGCGCCGCTTCCCGAATCGGCGATGATCCTGCAACCTGCCGGCTTGGTCAATCACCCGGCGTGGACGCTCAGCCATTTGGCCAACGCGGCCGCGTTCATCGCGTTTCTGCTCGATGAACCCTGTGCCGATGTGGGCGAGCAAGACATGGAGCGTTACGGGCCGGGATCACAGCCCGTCGCCGATCCGAGTGTGTATGCCTCCAAGTCCGAGTTGATCGAGCGCCTCACCCGTCGGCATGAAGTTGTTGATTCTGCCGTGCGAGCCAAACATGGAGACTATTTTGACCGAACACCACCGGCTCCGTTCGACAACTTTGCACCGACCATTGGCCGCATCGTTGTCTACCTCCTTGCCGCACATGAGGCGTACCATCTTGGCCAACTCATGGATTGGAAGCGTGCGATTCGTCTTGAGTGATCCAAGTGCATCGAATCGCAGATGGTGATGGTCTCGGGAAAGAGAAGTCAAAGGCCTCTGAGTGCTGACGTACTGTGGCCGCATTCAGTTCGGAACCACAATCACGCTGCCCCTTCTTCTCGGATTTGTTCGTAAACCCGCTTTAGTAGGTACTCCGACACGACCTTGCGAAAATCAGCGTCGTTCATGTACTTGGCGAAGATTTCCTCGATCTGCTCCATGCGATCGATGAAGAAGCAATTTATTTAGTGCCATCCATATCATGACCATCAGCACCATCACCACGCTGTCGTTTACCTCCGGCGTGTCCTTAGCAGGTGATTTCGCCTCCGATCAATCTGGTTTGGCGCACCGGTGCCGAGCCTGATGGATTTCCTTTCTCAGAAGTTTTGTCTTGTTTCCAAACCGGCGCGCCGTGGCCTTTGATCTCGGCGGCTGTAGTGGGGAGGAGCAAGCCAACTGTCGGCCGCGATTGATACGCCACCTTGGTTCATCATTAGGATGGTTGGCCGATCATGACTGCCGTTAACGATGGCGCGATCGAACTGACGAGTGGAACACAAGACCCGGCTAGGGCAACGGACGATTGCTGTTCCCTTGGACTGTACGGATCAGCGCCGATGGGCACTATATTTTCAGTCGATTTGCGATCCAGGTCGTTCGATACACGAATTCGGGAAGGCCGGCCAAATTGCGGGACGCGCCACATCGATCGTCGGATCGACGGAACGCTTCTGGGGCGGCACATAGCGACGGCTGTGCGGATCGTCGAACGTTTCGCGACGTCCCCACAGTTGAGCTACGGGGTCGCGATAGAGTAAGACCCATTCATCGGCACGCGACTCGAGGATTCGCGTGCCATACGAATTTCTTTCCACCAAGACGAGTTCTGGGGAGCCGTGATTCAGTGCCCATGTCGGATCAAACGGCGGGCTAGAGGGACTGCGAAAGCGTTGCCGCGGATTGTGGGGGCCGAACATAAAGTCAAAATAAAGATCGATCACGGCGCGGGGATAGCACGTCTCATAGCGTCCATCGACTGCGATCAATCCGTCCCCTTTCGTTGCGAAATAGCCCAGCACATATTGCCCCCAGTTGAACGAGGCAAACGTTCGGCCGCGGAGATCATGCCTCTCCATGAATGCCAGTGCATCGACTGGAAAAAAGTTGCGGTCAACGGTTATTTCGCGCCAGCAGGGAATGATTCTCAGAAAACTGAATATGGCCACAAAGCTTACGAACCACGCCAATCGCAACTGTGCCGCTCGCGATTGGCTCAGATGTTCTCCAGGGAGACGGACTTGGGTTCCCAGCCATTCGCCCAGGTCCCTCAAGCGTTCCGGTAGCCAGAATCCGCATAACAATGCGAAGATCACGATATGCCGTGCATGGGCAAGTCCTTGCCAGAGCAGCAACCCCAGGATCATGAGTTGAACCCAGTCACGTCGCCGCGGCGCGGCAAGTTCCGACACGATGATGGCCAATACTAAGATGGCGACCATCATCGCCTCGAGACTAGCCAACGGCAATGGTTGAAAATCGCCAATCTCCGTCCGCCGCAAGGTCAAGGCCATCGCCATGAACCGCCACAATCCGAAACCGTAAGGATTGACGAGCGTCGCTGCGACCGCAACGATCGCAATGATGCCGAGATGCAGAGCCAGCCAACGCTCGCCGCGGCGCAGTAACTGCACCGCGCGGAGCAGATGATAAAGCGTCATGATTACCGCGCCCGCGGCAAAGCCACCGTGTGAATTCGCCCAGAATATCATCAATAGCGGTAAGGACCATAAGATCCAAATTCGCTGCCGAAATCGGGCGATAGCCTGTGAATCACCCGCGAGCAAATCGGTCCAGCGGTCAAATGCATAACTCCACGTCGCCAACAAGATCGCGAAACAGGTATACGTCAACGCTTGCGGACGGAAATGCCAGTGCAAATACAGCAAATCGCTTACGACGTTGACCACGAAAGCTGTGATCAGCCAATTCGCCCCAGCGCGGCGGCTACTCCAGACCATCAAACCGACAATCACGAGCGACATCAGCCATTTGGAGATCGTCAGCCCCCATATGCCCAAGCCATCGTAGGCCGCCGCAAGCCATAGTTCAGCGATATTTTCGTGATTGACCCAAGGCCATTCCGGTGCCGCGTAGGTCCAAGTCGCTTGTCGCGGCAATTTTCCGTCGGCAATGACCTCGCGGCCGTATTGAACATGCCCCCATAAATCGGCGTCGGCCAGGTTGTTCGCCATGTTTGCCGTCCCCAGCATGACGATCGCGAGCGCGATCAAGCGGTCCAGCCAAATGGGCCAGCGTCGTCGGCCCGCGCCGGCTGATGATTCGACATCATGAACCGTTCCGCCAAATTCTTCGAGGTTTCCTGGTGGGCATTGCGCTGGCGTTTGCGAACTACCGGTCACCGGTGGCAGGCACACTTCAAATCCAGGTGTCGCAGGAACATCCAATCGCATCGTAAATCCCCGATATCTGCTGCCGACCGCGCAAGCGTTTGCGGTGTGCGTTAACCGCGCAGCGCGGAGTAACGTACGTCACGGCAACAACATTTCCAACGGCTGTTGGATGGCCAATGAAACAATGGTGAGGGACTTAGCAGATTGAGCGGAGTTTATCGCTTGTAATGAGCTCGGGTTGGGTGCCGACAGTCGACGAGTGATTATTTCTTCTCGTCAACGATCAGTTCTACATTCTTGATACCCCCTACAGGTACGGTCAATGTCAGGGGTGTCGTTCGGTAGTCGGCATATCGGGTATCGACGAGTTTGCCGTGGTCATGTTGGCCCTGGACAGGGAAGTAGGCAACGATGATTTGACGAACGATAACCTTGTGTTCCCCTGCGATGGCCCCATCGTTCGGCTTGATTGTGCTCAAAGAAAATGTGCCGTCACGAGCAATAGCTCCCGAGGCGGTCCACTGCGAACCGGGAACGCCGAACTCGACAGTGCCTGTTTTGACTGGAGAGCCGTCCTTGAATTTGACCACACCTGAAACGGGATGCCGTTTTGGATAGCTCGGCCCGCAACCAGCAAACGCTGTGACCAACAGGAGCACCGTCGCGGTCAGCCAAAAGATGGTAATTGGCGAGCCGACGCCCTGCCGTCGAGCGTCGCGAGAGTCGCATTGATTAGGCATATTTGCGATCAGTCCGCTCGTCATTCCAACATCGAAAAATCGATCGGCTGCCCGTCCTCGCGGCAACACAAACGGCGCAAGGTTTCCGGATCGACGAAGGTCGCCAGACTCCGCGTGCTTCCGTCGGCCAAGGCGAATTGGCAGACCGCGGCGTGCCAACTCCCCCACTGGAAGAAGCTGGTCGGCGAGGTGTCGTGACGATTGCGGCTGATCGGCACCCCATGGCCACCGATCCGCGCGATCGACGGGAATTCGTAACCCGAATAGATCGGGGCGTCATAGGGAGGCAGTTTCAGAAATTCAATGGGCTTGTGGGCCTCGCCTACCAAAATCGTATTCGAAGTACCGTCGCGGATTCGTTCCGGCGAGATCTTATCGGTCCACCCCAACGGTCCCGTATCCAGAGTCCCGATCGTTCGGGCGGTGAACATCACGCCGGTTCCCTGACCCGGTTGGTAGAAATCGGTCGGTGCGCCAATGGCTCCCGGCGAGAGGTCACCCGCATTCGCCGCGTAGTCTCCTAGAGCCCCCCCCTCCACAATACGCACGCCACCGGGGCAGCCACAAGGGAGCGAGATGGTTACCTCTTGAGATTCACCCACGGCGTCTGTAGCATCCCGACGCTCCGGGCACAGGAACAGCGACACGGGGGTACTTCTCGCTGCCGAGTTTTGGGCATCAAACTCCAGTTTCAAATCCCACTCTTTGTGCAGATTGTCTTGCTCGACGAATGGCAAAATCCGGACGAACCAGGACGCATATCCCACCGGTTGTCCGAAGAAGTATTCCGTGGAGCCCTCGAGCGGACCGATCCGCGCGGGCGGGAAGGCCTGAAAGGTTGACTGGAAGTTGCTGCATCCGAGGGCGATTTGCCGCAAGTTATTCAAGCATTGCGTGCGTCTGGCCGCCGCACGCACCGATTGCACGGCTGGCAAGAGCATCCCGATCAAAATACCAATGATGGCGATCGCCACCAGCAACTCAATCAGCGTGAAACCGCGGTTTCGAGTCATAAGGCTCTGTCCCCAACACTTGTCATCACAACATCGCCTAGCCCACAAACTACGCTTAGAGATATCCCAACACACTCCCTCGCCGATGCGTCGGGTTACTGCCGCTAACGATTTTGCGATAAGCACATTGTACCAAAACAAAACAGTGATTTTCGTCAAGTAGTTCGTCATCAAGCGGCGTTGACAACCTACTGGCCACGATTGTTTTCAAGTGTACCCGCTACTTACGTATCACTGCAACTTTTTTCTACGGAGCCGCTATTCCCAAGCGGTCCGCATCCGCCGCAGGTCTGTTTGTAGCTGCAAGGCATATTTTCGGGCCTTTTCCGCATTTTCCCCTTCGACGGCATGTTCGAGCCGTTCGAGGTTTTCCATGAAAACATTGGTTTTTGCCAATTGAAATTCCGTCCGTTCCCGCCCCCGCAGATAGCTGCTCACGACCAGTTTGTTCGTCCAATCCTCGGCCTCGGAGACCAGCGCGGTCGCTTCTTGCCAGTTGGACGACAGCACCGCCGATCCCAAGCGAATGTTCACCGATTGCAACTCGTCGAAGATGCTATCCTTCGGCGGGTAATAGACGTAGCACCCGATCACACTGGCCGCCACCAAACCGGCGAAGGTCACCCCCACCAAGACCTGGTTCGACAGGTATGTGTCGTATTTCCAATCCTCGCGTCGCGAGTCCATGAACCAAGCGAGCCAGCGATCCTCGCGGCCGATCAACGCCAAAAGTTGCCCGGCCAATAAGAACAACCCGAACGCAATCGCTCCGGCCAGGACGTGAACCTCGAGATAAAGTCGTTTCAATTGCACTGCCACCAATTCGCCCGTCAATTCATATCCCTCAGGTACAGGGAAGCAGAATTGATCGAAAGCGTGCGTATGCCCCACCGGCTTGACGCCAACCGGATAGAGTGGGCGATCGACCGAATAGGCCAAAGCCAAAACGACGGCAAATAACATCGCCAGGAATCTCAAACCGCTTCCCCAGCCGTAAGTTCGCAGAATCCACCACAGCGTGCCGAGATTCAAACCCGCACCGACGATCAGCATCGTGAATGCGGCTCCCACCGAATTGCCGTGTTCGAACATCCCCGCGATTTGGACCATCGCCGCGATCGGCGACAAGAACATTGGTACGGCCACCGACAACATATTGAGCGGTGCCTGAATCAAATCGGGCTCGACGGTACCCTGCAGGAAGCCGTGAGGCAGCACCAGGCTCAGCCCGACCGAGCCCGCGATTCCGATCAAAAGGCAAGCCAGATTAAACCCTGTCAACTGCCGCAACGCGGACTCCAGAACGCTGATCATTCGTTTCAGTCCGGGGGGGATTGTCGGTTGCGGCTCCCATATCTCCGATGATGGGAACAGCCAATCGAACACGATACCCACAACCGACACGATTACCAGTGAGCACAACGTGAACACGATCACGACCCAAGGGCTTGCCAACGTTAGCCCGTAGACCACCGAGACAGGGTTGAAAAGAGGGGCCGTCAAGCCGAACGCCAGGACCGTGCCCGCTGAAATGCCGGCCCGCTTCATCTCCCGCATGACGGGAATCGTGCCGAGGGAACAGACGGGGAGCAGCATCCCCAAGCCCCAAGCCTTGAGGAACGATGCCCACGCACTTCCGGCGAACAACGCCCGCATCCGCTCGCGACCAATCAGCCGATGCATGACGGCGGCGATCAAGCAACCGATCACGATGGTCAGCCCCGCGGCAGCGATCACTTCGCCGAGTCGCAACACGATTACCCAAAAAAAAGTCGTCAGGCTCATCCGGGCTACTCCTCGTGATCGACGGGATCGGTTGATGTGCCGACACTATCGGTCAAGTCTTCCGCCGATCGATAACGCTGCTCGAGTCGCTCGAATTCGTTGACCACCGGGGCCAAGCGTTGCAGGCCCTGTTCAACCAGCGTCGCAATCTCCTTCAATCGCTGTTGCTGCGTGAGCTGGTCCAAGCGGAACAGCGGCGCGACGGCCTGAGATAACTCGGTGCTGACCTCGCGGCAAATCCGCCAATCCGCCTCCCGCAAATCGCTCGCGGCGGCCAACTCGGGCAGCCATTCGACCAGATCAGCGAACTTTGCCAGAGTTTCGTCAGAGCCCGCGGCGACGACTTGATCGGAGCCTGTCGAGTTCGCGACTTGCCCGGCGTTGGGGTGTAGCTGGAGCCACAGCTCGCGCAGTCGTCCCACGCCGGCCGCCAAATTCTCGGGGTAGTGGGGAGGGAGTTCGTGAGCCGACGAGCGGTCTGCAGACTCGCTTCCGGCACCACCGCAACCGGTCAGGAAGACGAGACAGCAGAGCCATGCCCAAGTCGACAGCAGCCGGAATTGTCGGCGCTCGACGGTTGAAACTTCTGCAAGCGTGAAGCAACACCGATGCATCGTTTGCCCCTAAACCAATCAGCTGGGAATGGGAACCGTATCGAAGGCCGCGTCGATGATCTTTTGCGGATCATCAAACTCACCGGCCAAGCGAACGGACAAAGTTGGACCGGCGACATTCCGAACGTCGTCAGGGGTCACAAAATCCCGTCCTTCAAGAACCGCCCATGCTTGTGCGATCCGTTGCCACACGAGCAAGGCCCGCGGGCTGATCCCCAGGCGTACGTCGGGATGGTTGCGAATCTGCCCGGCTAAATCGACCAAATACGCGCGGACCGCAGTCACCAGATTAACTCGAGCCACTTGCTCTTGAATCGAAAACAAATCTCCAGGATGTAGGCAGGGCGAAATTTCCAGTGGGCGAGTCTGGTTCGTGGCGTAGGTCTCCAGCAGTTCGATTTCCGTTTCGCGACTGGGCAAGCCGATCCGCAATTTCATCGCGAAACGGTCAAGTTGCGCCTCCGGCAGCGGATACGTGCCGAAACTCTCGATCGGGTTCTGCGTGGCGATGACGAAAAAAGCTGGGGACAAGGACCGCGTCTTCGAGTCGATGGTCACCTGCCGCTCGGCCATGGCCTCGAACAGCGCACTCTGTGTTCGCGGCGTCGTCCGATTGACCTCGTCGGCCAACAGTACGTCGGCGAAGACCGGCCCGGCGACAAAGTCGAACTCATGTGTCTTCTGGTTGTAGATATTGTAACCCGTGATGTCGGTCGGCAACAAATCGGGTGTGCATTGAACACGACCGAATTTCCCCCCGACGCTACTGGCGATCGCCTTGGCCAGTGTGGTCTTGCCCAGGCCCGGCAGATCGTCGAACAAGATGTGACCGCGAGCTAAAAGGCAGGCCATCACCCGCTTGATGACGTCTTCCTTGCCGAGTATGACCCGATTCAAAAGCCCCATGATTTCATGGGCCTTGTCGCTGATCTCGCGAAAACTAAATTGACGTGTTGATTCAAGAACGGAATTCATCGAAATTTACTTTCACTATGTGGCTACGGCTGGATCGCACGTGGTCAATTCGCCCCTCGCGCTGCCACGAGTCCGGCGCACCGCCGCGATCTTGTGTGCGCGAACGAATTCCAAGATCCGATCGCAGTCTTGCAGAACGCTTGCCGCCGCAACCGCGGATAGCTCAAAACGTGGAGCATAATGCAGCCGATCGAGGTCGGCCACAAACGGCGACCAAACGTCGTCAGGCACGACGGTCGCTAAGCTGCGGTGGCTGTGGAACCACGCACGCAGCGATTTGGTCGGTGGACAACTCGCTCCCGCCAGCCAGAGTCGGCGCCGCACAATCCGCTCGCCGAAGGCTAAGGCCCGCCGAGGTGAAACCGCACTGCGGACAACGCGCCAGGCGATTCCCGAAAGAGCGTCATAAATCGCCGTCCGTTGCCACCAAACACCAAGGAGACTCAACCCTGCCAAAGCCAGCAGCCACCACTGCTGCGCGGTCCAGCGACTGGCCGCATCGAACCACAAGCTCATCGCTTGCAGCCAACCCGACTCGCGCTCGGGGAGAGGATAGCCAGGGGTCGGCTCCAGCGGAATCCAGTTGACGCCATCCAGACAGACCTCAACCCAAGTATGCACGTCGCTCGGCCAAATGATGGTCAGCTTCGTCTCGCGATCATAGTGTTCGGGGCGCGCGATCAAGCCCTGAGCCAATCGTGTCCGGTATCCCAAGTCGCGCAGCCACAGCGCCGCGGTCGTGGCGAACATGTAATCGGGACCTCGGCCAGTTTCGACAAAGAAGCGAACTATATCGTCCGTCTCCTCGGGAGCCGTCACCTCTGGCGCGTGATCGAAGTGGCTTCGCAAAAAATTCTCAATCCCCTCCAGTTGCAGCATCGAACGGGGCAGTTCGCGGAGATTCGCTGGAATCAGATTCAGGCCGAACTCAGGCTTGGCGTCGCCTTCGGTCAACGAAGTCGGCCAATCGCGATGCTGATGCAGGCCCCAGCGATCGACGGAGCGGAACATGATGCCGACCTTGGTCGTGGCAGGAATTCGGTCCCTCCCCGGCATCTCCAGCACGTCGTCGCGGCCCCATTTGAAAAAATCGTCCCTTTCGATTTGCGGGATACGCCAGGCAACGAGCGTTGGATGGGTGGGGATACGATTGGTCCGCAGATTGACAAATTGCAGCTCATGGACGGCATACGATTTGAAAATCGCATCAGACGTTGGGCGATTCAGTCGAAACCAGGATTCACCGGCGATTTCTTGTTGGTCGAAGTCAAACGACTCGTTGGCTTCGTTGGCCAGCCATTCGCTGCCATGGAAGCGGTCGAACGTTTGCAACCGCAAGTGGAGCGGACGACGGCCGCTCACGAACAGCAAGGCGTCGGATTTGCGCCGTTGATGCTCGCGGGCTTCTGCGGCGTACTTGCGAATCGTGGAAAACTGCCGACTGGCGGTGAGTTCCTGCATTTTTTCTTGCAAGTGAATGTCCTTGTTAGCGCCTTCCACCGCGATTTTTTTGTCGTAATGCTTGGGCGGCTTCCCATAAGCTCGGCTGATCATGTCGTAGAGGCTCGGTTGCTGCGACGACAGGAACACATTAGTGTCGACCGGTGCGATCGTGGTGGCGTTTTGGACGGCACCCGTCAGAATTTCTCCCGAGCCGGATCCATCCCGCGCAAATCGATCTCCCCAGCGGTCTCCTCCCGATGTTGGCATGTAGCCGCTGAGTTGGACCAGTGCGTCCCGGGGCGCGACGGTGAACATGGCCACGCTGACCAAGGTCAACAAGCCGACGGCACCGACGAGTGTGCTCCGCCGCAGTGGTACCATCCGCCGCGCGGCGACGGGCAGCGCCGCTTGGGCGCGACTCCAGTACTGCTCCATCAACCACCAGAGAACGGCTACGCCGAAGACGGCCAGCAAGGCGGTCATCGCCGGACTGACCAACACAAAGCCCAAAAACAGCATCAAAAATCCGCTGAAGATGACCGCAAATTGCCCGAGTCGCGGGCGCTGCGACAGCACCGCACAGGCCAACGCCGCGTTCTGCAAGACACACAGCAGCGTGACCTCCCACGGGTCGCCCACTCCGAACCAACGGGTCAGGTAGGCGGTCAGCAATGGCCAAACGACAATCAAGCCGGTCAGCAACTGCACGGAAATGGTTATCTTTTTGCCTCCCTCACCGCTCCGGCGATTGAGCACCACCATCAACCCGAGCAAACCGGCCAGGATCAGGATGTCGATCACGATCACATAGGGTTGCGTTTGACAAGTGGCGCGGAAGGCGAGCGTGGCCAGTAAGCCGAGCATCGCAAAAAACACCGGCCAGAGCCAATCGAAGCTCGCCACCATTCGTTTCGATTTCGTCGGCGCAGCAGTCATCAGGCCACTCCCTGCTGGTACGCTGGGATCGGGAACGATTCGGTCCCCAAGTCGATGGGGCGATGTTGAATTTCGGCGGTGTGGGCTTCCGCTGCGTCCACGTGGTGAGCAACAACTCGTGCATCTTCGTGCAATACGATCCAGCGTCGCGATGCCGATGCACCGCGACCAGCCCCGCCGTTCAACTCGCGGACTCGTTGGCCCGTCGTAACGACGTACTCGATCAAGGAACAATCCGCGGTCGACCAGCGGGAATCCGGCAGCCGCAAACGTCCTATCTCGGCCAATCCGGGATGGAACTTGGCCAGTTCATCCAAGATCGGTTTGATCCCCGCCACATGATCGGGAACCGACACGATTTGGTTTCCCCACAAGCAACTGACATGAAAATGATGGGCATGGAACTCACGGCAAATACTCGCCGCGACCCGAATGGCCCATTCGAGCGAACCGTTGGGGCCATCGCCGAAATGAATTTTGGGGTCGATATCGAGAAAGACACGCACCTCGCGGCGGCTTTTATTTTGTCGTTCGCGAACCATCAGCGTGCCGCGGCGAGCCGTTTGGGCCCAATGGACCTGACGCAGCGTGTCGCCGATTCTGAAATTGCGAATGTCGACGACCTCGCCTTCTTGGCCTGCCTTGAGCGTCTCGCAGCCTTCGATTGAAATCGAGTCGCCAACGATCTCGGGAAAGGAACGCAGCGGAAAGGTCTTGGGCCAAACATATACCGATTCTTCCAGGTCGATGGGGCGTTCCGAACGCCAGATGCCAAACGGGAATCCGTTGGAGACGACGCACCGCTCGACCGGATAAACGCCGCGCTGCGAGGCAGGGAGTTTCCACTCGAACTCCGTTTCGGTCCAGGGGCCGATCCGCGACAGCGCCAGCCAAGGGCCGTTCGGCACGCCGCCGCTTGCCGGGAAACCGCGCTCCATGGCCAGACCCCATACGGTAATCGGCCAGCGATTTTGCACCGCTACCACGGCGACGATCTCCTCTCCTTCGACGACCCGCTTGCGGCGAAACTCGAGCCGCACGCGAATCCCGCGTAGAGATAGCCATGGCCAGATGACCCCCAGCAAAATCACCGTGCCGATCGCGCCTGCCAGGACGAAGCCTTGCGGGCCGACGAACGTCCCCGCCAACAGCGATGCACTGAGTCCGATCACGAACCAGCCGATCGGCTGCTTGAGCCAATAAACGTACCGATTGAAATTGGGGCAAAAATCGGTGTTGCCGATCTCGATGAGCTTTTGTAGCAACTGTAGCGACCGAGAGCGGGGGGACGTCGATTCAGCCTCGGCGGCCAAAGCTCGGTGGTGCGGTGATGCCTGCTCGTTCACTTGCCCCGCTCGATGAGAAGCGAGACCGTTTGACCGCGGTCTCGCCAAGTCTTTCATGATGGTCATGATCTGTCATCCAACAAACAACGAAGGCGTAACTACAATACGTTGCGTTGCGTTGACGCGATCAAGCTTGCCGGATTTCTCGACAGGCGACCGACGGGTTGCGAGTCGGAATCATGAGCCGAAAATCAGCCGAAGGTCGGCAGACCCTTTCGACCGCAGATCGGCAAACTGGAAATAGCCGGTAAGCCGTCCAAGTGGTGCGTTAGAGTCACCCAATGGCTATCGGCAAGGTGCCTGATCGAACGTCACGCAATGACAGATGGTGTCGGCGGACCACGGGCCGACCACGGTTGATGAGCCGGCGAGGCAATTGCGAGATGGGAGTCAAGAGGAATCGCTGAGCTCAAGAAGTCAAGATTCGCCAGCACCCAAAGGGGGGAAGCGAAAGCTTTGTCTTTATGCGTCAGTTGGACAAGTTTGCAGTCGCTGCCGAAGCAATGAAATTTGGCCATGGGAGCCGAAACTCGCTCCAGCTGAGGATCGGCGGGCTCGGCGGGCACAGTGTGGGAATGACCGCAACAACAAACAGCCGTTCCGTCGACAGCCACCCCTGATTCCATCTGATGGTACAGGCGATGAAGAGCTTCGCCACCGAGCGTCAAACCGAGTTGCAGCACGATCAACAACCCAGCAACAAAACGCGACGGACAGGCAATGCCCCGCCGGCTCGATCGAGATTCCAGGATGGGTCGACTTTCGGCTTTCAAGCGATTTCGCGACGATGAGAAAAAATTAGTTTAGTGTAGGATCGACAATGGAGGCCCCTCATGCTCCGTGTCGCGGCACCCATGCGACGGCCTCACGCAAACAGCTATCCATCGGATTGCGTCAAGTCGCAGAGCCGATATCGGAGGAGTGTTTCATTGTTTTCTAGCCAATCGTAATAAGCAAGTAGATTTCTGGCGGTTTTTCGAAGTTTTCATCAGCAGCCGGGGCCAATCTTAACGGTACTCGCAATGGGGTGGGGATATCAAGACCTTGCGCGTGTTGGTTTTTTCAGGGCAATTGTACGATTGGCCGAGAAACAAAACTTTTCCGAGGCAATTTCAGCCACTGCCCATGTTTTTTAAACGGCAATCATCCGTGAGAGCCTCTCCGCAGCCGCAAGGGCCATTCACTTCTTCCCCAGCCGGCGTTTGTCCCGGAAAAACTCGGTCAAGAGCGAGCCACATTCGTGAGCCAGGACGCCGGCCACGACCTCGACACGATGGTTGAGGCGGGGGTCGCTCAGGACTTGGTACAGCGACTCCACGGCGCCGGCCTTGGGGTCGGACGCTCCGTAGACAAGTCGTGGAATTCGAGCTTGTAGAATCGCTCCGGCGCACATCAGGCAGGGTTCGAGGGTCACGAACAAGGTGCAGTTTTCGAGCCGCCAATCTTCGATGACTTGAGTCGCTTGGGTGATGGCCAGGACCTCGGCGTGGGCGGTGGGATCGCTCAGTTGTTCCCGCTGGTTGTGGGCCGCGGCGATGATTCGATTTTGCCAGACGATTACGGCTCCCACCGGGACTTCGTCCGCCGTCAGAGCCTGGCGAGCCTGCTCCACGGCCTTCCGCATGTAGTGCTCATCGGGGAGCAAATCAAACAGGTCGTCAGCATCTTCCACAATCATTGCAGGCAACTCACCGATCGGTCGCAGGTCATGGCGTTTTGGTGGATGGCAATCTCGTCAACTGCACATTGCGGATTTCGGCCGCCGTTTGAAAGGTGCAGATTCCCAGCGGTCGCGAAGGCAGGACTTCGTTGCGGACCGAAATCGCCCTGCCATGGATATTCGCATCGACGACGACCTCGTCATCGATCGATGCCACGATTCGGTCTGCGGTCACGCGGACCTTGATTCGGTACCAGCGCTGGTCTGAAAAGGTCATTTCGCGTGTCGTTTCGTTGCGAGCGGCGTCCTTCTCATCGATACACGACAGCCCCACGATCGTACCCGCCCAGCCGCCTACGACCAACGAGCAATGCGAGTCATCGACGGGAAACGTCAAACAGCAGAAAAAATCGTGGCCTTTTACCCGCCGCGCCTCGAGTGCGATCTCGAAATTGTTTTTGGGAAGGTCTTTTCCTTGGTAGGTCACACCGGTGAGTGGCTGGCCGACCTCGAGGAGCATCACCTCGCCATCGAGCCGCACCTCGCCATCCCCTCCGAAGTCGGAGGATTTCCACTGGTTTCGCGATTCACCGGGAAACAGCACTTGCTCACTCGCCGCCGTTTTGGTGTCAGCGTCTTGGACTTGACCGAACGCCGGCCTCGCGAGCCCTCCCCCCAGCACCAGTCCGAGAGCGCAGCAGATCGTGGCCAGAAACCAACGCCTCGCGGTGCTGGGACGCCGGTTACGGTTCAAGAATTTGTGCCTCAATTGTAAGGCGCGAAATCGACATCGCCCGATTTTCGTCATCATGGTCCGGTACCTCACAGCCTGCGAATTGACGTCGATGATACAGAAAATCGAAGGCCGACGACAGCGCTCAGTCTATAGTCGAACTCATGTTTTTCCTGACAACGTTTGTTATCAAGCGATTTCCGCCGCACGGGGCCGTCGCTAACGTTTGGTTGCCACGGTGAAGAATTGAACAAGGCTGCCGACGAGCGATCAAATGATCGCGGCGGAGCGACCTTTTTAGCGAGACGCCATCGGTATGTTGCGGCGGCGAACGATTTCCCCAGGTTCGCAAAGGGCGATCTGCACCTGCGCTCGGCTCGAGTCCGTTAGGACTGCGATTTGGAGAGAAATTTGAGCCAGCCCTTCTTTTCCTTCTTCTCACCTTCGGGCTCGACGTTGGGGGGTTGTGTCCCACCGCCGTAAAGTTTTTCCGCTAGTTCGCAGATTTGCTGCGTGATGGGGGCTTTGGGAGCACCGATCACCAGGGGAATCCCATTATTGCGGGCCTCGGCGATGACTGCATAGTTATTGGCGATTTTCCAAAATATCTGGCGGTTGATCGTTTCTTCGGCGTGAGAAATGCTGATGAAGGATTTGTCCAAGCCGATCCGATTGACGATGATCTTGACGCGATCGAGCAAGCCATCATGATGCTCGAGCGAGGTCAGAATACGAACGATGTTCCGCAGACAAGGCAGGTCCAATTGCGTGACGATCAGGATATGCTCGGCCATCTCCATCGACGCCATGTCCAGCGAATGGAAGGACTTCGAGAGATCGATCACAAGATGCGAAAATGAGGCTTTCAGCAGCCCCAGAACCTTGCGGAACTGGTCCTTCGAGATAGCATCGACATCCTCGAGGTGCATCGGCCGCGGCAGCAGATAGACGCCGCTTTCGTGCTTCGTCAATGACTTGCGGAGCATGGCCAGGTCGAGTCTCGCGATATTTTGCGAAACGTCCAGAATGGTGTATTCCGGGATCGTATCCAGAAAGATATCGGCATCGCCCAAGGACAGATCGAGGTCGACAAGCACCACGTTGTTCGAGCGATTTTGGGCCAGGGCACACGCGAGGTTCACGGCGATGGTGGTACTGCCGATCCCGCCGGAGGCACCGGTCACGGCAATGATCGAACCCGACTTCGCGCGTTGGGAGCCTGCCGTACTTTTCGTGACTCGCTCTAACGCGCCGAGCAATTCGTCGACCTGAATCGGCGCGTTGAGGAACTCGCCCGCCCCGGCCCGCATGACCCTGAGAATCAGCGGACCATCGGTCCGCGTGCTGACGGCGATCACACCGCAATTCGGGCGGCTTTCGCGGATCAGCGAGATCAGTTGAATCGCCTTGTTCTCGTCGGAGTCCAGATCGATGATCACCGCGTCGGGATTCGTCTGTTCGACGATTTGCATGAAGAATTCGTACCGGGAGCTGTCTGCCTCCAACCAGATGCGATCCATGCCGACCAGAAATTTTTTCAAATTTTCGCGACCTTTTTCATTTGGGTCGCATATCGAAATTCGAATCGTATCTGACATGGTTGTTTCGCAGGTAAGGGATGGGTCTCGATACTACGCTTCCGAGCATCGGCGATTTCGTCTAACGCCACGATCCTCCTGATTTACTTCGTCCATTGCGGCCGTCGGAAACTCGACCTTGAACCGGTTCTTTGCTAGGCGCGAGTGTGGGGGCGGCCGAGGTGTTACCGGCAGCACTGGGATAGCCAAAGCCGTTCCAACTGGCACCATGATTATTTGCTGGAGCTGCTCCTGGAGGGGCAGAGGTAGGTGGCAACGATTGGTTTGGGAATACGGCGGGTTGCACTGGAACGGCCGCACCCATTGCGAATGGAGATTGCGTGGGGCAGTCGTCGCCGGGGCAACGGGGTACTTCGATGTGACCGTTAATCATCAGCTCTCGGTTGCTCGGGATATTCGATGTTTGTCCAGGTAGCAAGCCGGCGAATTGATTGGCGTTGACTCCTTGCACGAATTGCGGCGTGATCAAGAACACCAATTCGGTTTCGTTCTCTTCGGACCGTGTATTTCGGAAGGGAATACCCCAGGCTCCTTTGTTAAGCAGGCCGGGAGCGCCGCGGACTTCCGATTCGACCTTTTCACGATAGTCGCCGGCCAAGGCCAGAGTTTGACCGGCACGCATGGGCACGGCTGTGTTGACACGGCGAACCCGGAAACCGGGGACGGGGGTGCCAGCGTTCAGATCATTCGCCACCTCCGAGACTTCGGCACGGATTTCTAGCGTCAGTTCCCCCTGGCCATGGATGATGGGGACCATATCCAGCTTGGTTCCGAAAGGCCGGAATTCGATCGTCGCATTACCCAGACCTTGGGCCACCTGGTAGGGAATTTCGCCGCCCGACAGAAACTCGGCGGCACGACCGTTCTGCGCGGTCAAGGTCGGTTGTGCCATCAACTTGGCGATATTCCGCTGCTCCAGGAAGTTGATAAACATGTTGACATTCGTCGCGTCATCGAAAATTCCAATTCGCAGATTGTCGCGGGTGGAACTGACTGGCGACAGCGAAGTGATGACATCGGCAAAGCCGGATGCGATGTTGAGGTTGCGCCCCGCGACCGACCAGTCGACCCCCAAGTTGCGGAGTCTTGTTCGCGACACTTCGTAGACGCGTACTTGAGCGGCGACGGTTTGGGCGCCGTCTACGTTCAGTTGATTGATGACCGTCGTAGGGAAATAGTTTTGAGCCACAGCGACCACGTTTTGCACGTCGTCGGCTCGCGCGACTGTGCCGAGCAGCATCACGCCGTCGCGCATGGGCACCACTTTGATGTTGCACGTTGGAAACGTTCGCGACAATGCGATTTCCAGCGGGCGGACATCCACGGTGACGTTGACTCGGATAATCGTGTGATTGTTTTTCGAGTCGGCAACCGTCACATGAGCCAGACCGGTTCTCAAGCCCGTGATGATGAACTCATTGGCTGCAATCGGAGTGGCTTGCAGAACATCTGGAGAATCGACGACGAACTTCGGGATGGAATGTTCGAACTTCAGACTGCGGCTGGAACCTTCGGGGAGGTCCAATTCCATTTTCGCCGACTGGACCGTGAAGGAAGTTTGCGGTCTTGCATCGAAGAAATTCGGATCCTGAGCAGCACTGGACAGCGGTAAGGCGAGGGCCGTTAAGGCGGCTAATCCATGACCGACGATCATGCAAAAGCGAGATTTCATCCTTGATTTCCTTTGCAATTTACTTCCCCCAAGACGTCCTGCCTCAAGGTGCGAATGAAATTGTATTCGTGTTTTTGCCCAAACTTGCCACCCGCTGTGACCCAAGATGCACATTGCCAGTTGGTCAGCATCGTTTTGGCCATGGTGTGAGTCGTCAGCGGTTGGTTCGCCTAGCCCTTTCCCGCGCCGCTATACTCGTCTGGTTCCGTCTCCATTGCGGGCGGTTGGGACTGGCTGCCGGTATTCTGGTTTGGATCGGACTTGCCGAATGGCATATTGAAATCGATATCGGTGTGTCGCCGCACCTTGGTATCCTTCGAATCTTCCAGCGAATCATCTTCAGTCAACGAACCATCCGGGTTGACGCGGAAGACCTGAACTTCCTTGCCGTGATAGACCCGCATGATTTGACGGCGTTCGGTTTGCATGTTGTTTTTAATCGTTTCGAGGAAGGCCGCCATTTTGGACGTTACCTCGTTTTGGGGTTTGCTTTCGTGGGAAATGTTCTGCTGCTGTTCCCCTTCAGCGGTTTTGGTAGGATCGAGCCAACTGGGGAGAGGATCCTCAACTTCGGGTTCACCACTGACTGATTCCTGGCCGCGGATCGTGAAGGTCAACGTTCCAACTTTTTGAACAAGAGCAACCTTTTCAGCTTGCTTTTGATTCAAAATGACGCCGACGATTGAGTTTGGTTTGGCCGCCGTGGCTTCCCGCGGTCCCTTGCGTTCGGTGGTCTCGTTGACTGAGTAGACCTCGATGTTCTTCAGGAAGGTCGATGCCACTGTGTTGGCGTTTTGACCGTACCCTTGGCTGAATGAACCGATGATGTCGACGCGATCCCCTGGCTTTAGGAGTCCATGTCCTGTCGATTCCGGGCCAACCTTGATGAAGATCACGCGTTGGCCATCTTTCAGATTGATATTCGACTGCTTGTTTTTATCGATGATGTCTGAAGCGAAAATCGGGGCTCCTCGCGGGATCGCGCGGACGGTCGACATGTTTTGAATTTGCTTCAGGTCGCGGATCACATTTTCAGGAATGATATTGACGGGCCATTCCTCGAGCCGCACCACTTCCTCGGTCAGTTCTTTGTTGATTTCAATGAAATCTGCCGCAACGAGGACTTGGCTCGTGCGGACCTCGGCCCCGCCGGGACCACCTCGGCCCATGACCTGGCTGATCCCAATGGCTGCGATCAAGCCGAAACCCAGCGAGACGAACATCAAGATGAGGGATTTGGATTTCATAAGTTACTACTTTGGATACTGCGATCATCCCTCAAGATCAGGCGTTGGTAGTGCGAAAATCCACACAACACGGAACGTCGATACAACCATTTTCGACTGATCTGATCCGAAGGGAAAATAATTGTGT
Source organism: uncultured Pirellulaceae bacterium (assembly GCA_937941455.1). GTDB lineage: Bacteria > Planctomycetota > Planctomycetia > Pirellulales > Pirellulaceae > BJ22. Next base: position 201,519 of record CALDHM010000007.1, on the reverse strand, counting down.
GTCAACTGAAAAATTAGGAATAATCCGAATATTTTGACTTTCCGAAAAAGGCGGTGAGCCGCATCGAGGAAATGTACCGCCTCGTTTGAGCCATGCACGATTTTTCATCGTTCCCGAACGCATTTCTCTGTTTTTCGGCAACAAATTGTACCGGTAAAACAGGATGTACGGACCAGATAAAACAGGATGTACGGACTAGATCAGCATGCCCATCCAGGCAAAATACAACACCGTGCCAATCGCGATGGGGATCCCATATGGGAGTAACCGCATCGAGCTTTTGCGCTGCGCGGCAATTGTGGCGAGCGTTTCTGGATTTTTGACCGTGACGATCTCGTTGATAATGAACAGGAATTGGTTCCAATGCTTTTGACCTTGTCGAGCCCACAAGACCATAGCTACCGACAGGACGGCCCCGACGATCGCCGAGACGCAGAAGGCATAAAATGTGTTGGCACAGTAGATCCAGGCGCCGATAGCACCCATCATTTTCACGTCCCCCGCTCCCATGCCACCGATCGAATAGGCCGGTAGCAGCGTCGCCAAGCCCACGGCGGTGCCCGCCAGACTCCAGCCCAAACCGACGTACCAACCATCGCCGGTCAGTTGATAGGCGATCATGCTGTAGATCCATCCCGCGATGATCATCGGAATGGTCAGCATGTTGGGAACGCGTAATTCCTTGCCATCGATATAGGCTGCAACGATTACGAATAACGTCACGAACCAATACGGCCAATTGTGAATGAAACTTTCCGTAAGACTTTCCATTTTTGGGTATCCTGGTAGCACGCCCGATCTTGAATTTCGCCGGATCCTCAACCCCGAGAATCCGCGTTGGCAAAAAGTACCTCCCGATTTGGGCCAGATTGCGGAAAACTCCCCAATTTTCCCAAATTTTTACCAAATTCCTGGATTTACCTTAATCGTCAGAATTTAACTCCCGATCGGCATCAACCGAGCGGACGGACTGACGGACATCCGCGGGCCTCGTGGCGTGTTGATAGCGCATAAAAAAACCCAGCGATACTGCCGAGGGCAGCCGCTGGGTTGTGATGGTTGAATTGAATTCCAACCGACGGCACCGCCTAGTTGATAGCGGTCGCGATGTTGTTGAATTGGGCGCTGGCGTTGGTGCCGATCGAGCCGATTGCGGTCAAGCAAACGACAACGATCAGGGCCAACATGACTGCGTATTCAACTGCAGTCGGGCCATCTTCTGACTTCAAGAAACGTTGAACTTTCGAAACAAAATTCTTCATAGCTTCCTCCGACGGAAAAAAGTTCTTGCGAACCGACGGTGGTTCACACACCTAACGAGCGGGATCCCGGATGGCCTCAGCCACATGCGACCGAGAATCGCTCAAAACCAAAAGCTTCTTCTTGGTCTTCCCGTGGCTCACTTGTCGAAGTTCGCCTCACTATTTCGAAAGACCGTTGGCTGAGAACTGGCGGCTCTCTTGCGAGCACCGTCAGCGGAAGTCGTTGATTTCGACTTCACTGAAACTTAGAATCCATTCGCGGTCTGTCAAACAAAACGGCTTGGATAATTTGTAATTTTTACAGAAAGTTTACCTAGGCGCCGCCAGCGGTCCGTTTGTAGGGATCAGGCGGCTTATTCATCGCTTCTCCCGAGTTGCTGTCGCGAAAAGCCCGTCGCTCGGCTCGGCGGCGATGCCGTTCGTAGACGTAGCCCGGCAAGAAATAACACGCTGCACAGACGAACCCGAATCCAAGCATCGAATAGCGTGGGTTGTAGGCCATCCAAATCGCGGTCAGCAGCAACACCGCAGCTTGAATGTAGAAACGCCCGGACAGAGTCCCCGCTTTGATGATGAAGGTCATCGCGGCAACGACACTCAACACGGGAGCCAGGCTCATCAGTTCCAGGCCTAACAAGCCTTCAAACGGAAACAACAACATGACGCCGATGATCGCGGCTGCCCAGATGTGAGCCAGCTGCCGTTCGACGAAGGTCACCGGCCCGATCTGTCGCCGCAGACGCCAAAACACGATGGCCCAAGCGCCCAAACCGAAGATCCACATGATCTCATAGTACAGCCGCGTTGTAATTCCCATCCAAAACATGGCCTCCGTCGCCAGCGACGCCAACAGCACGACGAGACTGTGCCACATCCACAAAACGCCCCAATTCTGCAGAACAACCGCATGGTGGGTCTCACGGAACAAATGCCCGATCACGAGGGCGAATCGCCCGTCGGCGGCCGACACCGGACGGCGCTCGAGGTAAGCACGCAAATCGTCGATCAGTTCCTGCAAATCGCGGTAGCGGAGATCTTGGGGCTTTTGCAAGCACTTGAGCGTGATCGCCTCGATCCGTTTGTCGACCAGTGGGTTGATGACCCGCGGCGGTGTCGGGTCTTGCTCAAGCACCAGCAAGACCGTATCCACCGGAGTGCTCGCCAAAAACGGCGGTCGGCCCGTCAACATGTGGTACAGGATTGCGCCGAGGCTGTACAAGTCGCTCGTTTCGTTGACTTGGCCACGCTCGCCGGCGGCCTGCTCGGGCGCCATGTAACTGGGGGTACCCAGAACGGCTCCGGAACGGGTCAACTGATTTTCTTGTTCGTCCCATTTGGCCAAGCCGAAGTCGCAAACGTAAGGAAAACCCTGTTCGTCGAGCAAGATATTGGACGGCTTCAGGTCGCGGTGCAGTACGCCGCGGCGATGCGCGGCCTGGATCGCGCTGCACACCTTGAGCATCAGTTCCGCGGCTTTGCGGGGGGGGATCGGGCCCTCGCTCAATTCCTGCGCGAGCGTTTTGCCCTTGATCCACTTCATGCAGAAAAAGGGCCGTCCGTTAGCCTCCCCGACCTCGTAGATGGGAATCACATTCGGATGATTGATCGCTGCTGCCGCCTCGGCCTCGGCCTCGAAACGCATGCGATCGATTCGCGTGGCGTATTCCCCCTTGAGCAGAACCTTCACGGCGACTTGCTCGTTGTCGGCCGTGCGTCGCGCGCGATAGACGATGCCCATACCGCCACGTCCGAGTTCTTCCTCAAGTTGGAATTGTCCGAACGTACATGGGAGCGAAAGGGTGTCGGCGCGAAATTCGCCAGCCGAGCCGAGCCGATCGGTAGTCAGCAGCCCCTTGCGTTCCGTCGCTGCGATGTCCGCGACCACCAATGTGCCCCATAAATCGCGAATTTCATCGGCAAAGTCGGGGAACTCTCGGCAAGTCTCCTCCAAATCCAGCAGCTGCCCCGTCGCGAGCCGTTCGGACAAATCGGATATGATCTCGGCAAAGCGCTCCTCGCGCTGTTCGATGGTCATATCGATGGGGCGATCGGTCATGAATCGATTGTTAAAGGTTGACGTGCGGGACGTTTGCTGCGATAAAAATCAAGCCATCGAACTCGAGCCATCCTGCAGAATGGCCTTCAGCCGCCGCAGTGCTCGCAGGTACCGCATGCTGGCGGCTGGCTCCGTGAGATTGAGCGCAACGGCCACCTCTTGGTTCGTCAGATGTTCGTAGTGCCGCATGACGATGATCTCGCTGTCTTTCTCGTCGAGCTCCAAGATCGCGGCCTCCACTCGTTTGGCCATTTCCTTTTGGAGGGCTTTCTCGGCCGGCGTCAGTTGTTTGTCGTTGAGCAGAGCGGCAAGCTGAATCGACGACTTGTCCAATCCCCGCGGTGAGACCGGTGTCTGCTCCCGATCGACACTGCGCCGGGCGGAAACGCGATGGCGGCGATGGGCGTCAATAATTCGATCCTTGGCGATCTGCCGCAGCCAGAGTCGAAACGACATGGATGGGTTCGCAATGTAATCGCCCAACCGCCGGTTCGCCTCGACCAGGACATCTTGTACCACGTCGCTGACATCGATTCGCCGCTTGATACGCTGATCCAAACGCATCCGCACCATTTGCCGCAACGCGTCGCGGTGGCGGTTCATCAAATCGTTGACCGCCTGCTGGTCCCCGTTACCAGCTTGCCGCAGCAATTCAATTGTTTCCTCTTGTTCAGGCCACATACCCCACCATTTTACCAAACATCGATTCATCGGCTCCGTTGGGCAAACCGTAAATCGCCCTCGAATTCAACGCTTTCGGGCAAAACGTCCTGATTCCGAGGCGATCGTGCTGGACGGTTTTCGCTCCCCGCCCGGCAACAGTGATCAGCATGCAACGTGCAATTATCTTCAGTTTTGGCCCGGTTCGGCCACTGCATGGCGAAATCCGCCTCGCTGCCAGAGCGCCATCCAAGCGTAGGCCAAGCCGTCACGCTGCTCAACAGCGGTTGTCAATTCGAACGCAGAATTTTCTCCAGCGGCCGACCTTTGGCCAGTTCATCCACCAGCTTATCTAAATAGCGAACTTGCCGTGTCAGCGGATTCGCGATGTCCTCGATGCGGTACCCGCAGATCGTTCCGGTGATCAGTTCGGCATTGGGGTGCAATTTGGCTCTCCTGAAGAATTGTTCAAACGTCACCCCCCCCTCGATCGCCTTCTGCAACGCTTTGTCGGTATAACCGGTCAGCCAACGAATCACCTGATGCAACTCCTCCCGGGTCCGTCCTTTTTTTTCGATTTTCATTACATAATGCGGATAGACCGCTGCGAAAGTCATCTTCGCAATCCGCTCGTCATGTTGGGTGGTGTCTTGCTTCATCGATTTAAGCCAATCAAAAAATTATGATTCAGGAGAAACTGCTCCCATCAGCTGCGGACAGAGCCACGGCAACCAAGCTTCAGATCGAGTTCTCGATCGCTCGTCTTTCTCCCGCTGTTCGAGTTTAAGTGGTCATTGCGAGACTATCAAGTGATAATTTGGACGGCGCACTTGGTAATCGATGCTGCCGCATGTTGTCGGTTGAACGTAGCAACCGTCGCTAGATGGTGGATTCTCGGAATTCTCCAAGTACCGGCGAACGTAGCTACGAAAAAAGGACGCTGTTCGATGATGTACCGCGCGGAATAGTATGAGATTAGTCCGCCGAGAAAATGGAGGGGCACGACAGCAGTAGTCCGGGCGAGCTCACCACCCAATCCTCTGTGGCCTAAAGTGCGTCGACCGCCGCGTGAATGGCCGCGGTGAGTTGGCCAAGTTCATCATCGGTGATGACCAAGGGCGGAGCGAGGTAAAAAACGTCCCGCGTGGGGCGGAGCCAAACGCCGCGCTCGACAAAAAACGGCATCCATCGATCCTTGCTCAGCAATCGGTCCACTTGCACAGCCGCCCCAGCACCACGGACGCGGACGTCCACAACATGAGCCTTGCCGACAAGTCCCCCCAAGGCATCGCGTAGGCGGGATTCGATGCGCGCGACTTGCTCGAGGCGCGGTTCGGAGTCGAACAAGTCCAGTGAGGCGTTGGCCGCCGCGCAGGCCAGCGGGTTTCCCATGTACGTGGTGCCATGCATCAAGGCCTCGGACGAGTCATCGCTCCAGAATGCGGCAAAGATCCGCGTGGTCGCTACAGTCGCGGCGAGTGAAATCGCGCCGCCGCTCAGCCCCTTCCCCAGGCACATGATGTCGGGCACGACATCGGCTTGCTCGCACGCGAACATGGTGCCCGTTCTCCCGAATCCGGTCGCGATCTCATCAGCGATGAACAAACAGCCCGCTCGGCGAGCGGCGTCAGCGATCTGCTGCAACTGGTTCGGGCTATGAAAGCGGAAACCTCCTGCGGCCTGCACCAGCGGCTCGATGATCACCGCGGCAACCGAATCGCCTCGCGCGTCGAACCACTGGCGAAACGCGGCGAACTCTGCCGATGTGCGCGGAATCGGAAGCGAAAATTGCTCGATCAGCAAGCCCCGAAAGTGAGCGTGCTGGCTGTCGTGCGGATCGCATAAGCTCATGGCTCCGGCCGTATCGCCGTGATAGGCGTCCTGGAAGGAGAGGAAGCGAGTCCGCTGCGGCTGGCCGAGATTCAGCCAGTACTGGATCGCGATTTTCATGGCGACCTCGACAGCGACGCTGCCCGAATCGGACAAAAAAACATGATTCAAGTCGCCGGGCAATCGTTCAGCCAATCGCCGAGTCAACCGCGCGGCTTGCGGGTGCACGATGCCCCCGAGCATGACATGGGGAAGTCGGTCCGCCTGCTCCTTGATCGCCGCCACGATATGGGGATGCCGATGGCCATGACAAGCCGTCCACCAAGAGGCGATCCCGTCAATCAACGTGCGACCGTCGGCGAGAATCAAGCGGCATCCCTCGGCCGCAACGACCTCAAACGGAGCAATCGTCGTCTTCATTTGGCAATAGGGACGCCACAGGTGGATGTCGGCCAAACAGTCGGGAGTTGACCGTCCTGACGTTCCCGAGCGTCTACAGGTCATCGATGCCAATTCCGCGTCAGCCGATCGAAAATCCAGAATTCCAATGCGATCAAGGCGATCGGGGCCAAAAACTGTATGGCTTGAATCACTCTCAAGTCGACCGCATCGCTCGTGTTCCGCATGACGAACGCGCGAACCAGCAGTCCATTGATCACCAGCAGCAAGACGATCGTCAGGCACAGCCCCATCAAGTAGCCGCAACCGGTTCCCCCGCTGGGCTGGTCTCCTCGTTTTGTTCTGTGCCAAACCATCACATGCACCATTCCTTCTGGACCATGGATTTCACCACCGAGTATGTAGTCTAACCTCCAGCCCCCGATCCGCCGACTGGCCCAGTCGGAATAGCGAACATTTCGCTCTTGCGAATATCAAAGGTGCCATCACACCGCACCGCGCGAGCCATAGCAAACCGCCGCGTAAGCAGGTAAAATCAACCTCTCGCCAACATCTTTTGAAGTGGCGTTCTTTCGGTAAACCTGCCGCCCGAGCCATCGCAGCCGGCGGCGTAAGCAAGGGCGCTTCGCCGCAAAACCAAGTGCATCCCGCACGTCCGAACTGTGGATATGGTGCGTAGCATCGCGATATGATGTTCACAACGTGAAGGGTTTGATAAGGCTCACGCTCCATCGAAATCACACGATCACAATCACCAGGGTAACGTTTCCCATGACCATGATTCCGGACCGATGGATCGTCGTAACATCGGCGCGATCCGGTTCGGGCATTTCAAAGGTCGCTCAGCGACCGGAACGATGAACTTGCGGATCGACCGGAATTCGTAATGATTGATCCGAATAGCGACTTCGTTCATTGCTTGGCGAATAGCCGGGCGTTTCAACGCCCGGATTCGATTTGCAATGCGAGTGATCGGTTCAGGCGATTGAGCGTGCGCCTGCGGCTGACGGTTAAACGGCGTCAGGCGATTGGGCATAAGGTTGTCACAAAAATTTGGCCCTGAGGTTGGCCGGTTGGACCGCTGTGGCGAGATGACCTAAAATCGGGATTCGATTCTCAGCCGGACGCCGGCAGCCCCAATCAAGTCGTAAGTTTTGCCACGATTTACTTGTCGCTTGGGTGCCGGCAAATTCGCCGTCGCTCGGTTACCGGCAAAACCATCACGTTTCAACTATCGCCGCGAGCTAGTCAATGCCGACCACCATTTATCGTTGTGCGGACGCCGAGCCCGAATTGATCACGTCGAAAACAATTGCCTTGATCGGCTATGGGGCGCAGGGCCAGGCTCATGCCTTGAACTTGCGTGACAGCGGGTGCCGAGTCCTGATTGGTCAGCGAGCTGGTGGTCGCGGTTGGCAAGACGCGGTGCGGGATGGATTCGAGCCGCTGTCCGTCGGCACGGCCGCGGCGCAAGCCGACGTGATCTGCCTGATGGTTCCCGACGAGCATCACGGGAGCGTATTCGAACGGGAAATCCGGCCGCGAATGAAACCCGGGGCCGCGTTGCTGACGTGTCACGGCTTCAGCTTTCATTACGGCCTGGTGGTCCCACCGGCCGGCAGCCCGCGGATTCTGGTCGCCCCCAAAGGGCAAGGGCACATGGTGCGCGGAGAGTACCAGCGCGGTGGTGGCGTCCCGTGCTTGCTGGCGGTCGGCGACGAGCAGGATCAAGGGGCCCTTCGCTTGGGGCTGGCCTACGCTTGGGCCTTGGGTGGAACGCGGGCCGGAGTCATCACGACAACCATCGCGGCGGAGACCGAGACCGATTTGTTTGGCGAGCAAGCGGTCTTGTGCGGCGGCCTGACGCAATTGATCTTGGCTGGGTTCGACACGCTGGTCCGAGCCGGCTATCAGCCTGAATTGGCCTACTTCGAATGTTTGCATGAATTAAAAATCATCATCGATCTCCTTCAAGTTGGCGGGATCGCCCACATGCGGGATCTGATTTCAACGACTGCCGAATATGGCGATGTCACTTGCGGCCCGAAAGTCGTCGACGCTCACGTCCGCCGCAATATGGAACGGCTGTTAGACAGCATTCGCTCGGGGGAATTCGCTCGCGAATTTTTGGCAGAATGCGCGGCGGGGCACCCGACCCTGACGCAGGCGCGAGCGGCCACGGAGGGCTTGGAAATCGAGCGGATCGGGAAGGGACTGCGGGGCATGATGCCGTGGCTGCAGCCACGCGGTTGAGAGCTGTCGGCCCCCTGTGCTAAACTACTAGGTTATCAGTTTGGCCACAGGAAGGCGAGTCGCCGCATGTCGAATTCGGATATTGTCATCAAGGGTGCTCGCGTGCACAACTTGAGGGACGTTCATCTCGTTTTGCCCCGCAACGAATTGATCTGTCTCACGGGCGTCAGCGGCAGCGGCAAAAGCAGCCTGGCCTTCGACACGCTCTTCGCCGAAGGGCAACGGCGGTACGTCGAAAGTCTGTCGAGCTTCGCGCGGCATTTCCTCCAGCAAATGCCCAAGCCCGATGTCGATTTGATCTCGGGACTCAGCCCTTCGATCTCGATTTCGCAAAAGTCCTCCGGGACCAATCCGCGCAGTACGGTGGGGACGATCACCGAGATTTATGACTTCTTGAGGGTCCTCTACGCGCGGGTCGGGCAACTGTACTGCCCGAAATGTGGCGAGCGAATCACTTCGCAGACTCGCGAGCAGATCATTTCGCAGTTGATGCTCAAGCCTGCCGAAACGCTGATCCAGATCATGGCGCCGGTGGCCCGCGGTCAAAAGGGGGAGCACCGCGACCTCTTTCGCGATCTGCTCAAACAGGGCTTCATTCGCGTCCGGGTCAATGGCCAGGTTCGTTCGTTGACCGACGAGATCACTTTGGATCGCCAGCGGCGGCACAACATCGAGGTCGTCATCGACCGCTTGCTGGTCAAACCTGCCAATCGCAGTCGGATCGCCGAGGCTGTCGAACTGGCGATGAAGGTCGGCCAGGGCACCATGCTGGTCGCTACTGTCGACGAAAGAATCGACGAACTCCCGGAGTCCGAGGATGGCGAACCGGCCGGCGGTGGGGGGGCGGCAGCGCGGGACGAGCTATTCTCGCTGGATTATGGCTGCGGCCGCTGCCAGATCGGCTTTACCCCCCCCTCGCCGCAGTTGTTCAGTTTTAACAGCCCGCAAGGGATGTGTCTGGAGTGTACGGGGTTGGGGGAGTATTTCTCGTTCGTTCCTGAACGACTTGTCTCCGCGCCGGCTCTCTCCCTCAAGCAAGGCTGCATCGAAATCTATGGAGCCTGGAAGGACTTCGGCCGCTGGCGCCGGCACATCTTCCAAGGGGTCGCGGATACTCTCGAGCGGCTTGACGGGCTGCCCGAGGGTTATTTGCTGGAAACTCCCTGGCAGGATTTGCCGGAGAAGTACCGTCATGCGTGGCTGTACGGCACGCGCGACACGCACATCACGTTTACTTGGCGGGGTGGGGCGTCGCCGATGAAGTACGGCGGGCACTTCAACGGTATCGTGTCGGAGTTGAATGAAAAGTACCACAACTTGAAGCTCGCCTCGAAGCGGGAATTCTACGAGCAGTACATGGACCAAGTCGCTTGTTCGTCCTGTGGCGGTCAGCGATTGAACCAACACGCACGCTCGTTCCGCTTGCGGTCCGGTCACGAGGCGTTCGGTGACCGCGCGGAACTGAATCTTCCGGGACTGTGCCAGTTGTCGATCGACGAAGCGGTGACCTTTTTGAACCACCTTGAACTCGATCCGGTGCGGAGGATGATCGCGGCCCAACCGCTGAAGGAGGTGACGCAGCGGCTGGGATTTCTGCTGAACGTGGGACTTGATTACCTGACGCTCGATCGCCGCGCCCCGACGCTGAGCGGTGGTGAGACCCAACGCATTCGACTGGCAGGGCAGATCGGAGCGGGGCTTGTTGGCGTGCTGTATATCCTGGACGAACCCAGCATTGGCCTGCACGCGCGCGACAATGATCGCTTGATTCATGCGCTCAAAAATCTGCGCGACCTCGGCAATACTGTCGTGGTCGTTGAGCATGACGAAGACACCATGCGAGCCGCCGATCGCATCATCGACTTCGGCCCGGGACCCGGGGTTCACGGCGGAACGGTGGTGGCACAAGGGGACTTGGATCAAGTCACGGCCAACCCCAAAAGTCTGACCGGACGCTTTCTGTCGGGTACCGAGCGAATCGAGATCCCCGCACAACGCCGACCGGTTCGCTCCGACCGGATGCTGCGCGTGATCGGAGCGCGGCACAACAACCTCAAAAATGTCGATGTCGAAATTCCCTTGGGCGCGTTCGTTTGTTTCACTGGAGTCAGTGGGAGCGGCAAAAGCAGCCTGGTGAACGACATCCTGGCCGAGGTGTTGAATATCGAACTCAATCGCGGCACGGGGGAACCGGGGGCTTACCAGCGGATCGAAGGAATCGAGCACTTGGACAAGATGATCGCGATCGACCAATCGCCGATCGGGCGCACTCCCCGCTCCAACCCGGGGACCTATGTCAAATTATTCGACGAAATCCGCAAGCTCTACGCGCAAATGCCCGAGGCCAAGCGGCGGGGCTTCGAACAAGGCCGGTTCAGCTTCAACGTCAAGGGCGGGCGCTGCGAGGCCTGCGAGGGGAACGGGGCCAACAAACTGGAGATGGACTTCCTGGCCGACATCTGGGTCACTTGCCCAGTGTGCCATGGGCAACGCTTCAACCGCGAAACGCTGCAAGTCAAATTCAAGGATAAATCGATCGCCGACGTCCTCGATATGGACATCGAAACGGCGCTTGGGTTCTTCGAGAATGTCCCGAAGATCAAGGAAAGGCTCGTCACGCTGCAACGGGTCGGATTGGACTATCTCAAAATTGGTCAACCGTCGCCGACACTCAGTGGGGGGGAGGCGCAGCGGATCAAGCTCGCGAGGGAACTGGCTAAAATCAGCACGGGCCGGACGCTGTATTTACTTGACGAGCCGACCACGGGACTGCATTTCAAGGATGTCAAACTGCTGTTGGACGTTCTGCACGAATTCGTCGACGCTGGGAATACGGTGCTCGTCGTCGAGCATCACCTCGACGTCATCAAAACGGCGGACTGGATCATCGACATGGGGCCCGAAGGGGGGCGTAGGGGGGGCGAGGTCGTCTGTGCTGGGACCCCCGAACAGGTTGCGGCCAACCCGCGTTCCTACACCGGGCAGGCGCTGCAGCGCGTGCTGTTACCCAGCAAACCGACCAAAACGAAATCCCGAAAAAAAGCCAACGCTCAGAAAGCACGCCCAGTGGTGCGGCAAGCAACCGAGATCGTGGTGCAGGGAGCACAACAACACAACCTGCGGAATATCGACGTGACGATCCCGCGCGACAAGCTGTCGGTGTTCTGCGGTCCCAGCGGCAGCGGCAAAAGCTCGCTGGCCATGGATACGATCTACGCCGAGGGGCAGCGGCGTTACGTCGAAAGTCTTTCGTCCTACGCCCGGCAGTTTGTCAACCAAATGCAAAAACCGCGCGTCGATCATGTCGATGGGCTTTCGCCAGCCATCGCGATCGAGCAGAAAAATTTCGGATCGACGCCCCGCAGTACGGTCGGCACGATCACCGAAATCTACGACTACCTGCGTATTCTGTTCGCGCGCTTGGGGACGCCTTACTGCCCGGATTGCGATATACCTGTGGGAACGCAGACGTCGGACCAAATTGTTGATAAGCTGCTGCGACGGTACGCCGAACGCCGCGTCATTCTGACCGCGCCGCTCAATCTCGATGGCTGGTCGGATCTCGATGAACTCTGGGCGGACCTCCGCCAAAAAGGCTTCGTGCGGGTGCGCGTCGATCGCCAAGTCTATGAGCTTGACCAGGCCCCGACGATCCTGAAGCAGAGCAAGGTCGATTTGCAGGTGGTGGTCGATCGTATCGAGGTTCGCGCGACCAGTCGTTCGCGTCTGGCTGAGAGCGTCGAGTCAGCCTTGTCGCTCGGACGCGGCGAAATGTTCGTTGTGGTGGCCGATGAGGGGTTGCCTCAAGCGGACTGGCAGGCGGATCGCCACAGCCAGCATCTGGCCTGCGAGAGTTGCGGCCGCAGTTTCGAAATGTTGACGCCGCATCACTTCTCGTTCAATAGTCAGCTCGGTTGGTGTCGCGACTGCGAAGGCTTGGGGACGCAGATGGGTGCCAATCCGGCCTTGCTGCTCAAAAACATGGAGGCCAGCCTCGGCGACGGAGCGCTCCGCCTATGGCCGAACCTCGATGATCCGACCGCGTGGGCGATGCTCAAGGCTGTCTGCCGCGGCGTGGGAATCGACATGCAAACCCCGTTCAGCCAACTCGAAGCACGGAAACGGAGGCTGCTGTTCTATGGCACCGGCGAGCGATGGTTCCAAGTGGCCGGCACCCCTCCACAACCCGCTTTCGAATTTCAATTCAAAGGACTGTACCCGGCTCTGGAGGAGGCCGCACGCCTATCGACCGCGATCCGCCTGCGGATGCAAGCCCTGATGAGCGAGGTCGAATGCGGCGCGTGCGGCGGCAGCCGATTGCGCGAGGACGCTGCGGCCGTCCGTTTCCGGGACCTGACGATTGACGGCATCTGCCGCATGCCGCTGGGTGTCTTGCGGCAAACCCTCGCCGAGTGGTCTCTCGATAACAGGGAGCAAAAAATCGCGGGCGAACTCCTCAATGAAGTCAAGAGCCGGGTGGAATTCCTGTACGACGTCGGCCTGGAGTACCTCACGCTCGGCCGCGGATCAGCAACACTCAGCAACGGCGAGTCGCAGCGGATTCGCCTGGCCAGCCAGCTTGGCAGTGGACTCTGCGGCGTCCTGTATGTCCTCGACGAACCGACGATCGGTCTCCATCCGCGCGACAACACGCGGTTGCTGGGCGCCTTGAAAAAGCTCCGCGACTTGGGAAACACCTTGATCGTGGTCGAGCACGATCGCGAAGTGATCGAAAATGCGGACGCGGTGTTCGATTTCGGACCGCGGGCTGGCGTGGCCGGCGGTCAAGTCGTCGCTTCGGGGACGTTGAGCCAGATCAAAAAGCAAGCCAATTCCGTGACCGGCCCATTCCTCGCGGGTAAAAAAGGGATCCCCATTCCCATCAATCGCCGCCCGGGTCTGGAGCCGCCCCCCCCTCTGCCGCCAGCCGCGACTGAGGGCAAGGAACGCGGTGGCAAGAAGAACGCGCCGGCAGTCTCTGCGACCGCCGTCGACTTCACGCCGCCGAATTCGCTCAAAATTCTGGGCGCTCGCCAAAACAACCTAAAGAATATCGACGTTGAAATTCCTCTGCAGACCTTGACCGTCGTGACCGGCCCAAGTGGCTGCGGGAAAAGCTCGTTGGTCAACGAAGTGTTGTACAACTCCCTTGCGCGGCGACTGCACATGGCTGGAACCACGCCGGGGGCTCACCGGAAAATCACGGGGATCGAGCACATCAACAAGGTGATCCAGGTCGACCAACATCCCTTGGGCAATTCACCGAGCAGCAACCCGGCGACCTACACGGGAGCGTTCGATTTGATCCGGCAGCTGTATGCGGAACTGCCCGATGCCAAGGTGCGGGGGTTCTCGCCACGGCGGTTTAGCTTCAACGTCGCCGGCGGCCGCTGCGAGGCGTGTCAGGGAAATGGACAGATCCGCATCGAAATGCATTTCTTGCCCGACGTCTGGGTCGAATGCCAGACCTGCCAAGGGCGACGCTACGACGAAGAGACACTGTCGATCAAGTTTCAGGGACACAACATCAACGACGTCCTGGAACTTCCTTGCAACGAGGCCGTCAAGGTGTTCGCAAACATCCCGCGGATCCGCCGTGTCATCCAAACGTTGTGCGACGTCGGATTGGATTATGTGAAGCTCGGTCAGAGCGCTCCGACGCTGTCGGGCGGCGAGGCGCAGCGGGTCAAACTGGCTGCCGAATTGGCGCGCCCCGACACCGGGCGAACCCTCTACATACTCGACGAGCCGACCACCGGCCTGCACTTCGATGATCTGGCCAAACTCCTGGAGGTGCTGCAGCGGTTGGTTGATTTAGGAAACACCGTCGTGCTGATCGAGCATAATCTGGACATCATCAAAGCGGCGGATTGGGTTATCGAGTTGGGGCCCGAGGCCGGCCATGCTGGAGGCGAAGTCGTCGTCGCGGGAACCCCGGAAAAAATCGTGGATTACGCGGCTCGGGCGGCCAAGGCAAAGCTCGCCCGTTGCTGGACGGGTGAGGCTTTGGCGCCCGTTTTGGCGGCCGGGCCGTATGTCGAGCGGAAACCGTATGATCCGCACGCGGTGGCTCAGGAATTTGAGGAGGAGTGGGACATCGGCCAGGAAGCCCAACTGCCGTGGGAAGCCGACGGGCCGAGATGGCACACACAACCCCATGTGGCCCACAACGGCAAAACAACCAAATGGGATGGACGAATTCTTGCCGAGGTGGTCGATCGCATCGAGGCGTCTGGTGGCTGTGAACCCACCCAATGGAATGATCGCAGCATTGTTGAAATTTTCCGCCGGAATGATTCTCAGCAATGGTTCTTCCACGCTCTCACGGGGGACCAGTGGATGTTGAAAATCAAATTCCGACTGCCACGGCGAATCTTCACGCTCGATAACTTGCAACAGCGGCTGAAGCTCAAAACGAACAACGAACTGGTCGACCTGCCGATCTACGGCAATCAACCGCGGATCAAGGTGTCGATGCAGGGTAAATATCAAGAAGTCGAACTCCGCTTGCACGCTTACGAGGAAATCGACCACGAAGAATTCTGGAAGTTCATCGATGAGGCTATCGCAGGTGCGGTCGGGTCCCGATCGGCGGATCGAGCCACTTCGCCCAATTGGGAACCCAGCCAACAAAAAAAACTGTCCAATCTTCTGGGACGCACTTGGCATTTGCTCCCGCTGGGTTTTCTCGGTGATCAAAAACCGTCCTGGCCCTTGCGCACGCTCGAGGCCCTCGAGGCCGCCGTCAAACAAGTCGCTGGAGATGCGGTGCACTTCGATTGGTCGAGCCAACAGGAGGTGCACTGCTACGTCAAAAATGGTAAAGAACCTTCGCAAGTCGATCGTCAGCTTTGGGTCCGCATTCAAACCAAGGACCCGGCAGCGCTGCGGATCGATTTTCCGGTTCCCGACGATCAACCCTGTGGTCCGAACTGGACCACGCCGAGCGAGTCCAGCGAATGGTTGGAGAATCCTCGACTCGGCCGGTTGCTGCGGATTTCGGTCACCAAAGTTGCCGAAGTCCAATCCCCCAAGTTCGTAAAGCTGTTGCGGCAGGTTTGGGCGACCGTCGAGCGGCAGAAGATATCGCGGTCGTGAAGGAGTCGCCGGGAGGAGCCGAAAGATGAGCAATGGTCAAACTGTCCAAATCCCACGCAATTTGTTGTTCCGTTATCGCTTGACGATCCCGGAGGTGCCGGGAGCGCCGATCAAACCGTCGGCGCTGGGCGAGTCCCATCGCTTGGCGGCCTTCGGCCGATTCGAGGGGCAAGCCGCCTTTGCGTCGTGGCGATGCGGTTGGTCGGCGGCCGGTCTGTATTTCAACAGCGAGGTCCGCCAAAAAAAAATGGCACTTTGGTGTCGGCCACAATCCTTGCTCGAAAGCGATTCGTTGCAACTGTGGATCGACACGCGGGCGACTCAAAACGTCCATCGCGCGACCCGTTATTGTCATTGGTTTTTGGTGTTGCCAACGGGGAGTTCGCCGGGCAGCCCACCGCTGGCCTCCATGCTTAAAATCAATCGGGCCAAGGAAGATAGTCCAGCCATCAATCGAGGCAAACTGCAGGTTGAACGCCAACTTTTCAGCGATGGCTACTCGCTGTCGGTGTTCATTCCGGCCGTTTGCCTCAATGGCTGGGATCCTGCCGAGCACTCGACATTAGGCCTATTCGTTGCCACACTCGACCGCGAATTTGGCTGGCAGACGCTAGGGGTCGGCGCCGATCTGCCTTTCGCCGAAGATCCGAGCTTGTGGTGTAGCGCGAGGCTCGGCGGCGAAGTTGCGATACCCGCTACGCCAGGAATTGCTTCAAAATCAACCGAAAAACCCCCACGCCGAGGGAAAACGCGCTCGTAATCGCTGTTAGCGGTACTCAAGCTGCCCGATCGACCCAACAATCAACCAGATTGCCCTGTTTCGCTTGCTGACGCATTTTTTTAGAATGTCGGTGTTGGCTGAGGGCGGTGTTCCCAAGGTAAGAGTTCACGTCACGCCAATCACGCATCAACGTTCATCGAGATTTAGGAGACCAAGAATGAGCCGTTTGCTGATTCCCGTCATGTTTGTTGCCGCTTTAGGCTGTGCGTCAATTACTGAGGCCGGCCTGTTCGGTTGCTTCCCTAACCCCTGCCACACGAGTTGTTTTGGCACTCGATTGTGCCACACCGGTTCAGCTTGCCAGCCCGCTCCGATTTGCATTGCCGCTCCGGCCTGCGTGCCGATGCCGATTTGTATGCCGGCACCTGTTTGTGCCCCCGCGCCTGTTTGTGCTCCGGTCGTGAACTGTGCGCCGACTCCCGTCACGCGCGTCATTCGCGAGACCTGCTACCGCAATGTTTGGGTCAATCGCACCGTGGTTCGCTACCGGAAGGTTGTCTGCCGCGATCAATGCGGACGCTGCGTCACGAAATGCGTTCCCTATCGCTGCACGGTGCGAGTCTGCTGCCGCGTGCCGGTCACCGTTTGCCGCGTCGTCACTGTTTGCCCGCAGCCAGTTTGCCCGACCCCGGCAGTGAGTGCGCCCGCTTGTTATTCGGCTCCGGCAACGAACTGCTGTCCGCCGGCGCGCGAGCGGTGTCTCGATCGGCTCCGCGCTCGCTTCTGCTGCTTCTAACGAGGCACCAGCCGCCCGATCCCTGCTCAGAAAAGTGCCGACACGGCATCAGCAAGGCGAACCTTTTTGGGGGAACGCCGAGTGAAGGACTTGCACCTCGGGCCAGCAACCATACACGGCTTGAGTATGCGATGGCGTTGTTCACCGCCGTCGGCGGGATGCCTAGTGGCTCGTCGCCAGCATGTCGGCTAACGTCGCGACGGTGACAAAAATGCCAGATTCAGGAAACTGCACGGCCATATCGTCGTCGATCCGCAGCGCTTGGGACAACTCGTTCCAAGCCGCTCGGCTCATTTCTGCGTGCATCTCAACGCAGATCACGCGTTCGTCGACGCAGTGGATTGTGCCACAAAGATGCGTCGCCTCGTGGTGGGGGGGGTGCCACCCGAACGCGCCATCCCCTTCGCAGTAACCACCGGCCAACTCCTCGAGCCGCCGGCGGGCTTCGTCGAAGGTGATCTCGAACGGCAATTGCTGGCCTGAGGGCTTGAGTTGCAACGCGGATACCGTGCGATCGTGCACCGTCACGAGTTGCGTCGCCACGGGTTCGGCTTGTTCGAGTCGATACAGAAATAGATGCCACGGTTCGGGCACGGGTGCCTCCATCAGGACTGAGACAAGGTCGAGCAGGGTACGCGAACAACTGTCGGTCGAACCGAAATTTGCGGGTCGCCGTAACGCCAGCTATTGGACCAAGTAGTCGTCGATTTGCATGATACGGTTTCCCGCTCGCGCAGCCAGACGGCTACTGCGCCAAACCGCGGAAAATTTTGCCGGGAACTGATTGTCAACAACCGACGATGCAGCAAGCTCCGCCTGCGGTGTCGAACTGAGAAAAATCTGCGATGAGGATGGGAGCGCGATGGCTGTCCGAGATTTGATGCCTGAAACCGCGAATGCGGAGCTGACCGAACGACAAACACGGACGCTCCGTGCACTGTGCGACACGTTCAATCCGCAGCTCAGCCCAGGGCCTGGCGATTCAGCCGAGGTGTTTGGCAATCACGCCGAGGCATGGCCGATCGTGCAGCGGATCGTTGGATTGGCAATGCGTCTCGAGCCGCAGGATCGCCGCAAGTTTGGCCGGCTCCTCGACGCGTTGGGCGACTGGCGGCGGGGCTGGTGGTACGGCGGAGTCGTGCGGCCCTTCGCCGATTTACCTTCGGAAGCGAAATTGCAGGTCGTGCAGCGGTTGCTCGGGTCGCGGGACCGCAGCGTAGCGGCCATGATCCGCTCCCTGCAGCGATTGACCCTCTATACTTGCTATGCCGGAGGGGGGGGGAAGCGGATCGATAGCCGCGATCGCCTCCGCCGCTTGCACCAGGCGCTCGGCTACGGGTTTGCCACCGATGCGGTGACCAAGCCCGATGAAGTGAGGCCCTCGCGAATCGAATTGGGACAACGCCGCCTGGCCTGTGATTATCTGGTAGTCGGCAGTGGCGCAGCCGGCGCGGTGATGGCGGCCGAATTAGCGGAGACCGGCAAGTCGGTCATGCTGGTGGATTGCGCACCGATCGCACCTCGCTCGGAACTGGGACAGTCGGAGGAGGCCAGCAGCAATTTCTACCGGTCCTTCGGCGAACTCAATTGCGGCGACAGTCAAGTCCTTCTGACCATGGCGGCGACCTTTGGCGGCGGCCCGGTCGTCAATTGGGGTACGTGCCTCGACCCACCACGCCACTTGCTGCAGCAGTGGGCCAATGAGTACGGCTTCGTCGATGGTTTGTCGCACGATTTCGCTCACAGCCTTTATACCGTGCGGCGGCGCCTGCAGGTCGCTTTGGCATCGTCTCACGTGAATCGCCAGAATGACTTGCTGCGGATCGGTGCCGAACGCTTGGGCTGGCACTGGCACCAGCTCGAACGCAATGGCGTGGACTGCATCGGCTGTGATCGCTGCGATTTCGGTTGTCCCTCGGGGGCGCGACAGGACACGCGCGAGACCTATCTGCTGGATGCTCAACGCCTGGGCGTTTTCCTTTTGCCGGAGTGCCGAATTGAACGGCTGGAGTTTGACGGAGACCGGGCGGTCAAGGCTGCAGCGCGGGCCCGCACCGAGGCCGATCCTGAGGCCGAGATCGAAATCGACTTCCGCGATGTCGTGCTGTGCGCGGGGGCGATTCACACACCAGCTATTCTCCTGTGCAGCGGTCTGTCGTTGCCTCATCTTGGCAAGAATCTGCACGTTCATCCGTCGGCGCTGGTGCCTGCCTGGCACGGCGATGAGATCAAGGCTTGGCTAGGACCGGCGCAGACGATCGCTTGCGATGAATTCGCGCGGCGGGACGAACGAGGATTCGGCGTCACGCTAGAGACTGCTCCTTTGCATCCGGGACTGGCCGCGATGGTCTTGCCATGGTCCGAGCCGCGGCAGCACAAGCGGATGATGCAGGAATTGCGGCGGTTCACCATCACCTTGGTCTTGTGCCGCGATCGAGGCGGCGGGCAAGTCTGTTTAGGCAAAAACGGTCTGCCAATTGTCAAGTACAGGCTCTCCCATCCAGATTTTTGGAACCTGCACGATGGCATCGAAGCGGCGATTGCTGTTCAGTTCGCAGCGGGGGCCCAGGCGGCTTATTTGCCGACCTGGGATTGGCAGGGGGTCGGCCCCAGCGAAAAACGCTGGGAACTCGAGCGGACCGATTGGCGTCGAACGACTGATCGTCGTTTGCGTCCCGAGCGGCTGAAGCTGTTCAGTGCCCACCAATTTTCGACGTGCCGCATGGCCAACAGTGCCGCCCGCGGGGTTGTCGATAATGTGGGCCGAGTGTTCGGCACGCGGAATGTGTTTGTCACCGACGCCAGTGCCTTGCCGACGGCTACCGGAGTCAATCCAATGCTGACGATCACGACCTTCAGTCATTTTCTAGCTCAAAAAATTAAGGAAATCACGTAGGCATTGTGCCGAAAATTGTTGGCCGCAGGGCGCTGGTCAGCGGCCCTCTAAAAACCGGACGCTAGTGCGTTCCGGCTGATCGACCGGGGACGAAGCCAAGGCAGCCGCCGCAGAGCGAGAAAAGGGGACGTGGAGCGAGTTCTGGTGAGAAACTTACTGAATCTCGACGGATGTTCACGAAATCTGAGTGGCTTCGGGCAGTGCCAGGGTGTGATGTTGGCAACCATCAGTCCAGGGGCTCCAAAAATCTGTGATTTGATCCACCAAAACGCTGGAAATGGGCCTGCATCGGCTTTAGAATGAGGGGCTAGGTGCCGGAGGAGCGGGTGACCACGAGGCATGCGGTCGAATACCAACTGGTTCGAAGGTAAGAATCAGTTGACTCGACGCGTGAGCGAGGGCAATTGGTGATTGCGCGAACACGATATTGGATTTCGGTGCACGATCGGCGAGCCTAAGGTTGTTTGGGCTGGCGGTTCAGCATTCAATTGAAAAGGTACAGGCGATGTTAACATCTTATCTTCGACGGTTAACTGGGCTAATCGCACTTTGCATTATCGTGGTGATCGGCTGCAGCCCCTCTCCTCCACCTGTGGTACAAAATAGCCAAGGCTCCCGACCGGCGAGCGCGGGCGGAGGTGGCGAGGGCGAAGATGGCGAAGGCGCCCGGTCGATGGCGAAGGCCCCCGCAGCTCCAGAGGCTCCCGAGCCCGAGTATCGCATGATCAACGGCCAAATGCGCCGGTTACCTGTGGCATCCGTCGGCGACGGCGCGGCAGCCGTCCAGTCATCGCGACCTGCTCAACCAGCAACCACTCGACCAGGCTCTGCAAATTCCGCCAGCGGCGGTTCTGTTGCCGGGATGGCCAACGGATTGTTTCCGATGATGTCCGGAGCTGGAGGAGGCGAGGGCAGTCTGCCGATGGTGGCGGGCTTCGGCGCTCTATTCCCAACCATGGGGGGGGGAGCGGGTGCGGAGTCGAGTTCCACGACGACTGCAGCGACAGGTAGTGGTATGCGCGGCAAGGCTGCCGAGGCCGAACCTGCCCCGGTGGTCAGTGCCCAACAAGGACTGTGGGACTTGGCCAATAAGATGTTCCTTACGGGCGAGCCCGGCAACGGGCATCAAGCGCTCTACGCTTACGCTCTGCTGAACCCTTCGGCGTTCGACGAGTACCCCCTTCATTATATTCCGTACTGGGAGCAGCCCCGCTGGTTCATGACCTGGGGTATCGGCGTGCAGTACACGGTCCCGAAGGATTATTCCGGATTTCCACCACTGATCGGCGACGAAGTCGAATCGTCGACCGCAACCCGGGAACCTGCCGACATGATGGGCGTTGACCCACGCAGCGGAGCGACATCGGGTGCCTCGGCGTCCAAATCCAAATACGGCAACATCAATGTGGACGTGCCGATCGGCATGCTGATTTATTACACCGGCGATTACGGCGTTCGCCTGTACAAAAGGTTGAACGAACGACGACAGAATGAATACTTCGGCAAAGTACTTGCGACGATGCCCGAGCGGGTTCCTGGCGAGGGGCAAGGAGGCGTTGCCAATCGCGCTCAGCAAGAGAACAACCAGGTCCAATCGTTTTTCGCCCATCGGACCCGCCCCATGGCGTCAGCTGGTGACGGATCCAATGTCAATCAGCAACAAAATCAACCGCCAGGGGCATCGCCCGATGGTGTCAGCGAGGCCTTGGGCAACGCTCGAGGGGGAGCCGCGGGGACGAAGGCGAGCTTGCCACTGGTCCAGCGCTGGTCGGTTTCGGCCCAAGCTAAAGACCCCGGCAGCGTCACCGGCTTGATCATGCCCGGAGTAGTTAGCGTGGGAGAAGGTAAGACCGAAAGCCTTATCGAGCGTGCCAAAAAAATGGAGCTCGACGCCTTGATCGTGATGGAAGTAAAAATCCAGAAAGAAAAGAACTCACACTATTCCACCACCGTCTTGCGAGTGTACGACCTCAAGGACGACTCGAAGAAATGGGTGATCAACGCCAAGGGATTGAGAAACAATCTTGTTGCCAAGGAACGGGAAAAAACCCGCGAGTCGAACGATCCTGTCGAGTTGGAACTCGATAAAGTGTTCCGCGAGTTTGTCGATGTGAAACTTCGCGTCCAACCTCTCAAGGATTGGGACGCCTTAAAAGCGAGCGAATACGTCGATTCGTTGCTGGAAAACAAAGCCGATTCGTTGAGGGCGGCCACCGAAACACTCGGCTTGTTCCGCATGGGAATCTTGCCAGCCGACAAGTGCAAGTCTGCTCTCGATGAATTGCTCGGGGCGGGTACTGGTACCCTGCTGATGGCTGGCAAAGAATCGGACAAGCAAGCATTTTTGATGGACCTGGTGAAAGACTTCAATCGCGGCTCCAATTCGCTGCGTTAGGTAGCCTGGGTTTCATCCAATTCGTATCGCGCGGCGCGGTTGTCCTGGAGCATAGCCGTCCAGCTTCCTTTTTTGTTCCGGGCATGATTGTCGGGCACCTGATATTAAGAACTTACCTTCAAATTGACAGCACCCGTAACCCGAAGCGTAAGCGAAGGCTAGTTTAGGGATAGGTTCTCAGCCTTGGTCGCCGAGTTAAGTTCTATCGCGCCGGTGGTAATTGCCGGGGCTAGGCACCCAGCAAGCGAAGGCCATTACATCGGCGCATGATGTTGGTTGCATTACCGGGTTCAATGCCAAAACCCGGTAGCCGCAGGTTGCTAGCCCGCAGTTTTCCCGAAAACCGGACGCTAACGTATTCCGGCGAATCGTTTAGGGCAAATCTAGTTTATTCTCAGCGAAAACGGGCAAGAAAAATTTAAGCCAATTTTTGGCGGCAAAGCTGGAGACTTGGCGAACGCGCCCCAAGTCGGCACCGTCCAAAGAGCACGAGGCTGCCGTCCATCCCCACCCGATGAAACGGTCCAAAAATCAAGAGGCACATCAGCCGAATTTTGCTGGCTCATGGTTGCGGGCGCGGATTGACTAGGTCGATTGAGGTGGCTTCGGCGGACGGCTCAGAGTAAAAATCAACTTCGATAGATTCCAATCTTGTTCACGGAGCCCTGAACATGTCAGGTAATTTACATAGGTCCGTTGTTCGCCATCGTTGGTCACTGTTTTCAGGAATTATGTTGGCGCTTGGTTGCCTGTTGATGATGCCTGGGGACTTCGTGTTCGGGCAGGGGTTCATCATCCCGGATCGCGAAATCGATTTTCGGGTTCCGCGCCCGCGCCATCCAGAACGCCGCGCCTATCGTGTCCGCGAATTATCGGTAGACGCTAATCTCAAGGCGTTCCTGGCCAGCACGACGGTCACCCAAGTGTTTGAGAACACGGGGAATGTGCCGATCGAGGCGACCTTCGTTTTCCCGCTCCCTTACGATGGAGCGGTCGACAAGATGACGTTCTTGGTCGACGGCAAAGAGATCGAGGCTAAATTGCTGCCGGCTGATCAAGCGAAGCAGATTTACTTGGGACACGTCCGCCGCAACCAAGATCCTGCCCTGCTCGAATGGATCGGCCACGGCATATTCCGCTCCAGCGTTTTCCCCATCCCGCCGGGCCAAACGCGCACCGTGACCCTCCGCTACTCGCAACTTCTCCGCTCCGATCAACGCATGGTCGATTACTTGTTCCCGCTGTCGACCGCCAAATACACGTCGCAACCGCTGGAAAAAGTCAGCTTGCGCGTGAGCATCGCCGCCGATGAAGAACTGAAGAGCATCTACAGCCCCACCCACAATATCGAGGTCAACCGCGAAGGGTTGAAAAATGCCGTGGTTCGTCTGACGGCGGCCAACGTAATCCCCACAACTGATTTTCGTTTGGTGTACGACACCGCCGCGGGCAACGTCGGCGCCAGTGTCTTGAGCTACTGGCCAGCGGAAGACGATCAAGGTTATTTTGTCATGTTCGCGACACCAAATATCGTCCCGGTCCATGAGCAACCGATTCGCAAATCGGTGATCTTCGTCGTCGACCAAAGCGGCAGCATGAGCGGTGAGAAGGTGGAACAAGCACGGCAGGCTGCCAAGTACGTGCTGCAAAACCTGCGGACCGACGACCTTTTCAATATCATCCGGTACGAGAGCAAGGTCGAAACCTTTGCGCCAGAACTCGAACGATTTCACGAGGATTCCCGCGATCGCGCCTTGCACTTCATCAACAGCATCAATGCGGGGGGCGGGACCAATATCGACCAGGCGCTGCAACAAGCGATGGGAATGATCACCACGCCCGAGCATCCGACGTTCGTGATTTTCTTGACCGATGGCATGCCTACCGTGGGGGAAGTCAACGAATTGAAAATCGCGCAGCACTGCCGCGAGGCGAATCGGCATCGGGCCCGTCTGATCAGCTTCGGCGTCGGCTACGACGTCAACAGCCGCTTGCTGGATCGCTTGAGTCGCGAGAATTTCGGCCAGGCGGAATACGTCCGGCCCAACGAGGACTTGGAAGTTGCCGTGTCCAATTTGTACCGCAAAATCGCGTCACCAGTGCTGTCGAATGTCGAACTGAGCTTCAAGTTCGCCGCAGGCGAGGCAACCGCCGGTGAGCCTGTCAATCGCATCTACCCTACTCCGGTGACTGACTTATTCGCCGGCGTTCAGTTGGTCATCGTCGGCAGGTACCGCCAAGCGGGTGCGGCAACGGTCCTGCTGCGTGGCAAGTTGGGGGATCGCGAGCAGGGCTATGAGTTTCCTGTGGAATTTGCCGCGCGGGGAGCCGACAAGCCGTACCCGTTCGTGCGGCAGATCTGGGCCACTCGCCGCATCGGAGAAATCCTGGATCTGATCGACTTGCATGGCAAAAACGATGAGTTGATCAAGGAACTGACCGACCAGTCGATTCGTCATGGCATCGTGACCCCGTATACGTCGTATCTGGCGGATGAAAACGCCGCCAGCAATCAATTGGCGGATCGCCGCGCCAACGCCATCGCCACCGAAGGGCTCCTTCGGCAGCTCGACCAAGCCAGCGGACAGGAAGGCTTCGAGCAGCGCAGCTTCAAAAATCAGCTCAAGGGGCTGGGTGGAGCAGGGTCGGGCGGTATCTCTCGCGCTGAAGGTGGATTGGCCGCCGCACCGGGCTTCGATACCGGCGGTCTCAAACAACTCGCACGCCAATTGCCCGCAGGATCGCTCGGCCGCGAGCGGTCCCCGGCTGACTCGGGATCGTCCTGGCAAGGCGTCCGGCAAATCGGCAACGTGACCGTTTACAAACGCGGAAATTATTTGATTGCCGACAACGCCACGCATCTGGATCTGGAAAAAGACACCTCCCAGATCAAAAACGTCGCGCGTTACTCCGAGGATTACTTCCAGCTCGTCGCCAACAACACGCCGGAAGAAAACCGCTTGATCGCCGAACAAGGTGACGAGGCTCTCCTCATCATCCTCCGCGGCCAAGCCTACCTGATCGAATAGTACTTCGAAAAATCGGAAACTTGAACATGTACCGCTTGGCTTTAGGGCGCTAGTCTGCAGTTGTTTGGTTTCTTGAGATCGGGAGGCAACCTGGGCCTATTCCTTAGCGATTCGCAATACTTAGAAGCTAGGATTGTCTGATTTGGTCGATCGAGGATTGTCCCGACGATTTCAGATAATGGCGAGCACCATGTGGATTAGCCATTTGCCGGGAAAGGAGCGAGAGCCTATCCCACCGTCATCATCGGCGGCAACCCGACGCGTAAGCAAGACCTAGTTGTGGAATCGCGACTTAGCTCGACCGTTTGCTTGGCACTTTCGTCATGACAAATTCCAATCCAGGCCGATGTCAAAGTTTGACTTCTGAGCGCCACTTGCTCACGCTCGTAGCCAGCTTCAGAGTGTCTCTTCTAGAATCTAAGCGATCCAAAATTCAAAGCGAACTAGACTTAGTTTCAAAAGCCGGCTAAGGCGGGGTAATGGTTGCCGGTAATCGCGGAAGCTGGACCGAAAGCGCTACGGCTGAAAGTTGGGAACAAAGCCTAGTATTGAGCCCCAGATTTAGCCTTCTAAACTCACGCATTTAAAGGGATAATGTGCCGTTTTAATCTTCCGAGTGCGTCAATTAGAGCTGAGTGGATATTCATTATGAGTTAATCCTCTATAGTCCAGAAATTATCCCGATTGTTACGGATCCTCGATTTGCCGCTGGCCATCGCGATTGTGATTGCGCTTGCCTGGTATATCCGCAGTCAACCTATTTTGGTTGAAAGTCATATCGTCAGTACTGGGCCAGTCATTCGCAGCGGGATGGGAACTGAGACGCTCGTGTCATGTGTTCGCACCACCATCAGCCCGAAGATTCAAGACCGAATCGCCGAAGTGCTCGTCGACCGAGGCTCGATTGTCGAACCTGGGCAATTGCTGGTCCGCCTGGACGATGAAGAACTGCGCAACAGGTGCGTATGGCTTCGGCGAGTATTCATCCAGCGGAGGCGGACAACAGCCGAACGCAGAAGTTGATGGCTACCAATTCGATGAGTCAGGCGGAGTTCGACTAAAGCCAGGAAGCGTTCGATTTAGCTAGATTCGGACTTTTGAGAGCCGAAGCCAATTTGCTGGAAGCCTAGCAACAGGTGGCGATCAATCGGGAAACCCTGAAATTTCATGAAGCCCGCCTCGCGGATTCCAGATTGCGCGCTCCCTTCGATGGACTGATTATCAAACGCGAGCGTAATCCCAGCGCGATCGTCGTTCCCGGATCGCCGATTCCGCAACTGATATCGATCGACGAGCTTTAGATTTCCGCCTGGGTCGATGAATGGCATATGGACCATCTTAAAGAAACAGCCCGCGTAGACGCCAGGCAACACGGCGCCGGTGTCATTGTCGTCGCCACGACCATTGCACGCTCGATGTCTTCGACACTATCTACGAGATGGAAGACGGAGTCATTCGAGTTTCCGCATCACAACTTCGCGGCTAAATGGATTCTTGGTAGACATAACGTGGTCGTTCCCGGCCTAGCATCCAAGTGCCACATTTGGCATCAGCGCTTGGTTTTATTGCGAATGACGCCGAGTCTGTTGTATCCGACAGTATTGCATGCTGGCTCGAAGACCTTGCTTTCGATTCGCGTTTAAGATGGAGATGACAAATCCCAATCCAGGCCGATGTCGAAGTTGGTGGCGGAGTGGGTGAGAGCGCCGACGCTGATGCGGTCGACTCCGGTGAGGGCGACGTCGCGGATCGTTTGCAAATTGATGCCGCCGGAGGCCTCGAGTTTGACGTGCGGTGCGCGGGCGTTGCGAATCGCTACCGCCTTGCCGATCATTTCCGGGGTCATGTTGTCAAGCAGGATGATATCTGGGTCAGCGGCTAGAGCTTGCTCGAATTGATCAAGCGAGTCGACCTCAATTTGCAAAACGGTCCTTGGGCCGCGGGATAATCGCTGGGCGTTGTTGGCGATCCAATGCCGCGCTCGACGGATCGCCTCGATAATGACATTGGTACCGGTTTCGCTACATTGCTTCAGCATAGCAAGATGGTTGTCCTTGATGAGGATGGCGTCGTAGAGCCCCATGCGATGCGTCGTGCCCCCCCCACAGTGGACGGCGTATTTTTCGAGTCGTCGCCAACCGGGGGTCGTCTTGCGTGTATCCAGGAGCTCGGCCGAAGTGCCCGACAGCTGATGTTGATAGGCGGCAGTAAGGGAAGCGATTCCACTCAGTCGGCCGAGAAAATTCAGGCAGGTTCGTTCCACTATGAGGATTTCTCGCGCGTCGCCGACGAAGCGCCCCAAGGGCGTTTTGGGCTGGACCGCTTGGCCATCGCGAGCTAGGGGAACCCAGGTCAAACCCGTTGCGGCGATTGCCAAAACTCGGGGAACAACGGCCAAGCCGCAGACGACTCCAGCGACGCGGGGCAGTAAAGTGGCACTTCCCTGCACGACGGTGGGAAACAAAGATTGGCTGGTACAATCCCCTATTTCGCCTAAATCCTCGCGTAACGCATGACGAATCAACTGATCCAAATCGGCCAAAGCTTCATCGCTCAATTCCATAATACACCTGAAGTCTAAAGATTGGTCCACCTCTTAATTTCGGATGCACCGGTTCGCGCTGATAACGGCTTGCGATGAAAACAACCGAGGCGAGGGGCACAAACCCAAATTTGCCAATTTCAAGGCAACGTTGACCGCCGAACCTGGCAGGCAGGATTCCCCCCAGTTTCTTCTCGTTCGCCGTCACGTGGCAGGTAGGAGCCATTTTGCAAGATAGGCTTTCAACGCGTCGGCCGATGCATCTTGCACAACGAATTGGTGGTTCGCAATGGCTGCGTTCGTGGTTTCTTGGCAAGCGGCCCATGAATCCTGTTCGCGGCCAGCACGATTAAGGAAGCGTTCCATAAAAAAACCGGCCTGGGATTGGCCGGTTGGTTGATCGCTATCAGCGGTACGAACCCGTTAATTCTTGATCGCTCGCGAAGGGGCCTCGTGTGAAACATTGGCCCGAGACTCGTTGGATTTCCCAACTTCCGCTTCGATCACAGCCACCAGTTTTTGAGCTGCGGCAATGTGAGTCGGATGGAAAAATTTCTCGGTGTAGCCGTCCATCAACTCGATGCGATTTTTCTTGAGCAACTCATCCCAGGAGACATTGTTGTACATGTTCCAGACTGCTGCTTGGGCCACTGCGTGGTCGACTTGATCGTTAGCCAACAAACTGACGATAGCCGCCATTCGTGGGTCTTTCACGTACTCATCGAGTGGACGCATGGTGTACTTCGATTTGGGGGTTGGATCGGTGTTGCCATGTTCGATGCAAAGGGTTTTGACCGCGACCATGCCATCTCGGCCTGGTGGAATGTTGAACATACCACCCATACCGCCGCCCATGCCGCCCATGCCGCCCATGCCGCCGCCCATGCCGCCCATGCCGCCGCCCATGCCGCCGCCGCCCATGCCTCCCATGCCCATTTGGCCGCCTCCCATGCCCATGCCGCCCATGCCGCCCATACCTCCCATGCCGCCCATGCCGCCCATGCCTCCCATACCACCCATGCCGCCGCCCATGCCGCCCATGCCAAGGCCTTGACGCAATACGGGAACGCTCGCGAAGGCAGCGGGCATTTTGATGGCAAGGTGCCGATCGGATTTGTTCTTTACGGTGATGTTGGCGTTGTAAGCGTCAACCGTACGATAGATGACCTCGACTTCTCCGGCCTCGATTCCTTTCCACAAATCGATTTCCTCAAAACCGGGAACGGGTATCGAGGTCTTCCAGACGCCATTCAATCGCTTTTCTTCGGCGCGTTCGATTTTGGTTTTTTTCGAACTAGTTTCGTTGCTATCGTCTTGGGCAACGAGTGTCGGCATGGCCCCGAAAAAGAGACAGGCCACAATCAACAAAACGCGATGCAAGAACACAGTCTTCATCCAAAAACTCCTTAGCCTCGGACGCGGTTTGCCTTGCCTAGCAACCGGTCGACTCTTCGATGATTATTCGGCCACTCGCCACGGGGGGCAAGGTAAAAACTTTGATACTAAGTCTATCATAGTCGGGGAAAACCGACTTTCCAGCATTTTTCGCCCCGCAAATATCTCTATTTTTCGGGCATTTTCGAGTTAAACGGAAGCCCGGACTCCGGCTTCACCCAGAATTGGTTGCTTGGTTGTCATTGCGATCAGAATCGTCGGCAAATCGAGAAGCCCGGCCAAAGAATCCGTCGACAAAAACCCTACAAGCCGTGATTTGCTGCCAACTGTAAAATCCAATAGAATGTGATGACTGTTGGCATACCGAGGATAACGCCGAACACCCCTTCGCTCGAGGGCCATGGGCCCGACCTACGTTCACCGTGCGGGTGGCGATCGGACGGCCTCGTGGTGGAGCAACCACGGTTGGTCCTTTGTATTCCACGAGGGTGATTTCGACCTACCCTGCGAGTCTCCGCAAGCAGCCGTTCGGCCCAAGCGGAGCGGAGAATCCTTGCCGGGACCTGACTGGTTAGCGACAACGAGTTTTTAGAATACGTTCCTGAGGAGCCGCCGAGGGAGACATCATTCGATGGCCGGTCATTGTTGGGGCCAAAGCGAATTCTCGGCCGCTCTGCAATGACTCAGTTTTTTGGAGAAACAGAAACAAATGAACGCGATCGGATCGTCCGCGCATTTTGGATACGGGTCTATGAAGTTATGGTCGGCAGCGCTGAGAATAGGGCTGCTGGTGACCATCAGCGGCGTGGGGTCGGCGGCTTGGGCTCTGCCTGTTCAAGAAGAAAAAAGCCAAGATGAAGCCAAACAAGCGGTCGAGTCCAAGAATGATGGCCAAGCCGACCTGGACGCTGCCTTCGAGTTGAAAATCAACGCCACCGAGCCACGCGATTTCGACAAAATCGTGGCCCTCTGCAAATCAGCCATCGAGAAAGGGCTCGACGAATCCAATCGGGAACAGGCCGTCGAGTTGATGGCCTCGACCCTCGTGCAACATGCCGAGCAATTCCTACCAAAAATTATGGCAGAGCCTCGCGATCGCCGCTGGCGCATTTATCGCACCGAGGCCTTATCGCGACTGGAGAAAGCAGTCGAGGCCAAGCCTGAACTTCTCGCCGCGCACATCTTGATCGCTCAATTGAATGCGTTGGAGGGAGGGAATCGCGATCGGGCCGAGCAGGCCATTGCCAAATCGATCGAGTTAGCTGCCGAAGACCCGGCGCAATTGTCCCAAGCCTTAATGATACGCGCGTCCCTCAGTGACGACGAAGAACGACAGATGAACGACTTGAGCCAGGCGATCAAGATCGACCCGAACAACACCAATGCGTTGGCCCTGCGCAGTGAATTGTTCTTGCAACGAGACGAAATCGACAAGGCCCTGGAGGATCTCGAAGCCTTCAACCGCATCGCTCCCGAACGAATCGATGTCGGTTTGCGTTTGGTCGCCATCTTGAATGCTACCGGTCGCAACGAAGAAGCCCTGGCGCGTCTCAGCCAACTGATCGAACGAAATTCCGAGTCGACGATTCTTTACTCAACCCGGGCGCGGTTGCACCTGGAATTGAAAAACAACGAGGCAGCGCTGGCCGATGCCGAGAAATCTCTCCAATTGAACAAGGACAATCCGGACGCCCTGTTTGTACGCTCGATCATTCTGGCCGACAAAAAGGATCCTGAGGGAGCGCTGCGGGACATCAACCGCTTGTTGCAAATTAATCCCGGCAATGCCCGAGGTCTGTGGATTCGCTCCTTGATTCTGACCTCGAAAAAGGATTTCGATGCCGCTTTGGAGGACTTGAAGAAGCTCTCCCGAGCGAACCCCGAAGTCATCGATTATCGCATGCAAATGGCAGCGATTCACAACGCCAAAGACGATCCGCAAACGGCGATCAAAATCTACGATGAACTGCTCGAAACGAACCCGGATGTCTGGCGAATCTACCGTGGCCGCGGCGACGCGCGGCTGTCGTTGGGCGAACACAAGGAGGCGATTGTCGATTATGAACGGGCTCTGGAATTGATGCCCGCTGATGATCCCGATGATGGGGTTCTCAATAATTTGGCGTGGGTTTTGTCCACTTCCCCAGTCGATGAGCTGCGGGATGGGAAACGAGCAGTGGAATTGTCGATTCGCGCTTGTGAATTGACGGAGTACAAGATGCCCCACATCCTCAGCACGCTGGCATCGAGCTACGCGGAAATCGATGATTTCGACAACGCCCTCAAATGGATCGACAAGGCGCTGGAAATCCAAGAAGACAGCGATGAGGAATTGATGAACAACCTGCGCCGCGAGAGGGAAGCTTACGTGCAACGGCGCAAATGGCGCGAGTTGCAGACGCCGGGGAAAAAAGACGCTGGCTATCCGGCACCGCTCCCCGGGGATAAAGTCGACGATGAATGATCGCGGGCGGACTTAGTGCCA
Organism: uncultured Pirellulaceae bacterium; assembly: GCA_937941455.1. Lineage (GTDB taxonomy): Bacteria > Planctomycetota > Planctomycetia > Pirellulales > Pirellulaceae > BJ22. Next base: position 169,702 of record CALDHM010000007.1, on the reverse strand, counting down.
AGTCCCGTCAGCCGCAGGGCACTAACCCGCAGTTCTTCCGAAAACCGGCGCTTGCACGTTCCGGCCAATGGATTAGGGAAAAGACCGAGCCGTTTTAAAGCATGGCCGCATCGTCGCGTGACGCGGCCGTGTGGGTGGATCGTCGAAAACACTGTTTAGCGCGGAGCTCAAGTCTTTGGGGGGACGAACTGCTGGTTCGGGGTGGCCGTTATTCGTCGGCCGTCACCGTGAAGCGGCTCAAGGTGAACTGATTCAGGTACCACTGCCGCCAGAGCTCGGGAGAGTCACCAGGATTGCTTTTGGTGATGCGGCGGAGGGCGGCCAGCACGTTTTGGTTGGTGAATTCCTTTTCGATGTATTTCGGTCCGCCACCGATTTGCAACCCCCCTTGGCCGGTGCTTTGGCTGATCGACATCCGATTGGGATCTGCCCCGGTGTCGATGCGGTGGACGGTTTTGATGGCATTGATGAGGGGCAATACTGAATTGAGTGTTCCCAACTCGCCGAGGAAAGCCGCGTAATACTGCAGGCGTTCATTCGGGATGCCATCGCGCGGCACTAACACCCCGGCACCGATCAGCTTCGATGAGGTGCTGAATCTCGTGACGGAACCCGAATTGAAGGGTGGTGACAAAAGCAGTTCCTTGGCCCGCTCGCGAATTTCGCCATCGGGATCATTGAGCACAAAACGGATGAGGGAATCCTGGGCGGTCGGCGAGGGGAGCATGCCAATCACTTCGACATAGATCCGCCGCAGTGTCGATTCAACGGTTTTCGTGTCTTGGGCTTCCTTGTCGAGAATCGGGATCAGGGACTCGTTGGCAAACAAGGTTAACGTGCGAACGGCCTCATCGAAACTGTAACGCGGAAGTTGGTTTTTCCATTTGGCCAGTTCCGATTTGAGCGCTCCGAGTTTGGCTTCCTCACCGGCCAGATATTGGTTCACTTGCGAGAGTACCTTGCTAATCCAGCGGCTCTTTTCGTACACGAATCCGAGATTCGAGTAGTATTGGGCTTCGGGAATCCAGCGGCCACCCACCCTAATCCATTTGCGACGGCTGAGTTCTTTGGTGGCTTCGGGGTGTTGTGGCGACAAGCGGATGATTTGCAGCAAGTGGTCGTCAATTTGTTGGCCAAGTTTCGTGCGCCCGCCTTTTTGGCTCAAGCACCATTCGACCATTTTCCAATGATCTTCGACACCATCTCCGGACTGTGCCAGGAGCGCCGCATATTGAGTGATCAAATCGTCCGCCGGTTGCCAGGTCGCCTCGGTCCGCTCGATCTCGATCAATCCTCCTGCCGGCGTACGCACGGCCAGAAGGGGTTTGCCCGTTTCGGGGTGTTTGGCGTCTTTGTCGGCCAAGGTCCCGGCGATACGGCCCGCTGAGCTTTTCAGCGTTAGCTGTCCTGTGTCTTGAGCATTGCTGAATTCTTGGGGGAGCAAACACGCGCTGAGGGCGATCGCCAGACAATTCCTCTTTACTCTCATTTCGATTCCCTACGTTTTTGCTGTGGCCAGCGATAATCGTACGTGTCCACCCCGTGGTCCCGCTCGTCATGAATCGCCTTTGAAAACCTTTGGCTGCGTTCCAATTTTAGGTTGCGGGTCAATACGAAACAATTTCGGCTCGTCGCGATTGCACGTTTGGCAGTGCTAACGTCGCGCGTCCAAGCTCGATTGTTATCAGCCTAAGGTTCGGCTGCCACGTAAGCCAACCGCTTATATCGTTACGCTCCCTCGCGAGCTTCGGGTTACGGCGTCTGAAAGTTCGGGGATAGACTCAAAATATCAAAATGGTCGGCGACGCGATCGATAGCTGACCCCCAACAGGGTGGACGCCAAGACCAAAGTCGCCCCGGCCAGCGGCTCAGGAATCGCCGTCGAGCTCCAGGCCAGTGCGAAGCTGTAATTCATGTTGGTGGTGATTCGTATGGTGTACCGACCTGGCCCCAACGAGTTGAAGAAGATGTGTTCGACGTTACCGGCGGTCGCCACGCTCTGATCGAGCAACGTCCCCAAAAATGTGCCTGAGGAATCGTAGAATCGCATATCGAAATTCGCGAGAGTGGTCACCGGATTGAAGACTGCGGGGGACGGATCAGAGTCTTCAACGTTGATGTTCCAAGCCAATACGAGGGAAACATCGCGCCACTCTTTGCCTGGGGGGATAACAATATCGTAGTGCATCGCATCGGAGGGGGAGAGGCTGGAAACGAAATCCCAACCATAATTTCCTATTGATGAGGTCGGTTCGATCAGGGAGCCATTGGTCTCACCCGCTTCAACAATTTTGTAACTGTTGTAGATGTTCGCCTGACCGACGCCATAGATCGTGTCCAGGGGCCGGGTGGTGGTGCGGTTCCATGTCGGAAAAGGGTCCTTGGTGGCTCCGGCCATGATGATGGCCCGCATGGTGTCGCTACGGGCGGCATCGGTTCCGGCCGCAGCTTGGTGCAACAGCGTCGCAATCGAGGAAACGATCGGGGTGGTATGACTCGTGTAAAAGGGTGGTCCAGGATACGGCGAGGGAGCGACAATATCCGGGCGGACACGACCGGTCCCGTAGAAACTGGTCAGCCCCTTACTATGTCCTCCGTCGGGGCGACCGACAATCAGCAGGTTGTAACCGTGGACAAGAACTCGCAACAAAGTACCACTGTTGGCCGTACCGGCCACAATGGTGACTTGGTCTCGTTGCGCGACGTAGTCAACACGCTTGAGGATGTTCTCAGCGACCGCGACCGATGGCTGGTATACCCAAGAGTGATTTTGAACCCGAAAATTGTGAGGGACCGGATCACCTCCAGATGCAAAACCGATGCGATTGTCGATCCAATCACCGGCTGAATACACAGTGACATGACTGGTACCCGTAGCGATGCTGGTCAGATTACCGAACATGGCCCGCGAGACTTGCCGAGAGTGAGGTGATTCGCCAGTATGGGTCCCGGTACCATTAACGATCGTTTTGCCAGTAAACTCCGGTGGGAGCGGACCCGGATTCATAGGCATGTAATTGCCCGCATTATCGGATCCTTCAACAACGGAAACTTGAACACCAGCCCCGGTGACCGGCGGGCCGCTATATTCTGTGACCAACCGGGTCCATCCGATATCGTCGCGCCAGTCGGCTGCCGCAGGATCGACCAAAATGAAACCAAATAAGAATCCTACCGCTGTTCTTTCCAGCCAATTGACAAGTCGCATGTCACAACCCTCAGGTGCGAGAAAAAAATCGAAATTTTCTTGTCAGGTTAAGGCAAGTTCGGTGTTTTAGCAACAATTTTTGCTAAAATTTTACCTTAGTCGCAAAAACAGCGGCTTTAAAAAACACTTATTCTGCAAGTTATGCCGAGAATCAGCAAAAAAGTGCTGGCTAAACTTTTTTATCGGCTCGAAAAAAGTTACGCCGCAGGCATTGATTTGCATACGGCCTTGCGCCGCGAGACGGAGCAAGGGTCGGCGGACTTTCGCGTTACGATGCAATCCCTAGCTGACCGCGTGGGGCGAGGTGATAGCCTGTCAGAAAGTATTGCCGCGTTGGGAGATGCCTTCCCGCCGCTAGTGCGGGCCGTCATCACTGCCGGCGAACGAGGAGGACGGCTCGAGGAATCATTTTCTCGGCTGTCCCAGCATTACACCAATTTGGTGCAATTCCAACGCAATCTTTTGGCCCGCATGGCCTGGCCGTTGTTCGAGCTGTTCATGGCGATCGGAGTCGTCGGATTGATGATCTTGATTCTCGGATACGTCCTGGAGTCGGCAGGGTTCCCGGCGATCGATTGGTTCGGTTTGAAATTGAGTGTATTCGGGAACTTCGTTCTCTATTGGGTGATCATGCTGGGGTTGCTGTCCCTAGTGGGCGTGCTGATCGTGGGTTCGATTTGGGGATGGTTCGGGGAATGGCCCATGCGGATCGCACGGAGGATTCCGCTTTTGGGCAAGACGATCGAATGTCTGGCCCTGTCTCGTTTTGCTTGGACGCTGTCGGTCGCGGAAAACGCCGGAATGCGTCCGCAAGATTCCACCGAGCTCGCGTTGGACGCGACTCAGAATTTTTATTTTACCAACCAGGTCGAGACGGTTCGCCAAAGTCTTGACGAGCGAAAATCGATCCACGATTCGCTGGCCGCCACCAAAATTTTCCCCAAAGACTTTCTGATGTATGTGAGCAATGGGGAACTGGCCGGCGAATTGGCGGAGACGATGGATCGCGTCTCGAAAGATCTTCAGGAGCAAGCAGAGCATAATCTGAAGACGATCACCACGATCGGGTTCGTCGCGACGTTTCTTTTTACCGCCGTCGTGATCGGTGCGGCCGTGATTATCTTGTTTCAAAAGGTCTACATCGAGCAAATTCAAAACCTTTCGAAGTTTTAGGTTCAGCCCAAAACAAATAGCCGACACGCGATTGCCGCCGATTTTCACAAGAACCGTGGGAAAAAACTCACGAGCCTAGCCCGAAACATCCTCTCGCTTATGCTTCGGGTTACGGCCTTTGATAGCTTCGGGATAGGCTCTAACGCTTACGCGAGCGGCAATTGAAAGCAAACCGTAGCTACCGTCGCCAGACGGTAGTCTCGCTTGGTTACTACCATCTGGCGATGGTGGCAACGTATCCGCCGCTTGTCTTACGATTCGCCGGAAAAGAAACTAGGCTTAGTCTCCAAACGATTAGCCGGAACGCGTTAGCGTCCGGTTTTCGGGAGAGCCGCGGGCTAGCGCCCTGCGGCTGATGAGTCTTGGCTCAAAGCCTAGACCGACGCATTTTCAAAAATGGCAGCACGTGACCGCTTCTGTTCCAGAGCTAGCAGTCATTTGATGGCGGCAGGCATCAACCCGCGAGGCGAGCGAAGCAGGGGGATTCGCGGCAGGGCGTTTGTCCCGGTTTGGACTTGAGAGCCGTAGCGGAACTTGGTAATCAACCCGCCGGTTGGATCGGAGAGATTGTTTTTTCAGGCACACATGTTCCGTTTGGGTGTTGTTTTTGGGCTTATCATTTTCGCTGGTTGCACAACCTCTCGTGTCACCGACACGTCGCGGACGGCCATCGAACAACTGTTGATTTCGAATGCGGTCGACCAAAGTCTGGACAAGTTGACTATTCCCGAGGTCACCGGCAGAAAAGTTTTCCTAGAAACTCAATATCTTGATAGTGTCGACAAGGGGTACGTGGTCGGAGCTCTTCGTCAGCGACTCTTGGCCAGCGGTGCCCTGCTGACCGGAGATCGTGCTGATTCCGAAATCGTGATCGAGGTGTGTTCCGGAGGCATCGGCACGGACAATATCGATTCCTTTATGGGTATCCCCGGTTTTGCTTTGCACGGTCCGATGCCGATCTCGATTCCCGATGTGCGGTTGTACCAGCGGAAGATCCAATACGGGACGGCGAAGATCATTCTGTACGCCTACAACACTGCCGATGGCCGTATGCTGTTCAACAGCGGCAAGGCCATCGCACGCTCGGACGATAACACGTGGAGTATTCTCGGAGTCGGGCCCATTCGTCACGGCACGGTGCGCGATGAAGTGCGACAAGCCGAAAAGGTCAAGCACAGTATTCCGATCCGGACGGCCGAATATCCCGATCCTCCCACTGGCTCAGGCACAGTTCGATAACGAGGCTCGACCAAAAATTTAACCGCATCTGTCGATGACCATGCCAAGGTGGGCGACTACTGCACCGGTCGATGCAGTTCGTTCGGTAGTTGATCGTCCGCGGTTCGTTGATTCAGCGATAGTGTCTCAAAAAGGGGGAGGATCGTCCGGCAACGAACGGCGACATCGTTTTTCTCCCAGCGATCGTCCGGCTTGACGTACAGTTCCTGGATACCATCGGCTCGCTCGATCACCTTCCAACCATGAGTTCTCTTAGCACGGGGCAGCAGGGCCGACACACTGCTCGAAATCAACCATTCACGTTCCCGGTCGGGCAATATCGGATAGTGCGGCGGTTGCTTTCCTGCCAGCGCCTCGCTCATGATCTCGATCCAACGATCGGCGTGCACCAACGTTGGCACCCGCGCCGATTCTGGGCAACGAGGATCGCCGACCAATAACGGAACATGCAGGGCATCGTCGTAAACGCAATCGGGATGTACCCCCAAAAAACCGTGCTCGCCCAAGGGAAAACTCAATGGCGAAGATAATGCCCACAAAATCGGCAGCGAACTCGCCTGCAAACAATCTGCGAACAGATCGAGGCATTCGTCAAGCGCCGAGAGCTGCCCCAAGTAGGCTTGTTGCCAGCCGAGTCGTTGGTCGGGATCGACCTCTGCATAATGGCCAAGCGGAAATTCGAGCTCGCGCGGCGGTTCTGGGTCCCCCTCACCGCAGGTGGCAAGGCGATAATCGAAGGGAGCATCCCAGGGAAATCGCAAGCCCCGGGAATGCAAGAGAAGAAAGTCACCTGGTGCAATCGCGTCGACATAACTCAATGCTTCGCCGAAAAACCTTGCAAGGCAAGTTTCCGCCACGTCGACCGCCAATTGGTTGGGGAGCGGATCGTGCAGCGAAATCACCTCGTCGAACTTCCCTTGACCCCAGGCAGCGACTTCACGGTCATCGGTGATCAATAACCAGCGCGCTGGTCGACCGGAGCGTTTATCGGATCGACGCATCAGTTCGTCCAGGGCGTCCCATCCCCATGCAGCTGGTATCGTTCCATTGCATGACCGAGCCCACGAGTTCTCAAACAGGATCGCTTGGCTTGCCAAACGATTGATGCCGGGCGTAGCGACCGCCGTGTTACCGTAAGGTCCCAGATAGCGTGCCGCCATCCCGTCGATCGACAAGCTGATCAAGGCTTGCGGCTCAGCGGGGATCGTTCTCAAGTTCCCTGACATAAATAATAAAGGCTTGTTTTGGTGTTTCGCCCGCTCTAAACGAGCCTGACGTCGCTTCAGGTCCGGCAGCAGAGGTCGCGGCGAACGCGGTGCGCGACGGCAGCTACCCTTGTTCGCGAGCGGCATTCGAGTATAACACGCTCACGGTTCCCCGCAGCAAACCCCTTCGACACTGATTATGATTCTGAACCAAGCATGCGCTACGATTCACAGCGACTGAAGACATTGATCCACGAACTGGCCTTGAAGTTCGGGGATTTCACATTGGCATCGGGAAAGAAAGCGAACTACTACTTAGATTGCCGAAACTTGACTCTCGATGGCGAGGGAGCCAATCAAATCGCGCTGGGGATGCTCGAACTTATCCGGCAGATCGGCGTCCCCGACTTGGTAGGGGGGATGGCGATTGGTGCCGATCCGATCACTGGAGCGGTCATCACGGTCGGGTTTCAGCAAGGGCTCAAGCTTCGCGGTTTGCTGGTCCGCAAGGAGGCGAAGTCTCATGGGACGGGCAAACTGGTCGAGGGGCCGATCAACCGCGGCAACACAGCCATCATTGTGGAGGACGTGATCACCACGGGGAGCAGTTCGCTGCTGGCTATCGAGCGCTGCCGCGAGGCCGGTTTGACGGTTCAGCATTGCATTTGTATCGTCGATCGCTTGGCAGGGGGCGGGGAGAACATGGCGGCCGTGGGCGTGCAATTGCATTCCCTGCTGACCATTCGCGATCTGGGAATTAAGGTGTGAACGAACCCCGCTCGACATTCCCCCGATACATTCCCCCGCTGTTGTGTTCATGGGAAATTTTTCGGTAAACAGGCTGCACGACGATCGAGCGGATGTCGATCGAAACCTGCGATCGTGCGAAAACCATCGAATGTGCTATTTGTTTGAGGAAAACGAGCATGCCCAACTATCGACATGATTTTGGAACGCCAGCCGAATACTTGCATCATCGGCCACCCTATCTGTTGGTGGAGAAGATCATTTCGATAGAAGACCGGATCGTTGTCACGGAAGCCCACGTGGACCGCGATGCGTTTTTTATCCGAGGGCACTTCCCCGGAGCGGCGATTTTCCCAGGGGCTATGATGCAAGAATTAACGACGCAGACGGCGGGAATTCTCATCGCGGCACGGTACAACCCGATGGAAGTTTACAACACGGCCGATCCATTTTTCAACGAATACGCTTTGGGGGTCCTGGCCAAGGTCATCCATGCAAAATACCTCAAGTTCGCTCGGCCGGGGGATCGGTTGGTGACCACCGCTCGGCTGATCGAAAATGTTGGCCCGCTGTTTGAATTCACCGCCGACATCGAAGTTCAGGACACCGTGATCATGCGTAACGCTTTTCAGCTCATGAATATTCGTTCTGCAGAATTGCGTGGCGAGGGGAGAACGGACACTGCGGCGACGCCCCTTCAGAGAACTCCGATGGTCACGGATCCCGTCGCTGCTACGAAGACCACCTGACGATGTCCGACGCCTTTCCCTCTGAACTGCCTTCGTTCGCGATTCGTCCTGCTCAGCGGCAGGACTGCGGATTGATTCTTGAATTGATCCAAGAACTGGCCGATTACGAACACCTGGCGGACCAAGTCACGGCTTCGATCGAGGATCTCGAATTGCATCTGTTTGGTCCGCGACCGGCCGCAGAGGTTTTGATCGGCGAGGAGGGGGCGACGCCTGTCGGCTTCGCGCTGTTTTTCACGATTTTTTCGACCTTTCTCGGACGGCCGGGAATTTACCTGGAGGATTTGTTCGTCCGCCCCGCCTATCGGGGGCGCGGCTATGGGAAAGCCCTGCTGCTGAAACTGGCACGCATCGCCGTCGAACGAAACTGCGGAAGATTGGAATGGGCGGTGCTCGATTGGAATCGGCCGGCGCTCGACTTCTATCGCAACTTGGGGGCTAGCCCGCTGCCGGAATGGGTACTGCATCGCGTCACGGGGGCGCGGTTGGAACGGTTGGCCGAGGCGGCCGGAAATTCGCCAACAGGGTTTGAGTTAACGTGATGAGGCTTGTTGCTCCGCGATTTTCTTGAGTCTTTCGATCTCTTGCAGCATCGGTCCATTCAAATTCCGATGGTTGTAGAGATACAAAAAGCTCGCCCAGAAATTTCGCTGCTGCAAAACGCGATAGGTCAATTGCGTTCGATCCCGACTCTTTTCCAACTGGAAAATTCGCGTTTCGCCGATTCCGTCGACCTCGCGGTGCAGGGTTAAAAACTGATTAGGTTCGACCAAGCGGACGATTTCTTCCACGGCTCGCCGGGCACCGTTTATCACCAACTCGGACGCGTAAATCGAGCCCTCACTCACAGGTCCTTGGTCACCACCCGAACGCCGACAGGCGACCAGGCCATCGCTCCACTGCATCCGCGCCTCGGGCTCGGTCAATAGCGAATAGATGGTCTCAGGCGGACTGGCGATCGTGACCGAGACGACGAACTCTTCGGCTTTCGCCCCCAGCAAATAGAAAACCCCGCCAGCAACGAGCAGTACGAAGACAAGATACAACAAAAATTTGGTGCTCTGGTTCACAACGCCAGCTTTCCGAGTGACCGTGGGGTTAAGGCAAACGAGGACGAACTTCGCGTTTTCTTAATATAGCCGAAGAACCTGGCCAAGTTGACCGCCCGCCTGAACAAAACGGAGCTTCGGGAGTTGATCAGTCAACCGTTCAACCTGAACCGTGGGAAAGCTTGAGTTGTCTGTTTGATGGTGCAAGGCCATAATAAAGGAACCATCGCAGTAGGTGCTCTGGTCCGACTGGGCGTCTGCCGTCAATGGACGCAAGCCTTGGCATCGTAGGTATTTAGAGGAGCCGACCTTTGATCTCAGCGACGTTACGCCGCCCGACATTGGTACTCAATCGAAATTGGCAACCGGTCAACATTGCGACGGTGTCGCGAGCTATCACCTTGGTATGGAACCGGCACGCTCAAATTGTCGAACCAAACGATTTTCAATTGTATGATTGGAGCGATTGGTCCAAGTTGGAGCCGCAGCCTGGTGAACTCTTCATCCAAGCAGTGTCCCAGCGGTTTCGAGTTCCGGAGGTCATCGCCCTCAATCGATTCGACCGTCTGCCGTCCGCGAACGTCGCCTTCAACCGCCGCAATTTGTTCAAGCGAGACAGGCATGCCTGCCAGTACTGCGGGAAACGGCCGGAGCCGGACGAACTGACGATCGACCACGTGATTCCCCGTTCGCAAGGCGGCCAGTCCAGTTGGACGAATTGCGTACTGGCCTGCGTGGCCTGCAATCATCGCAAGGCCGACCGCACGCCGGAGCAAGCCCACATGAAACTGAGGAAGACCCCGATCCAACCGACGTGGAACCCAGGTTACTGGCGCCACGCGACGCGGATCGACAGTTGGCAGAAGTTCATCAGCGATGTTTACTGGACGACGGAACTGGATGCGACGTAGCACCCAGGGGTTGCTGCTCGGAATTGGTAGCGGTGCATGGTGCGAGCATGCACCTTTTGGGGACGTGTTCCGAAGCTCGGCATTTTCAAGCTCCCGTCAGGTATCTGCTCTTGCGATTTGTCCTGCCCCCTTGGTATCGCCCTGTTGCCGCCGCATAATGACGTCGCTGTTTTCATCGGTTGTTGAACATAAAGCTTGAGGATCACTCCATGCCGCGACTTCCGCTATCACGTCTGGCTTATTCTCGATCGGGAGACAAAGGGGACGGCAGCAATGTTGGTGTGGTCGCCTATTCCAAACCGATCTACGAATTTTTGAAGACCGCGTTGACGACGGAACGTGTCAAGGAACATTTTCGAGAGATTTGTTTCGGTCGGGTCGATCGATATGAGGCCGACAATCTGCTGGCCTTGAATTTCATCCTCCATGATTCTTTGGGTGGTGGGGGAAGCGAGAGCTTTAAGACCGACGCCCAAGGAAAAACGCATGGGCTCGGGATGTTGTATTTGGAACTCGATGTTCCGGACTCCCTAGAAATCCCCCCTCCGCGCAATCAACCCCGATGACCACTCGTCCGCTTCCTACGAAGACGAAGTCACCCGCTGCCGGCCGAAAAAAAATGACCTGGCGGGACTGGCTGGTGCGAGTCTTGGGAGCCGTCAGCGGAGTGACAGCAATTATTTTGCTCATCCTGTTGTGGAAGATTACCAGCCCGCCCCTGTTCTACCAAGTTCGCGTCACGGACCAACAACTGCTCGATCCCAGTCCAACGGACGATTTCGAAACCAAACTGCTCGATTTCCGCAATCAAGTTCGTAAACCGGGTACGTGGCAGGCGACGTTTACTGAATCGTCCCTCAATCGTTGGTTGGCTAATGACTTGCCGAAAAAATTCGCCTCGGCCCTCCCCTCCGGAGTGCGGGATCCGCGGCTCGCTTTCGAGGACGGGCGCTGCCAAGTGGGGGTGACGCTCAACAAGTTCGGCATCAGGTCGGTGTTGTGGATCGACGGCCGCATCGATCAGGGGCCCGATCCGAACAGCTTCGCGATTCGCATCGATCAATTGAAAATCGGATCGCTGGCGATCCCGCTGTCGCTGGTTGAAAAACCGATCGTTGCTGCGCTACATAATCAGCGAATTTCAGCCAATTGGCTGGATGATCAAAAAGGCCGCGCGCTCCTCCTCCACTTGTCGCCGCAACTTCCGATCGGCGAAGACACGTATTCGTTCATCGAATCGTTCAAGTTGACAGCCGGATCGCTGCAGGTTACCTTGTCAACGGCTCGCCGCAAATGAGCTGCCGGCGGCGCGGAGCTTGTCGCGAAACTTGGCCTTTTTCCCCTTGAGGTATAAAGGTCTAGAAGTGGGGGGGCTTGGGTGGGTTCTACGGCTGCCGATGTTGCGCAAGTGGCCACTTGTTTTGACGGCGTTGTTCGGTGATTTGTCGCGATGCGATAACTGCCTTGGCCTGTTTTCATCGAGGTTGAATCAAAAAATGCAACGTTTAACATTATCGTTACTATCGCTCATATTCCTCCTGGCAACTTCGTTGGCCCCGTTCCGCCCAGCCGTAGGTCAACAAGCGCATCCCCTCGACCCGCGAGAAAAAATGGTGACCGGGCAGGATGCCGCCGCGCCGCCGCGCCGGCAGAGCGTCAAGCCCGGCATTAACGACAGCTTCACGAATCCAGAGCTCAAGGTAGAGGAATTCATCCAGCGATTCGAAATCGAAAGCCGAGAGATCTACGATCTGAGGCAAGAGATTCTGGAACGGTGCCGAATCCAGGTTGGCGAACGTATTGCCGACGTCGGGGCCGGAACGGGACTGTTCACTCGACAGTTCTGCAAGGCGGTCGGCAATGAGGGTTGGGTGTTCGCGGTGGATATCGCCCCGCGATTCATCGAGCATATCAATCGCCAAGCCGACTTGCATGGGCTTCGCAATGTGACCGGCGTGATTTGTCGCGAAGATTCGGTCGCCTTACCTCCAGATTCGGTCGATGTCGTGTTCATCTGCGACACCTACCACCATTTCGAGTATCCAGCGGATACGATGGCTTCGATTCACAGCGCTCTGCGAGTTGGCGGTCGAATGTATCTTATCGACTTCGAGCGTGACCCGGGAGTTTCCCGAGAATGGATTTTGGACCACGTGCGGGCCGGCAAGGCCGAGGTGATTCGCGAATTGGAATCGTTCGGATTCGAGGTCGTGGAAGAACTAAAAATCAATCGGATGGAAGATAATTACATGCTGCATTTGCGAAAACGCCCGAGTTCGACGAACAATTAAGCTTTGTGGCATAGCCCTTCAGTCGCAGGGCACCAACCCGCGGTTCCCGCAAAAACCGGACGTTAACGCGTTCCCGCGTATGACTTTCGCACTAAACCTGGCGAGAAAAAGTCTTCACACTGACTGCTGGATACTCAAATTTGCATCGAAGAATTTTTCGCTCACATGACCATAGCCGTGGAGTAGTCGTTTCATGGATCAGGTTGATGCCGGCCAACGCCGGACTCCGTTTGGTTTGACGTCGGCTTGCGGTTTAATCGTCGCCAATATGATCGGCGCGGGTGTTTTTACTACCAGCGGATTTTCCCTGGTCGACCTCAGCCGCGAGTATGTCCTCTTGGCTTGGCTGATCGCCGGATTGATCGCTCTGTGCGGCGCGTACAGTTATGGCTTGTTGGCTCGATCCATCAGTGAATCCGGTGGAGAGTATTTATTTTTGAGTCGCCGGATACATCCGGGAATCGGATTTCTCGCCGGTTGGGTGTCGCTGCTGCAGGGGTTCACCGGTGCGATAGCTTTCGCGGCCGTAACGTTCGAAGCTTATGCCCTGCCGGAATCGTTTTTGCCGACCTGGTACCGTAGCGGCATGCTCGCCATCGCGGCCATCGTCGTGTTCGCGGGCCTGCATGCCGCGGTTTTGCGCAAGGGAGTCGTCACGCAAAATATCGTCGTGGGGCTCAAGCTCGCTTTGCTCGGCGGCTTTGTCGGCTACGCCATGTTCGCGTTCGGGCAAGGCCGCTGGCCTGGCTGGGGGGCCGAAGGCTCCTCGCGGTTCTCTTGGCTGGCCCTTGCCACCTCGTTGGTCTACATCTCGTTAAGTTACAGCGGATTCAACGCCGCAGTGTATATCAGCGAGGAGGTCAGCGATCCCCGCAGGAACGTGCCGCGTGCGATGCTGATTTCGACTGTTGCGGTCATGGTAATTTACCTCGCATTGAATTTCGTTTTCGTTTACGCTCCGGAACCGGCTGCGATTACGGGGCAGAAGGAAATCGCCGCGCTTGCTGCTCATGCAGTGGGTGGGCCCAGTGCCGACTTGCTGGTACGCACGGCGATTTGTTTGGCGCTCCTCAGTTCCGTATCGTCGATGGTGATTGCAGGCCCCCGCGTGTACGCGAAGATGGCTGAGGATGGAGTGTTTCCGGCTTGGTTCCGCATCGGCGAGCAGGGGGGGGAGCGGGTCCCCGCACGAGCCATTGCCTTTCAAGCGGTCTTGGCGTCGCTGGTGGTCTTGTTCACCACACTGCGACAACTGCTTGAGGTTTTGGCTTTCACGCTATCCGTCTGCGCCGCCTTTACTGTGATGTGCGTTTTTCTGCCGGGCAACAAACACGAGTCTGCCCCTGCCGGCGAAGTGCGAGCTGGCGGTATTCACCGCTTACTCGCACGGATTCTTCCCGCGATCTATGTTGTGGCGACCTTGACGTTCGCCGCGTTGCTGGTGAGCCGCGATTTCCAAGCCTCGGAAACGTGGTGGTATTCCCCCTCGTTGCTAGGCTTCCTCGCCACCATCGTCAGTGGCGGCTTGCTGTATGGAACCCTCCGCTCGGCCCGCAAAATATAGCCCGGTGCTGGAGGGATCCTGGCGGCCACGCCCCTGCCGTCGACCTGGAAACAAGAACCTGTAACTCGAGCGGCAATTCAAAGCGTTCCGTAGCTACCGTCGCCAAACGGTAGTCTTGCTTGGCCTACTTTCCGGCGAAGGTAGCTGCCTATCTGCCGCTCGCCTAAAGATGGTCTCGATTCCCCTTCCGCCGAAAGGGCTGTGAACGGGACGGGGCGGAACAAACTCTAAAGCTGGACTCGCTGGGCGTCGAACGCTGCCAACTATTCGATCCCCAAGGTCACTGGTACCGAAACCATGCGGTTGTTTCGCAAGATCGAAAGCAGGATCTGATCTCCCGGCCGTTTGGAATCGAGCACCCGCATGATATCCTCCGTCGTTTTGACTTTTTGCGAGTCGATCTCGACGATCACATCGGGCGTTTGCCTGAATCTGCGAATCTGCTCGAAATTGCCGAGTCGCCGCACTTCTTCGACAATCAGTCCCTTCAAACCCGCCTTTTCTGCCGGGCTGTTGGGTGTCACAAACCCGATCGCCAGGCCGCGATTGGTCGGCAAATAGGTTTGAATTCCTAAGTAGGCGCGGATGACCTTGCCGAATTTGATCAGTTCCGGCAGCACACGCACGATCGTGTTGACCGGAATGGCAAAACCGACCCCGGTGTTTTCCCCGGTTTTCGACGCGATTGCCGTATTCATGCCGATCAGTTTTCCACTGCTGTTCATGAGGGGGCCGCCGGAGTTCCCTTGATTCAGCGCGGCGTCAAGTTGGATGATGTTGGTCATCACGCGGCCCGCGCGTTGAGAATCGAGCGAACGGTTGAGGCTCGACACAATGCCAACGGTCAGTGTCCGCTCCAAACCGAACGGATTGCCGATCGCTAAAACTTTTTGACCGACCCGCAAAAGGCTCGAGTCGCCGAAAACTAGGGGGAAGAGGCTTTCTTTCGGCGCTTCGATTTGAATGACAGCGATGTCCGTGGTGGGGTCTGTGCCGACGACTCGAGCGGGATAGGCCGAGCCGTCGAACAAGGTCACTTCAATTTTCTCGGCGTCAGCAATCACGTGGTTGTTGGTGACGATTCGCCCCTCGAGGTCGAGCACCCAACCCGATCCGGAACCTTCCAGCGGAACCGGGATATTGAAATAGTTATCTGCTCGAACGCCGAGGCAATTGATGTTGACCACACTGCGATTTGTCGCATCGTAGACATTGACATTGATCATTTCCTCGGCCGACAAGGGTTCTGCGCCAGCCCCCGGGAGTGTGGCGTGAGCTTGGGGTTGGATTGTCCCTGAACCCGGCTCGCTGAATCTCACTCCCAGGTTCCACTCCTCAGCGGTCACACCGGGCGGAGCATGATAATAGCTCCAAGCAACGAGAGCCCCGATCGCTCCTAAAAATGCTGAAATAATGCACAGCAGAAAAATTTGTTTCATCGAACTTACTCCGTCAACATCGATCATGAAACCCATTTTCGCAATCAACTGGTAGAAAATCAACGTCTGCCGGACGGTGCGGCGATAACTGCAGGCGGCGGTTATGATTTCAAGCTGGCTTCCAAGCGTGACATTCCCTCGTCGAGAGAGATGTCGCAAAAAAAACCGAAATCGCGGCGGGCTCGTTCAATGTTAAAATAATGGGACTTTGCCAGTTGAGCGGCCAAAAAGCGAGTCATCCTCGGTTCGCGTTGAATGTCAAACATTTCGTGATACAGTTCGAGCGCATAGCCCAGCCGATATGCCCAGTGATAGGAAATGCTTCGCTTGACCCGTTCCAATCCGGCCATCTTCAAAATGTCATTGATCCAATTCCAGCAGTTGACGGGATCCCCTTGGGAAATGAAGTAAGCCCGACCGCAAACGGGTGATCCCTCCCGCATCGCCTCCGCAGCTTGGATATGAGCCACAGCCGCATTGTCGACGTAAATGTTGTCGATTTGGTTGTAGCCGTCTCCCACGCGCATCAATTTTTTCTCGCGCGCTCGCGCGAGCAATCGCGGAATCAGATGATGGTCCCCCGGACCCCAAATCAAGTGGGGCCGCAATGCGCAGGTCATCAGCGTCGAGCCGTCGTTCGCCTCGAGCACATATTTTTCGGCAAGCGCCTTGCTGTGCGGATAATGGGCAAGCCATTTTTTCGAGTAAGGGGCCGATTCGTCCACATTGATTTGATGTTGACCGTCGAAGGTAACGCTGGGGCTGCTGGTGTAGACCAAGCGCCGCACACGTTCATTTTGGCAAGCGTCCACGACATTGATGGTGGCCAGGGTGTTGTTCGAATGATAATGTTTCCATGGCCCCCAAATCCCCGACACGGCCGCGACGTGAAACACCACGTCCATCCCCTTGACGGCCCGTTCGGCATTTTCGATCATCCGCAAATCGCCGTGGACGACCTCCACTCCCAAATTGGTCAGGGATGAGCTGCTATTGCGCACCAGGGCCCGAACGGTATAGCCTCGCGCAACCAAATGGCGAACAAGGCAGGAGCCCAGAAATCCGTTGGCACCTGTTACTAAAGCTGTTGTCATGCAAAATGAACCAGAGGAAACTCAGGGCGGCAATCGAGAGTCGCCAGTGTGCAGCGAATTATAAACCAAATCATCTGAGTTTGCGGATAGGCACATGAAAGCAGTCTGTTTCGAGGGGGTGGGGCGGGTTACCTGCCGAGAGCTGGCCGATCCGCAAATCGAGGATGCGCAGGATGCGATTGTCCGGGTCCACTTGGCGGGCTTGTGCGGCTCCGATTTGCATCCGTTTTTTGGACGTGAGGTCGGCCTCGATCCGGGAACGGTAATGGGGCATGAGTTTGTCGGCGAAGTCGTCGCGGTCGGCACCAAAGTTCGCCACATCTGCATCGGGCAGCGCGTGTTTGCTCCATTCTCCACGTCGTGTGGACAATGCTTCTATTGCGGGATCGGCTTGCCCAGCCGCTGTCAGGTGGGCCAACTGTTTGGCTGGCGCAGCACTGGACGGGGGCTGCACGGCGGTCAAGCCGAATTGGTGCGCGTGCCGTTTGCCGACGGGACCTTGAAGGTGATCCCGCCGAGATTGTCCAATGAGTCCGCCTTGCTGCTGGGGGATAATTTCAGCACCGGATTTTTCTGTGCGGAAATGGCCGGAGTGCAGCGCCAAGGGGTCTATGCGGTCGTCGGCTGCGGAACGGTCGGGTTGCTCGCGATCGTCGCGGCGCGGTCGATGGGGGCCAGTCAGATCGTGGCGATCGATCAAATCGCAAGTCGTCGCGCCATGGCTGAGGAACTCGGCGCGGTGACGGCTACTCCGGAAACCGCTGGGGACATGGTCAAGGACTTGACTGCCGGGCGCGGCGTTGACGCTGTACTGGAGTTGGTGGGGCTGCCTGCGGCACAACGATTAGCGTACCAATTGGTGCGACCGGGCGGGGTGCTTTCGGTCGTCGGATGCCATTGCACCGAGCAATTCGCTTTCTCGCCTGTCGAAGCCTACGACAAGAATCTGACCTACAAGACTGGCCGTTGCCCTGCACGGCATTACATGGAGCGATTGACCGATCGCGTTGCCGCCAGTGAATTCGCGATCGATCGATTCATCACGCACCGTTTCGCGATGGATGATTGCGAAGACGCTTATCGAGTCTTCTCCCAGCGCGAATCGGGATGCCTCAAGGCAGCGTTCACCGTCGCCCAGTCTGTGTAAGTCGTCGCCGGTACCCGCGGCATTTCAGATTGTTGGGAGGCTGCAAACCTCGAGTCTAATTCGACTCAGTCAATTCATGCAGAGCCGATTTGAGTGCGCCGAGTTGCTCGGCGTTCTGCGCGAGTTGATCGCGAAACCTTTGGATCACATCAGCGGGGGCCTTGCTGACGAAGGCCGGATTGGCCAACTTCCCTTCGGTTCCGGCAATTTGGGCCTGCAGCCGCGTGATTTCCTTATCCAGTCGCGCTCGCTCGGCCGCGGTGTCGATGAGGCCGGCCAAGTTCACGAAAATTTCCATGTCGGGAATCGCCATGGTTGCCGACGGCTTGGGCGGTGCGATGTGCGGTCCGGCGGCGATCAAGTGAGCATTGCTCATCGAAGCAAAATACGCCCCCATCGCGCGGACCACTGTGGCAACCTCTTCGGCACAACGTGCATGAAATTTAATGTCGCGGCGGTGATCGATTTTTTGCTTGGCGCGAATTTCTCGCAAGGCTCCGAGCGCCGATTGAAACAGCGCGAACTGGGCTTCGATTTGCGGCTGCCGCCAACGGCGATCCAGTTGTGGCCACCGCGCGACAATCAGCCAATCCTCGGCCAACGTCGCCTCGGCCAAGCCGCGTTGCGGCGCGATCCCCTTGAGCAACTGCCAAATCTCCTCGGTGACAAACGGCATCACCGGATGCAAGAGTCGGAGAATCTGATCGAGGACAAAGGCGAACATCCGCTGTGCCTGAATTCGGCTTGCGTCGTTGCTCAAGCGCTCCTTGAGAATCTCGACGTAGAAGCTGCAGAAATCTTGCCAGCTGAAGTCATACAAAATCCGAGCAATGTTGGCGTAGTCGAAACGCTCGAACGCCGCGGTTACTTCATCCATGACCGTCGTCAGGCGGCTGAGTATCCAGCGGTCTTCGATCGTCAGCCTATCGAGGTCGATCGGACCCGGCTCGAAGTTGTCTAACCTCATCATCGCGAATCGCGCCGCATTCCACAATTTGTTGGAAAAGTTGCGAGCGACCTCAAACCTTTCAGAGATGACCGCGCCCCGGGGAAGGGCCGCGTCCGCCGGTGAGGTGGCCCATTGCGTCGAGAAGGCCTGTTTGCAGGCCGGGCATTCGATGCGCGGCAGGATCCGATTTTTTTTGGTTTGTTCGATTTGATGCTGGCAATGGGGGCACTCGAACAACACCGGCATGCGGACGTCTTGCGTATCGGTCGTCAAGTGGACCATGGCGAACCGCAGGGCATCGGCTCCAAAACGGTCGATGACGTCCAGCGGATCGATGCCATTTCCTTTTGACTTGGACATCGTCTCGCCGAACTGATCCAAAATTTTGGGATGGATGAACACGCGATCGAACGGAATCTGTCCAACATTGTTTAGGCCCATCAATACCATGCGGGCCACCCAAAGCGATATTATGTCCCGGCTCGTGATGAGGACATTCGTGGGATAGAAGTATTTCAGCTCGGGGGTTGGGTCGGGCCACCCCAAGGTGCTGTGGGGCCAAAGTGCCGAACTGAACCAAGTGTCGAGCACATCTTCTTGGCGAACGAAACCCAGTTGCTCCAATTGCTCGGCGAACGGATCTTGTTCGTCGCGGATCGCCACATGAATGATAGCGTACGGTAAGTTCAACGACTGGCGCCGCTCCGGATTCGTCTCCTCGGACAATTCAAGTTCGGCGCAGATGCGATCTTTTGCAAAGCCGGGCAAGGCACGCACGCTAGCAAGCAACTCCTCGGCCTCCACATCGGTCAGTGCCGGTTGGGACCAAACCGGAATTTGATGGCCCCACCACAGTTGCCGTGAGACGGGCCAGTCCCGTTTCTCGCTCAGCCAATCCAAGTAGGTGCGTTCGAATCGCTTGGGTTCGATTGAAATCCGGCCATCCCGCACCGCGTCGATGGCCGATTGGGCCAACGTGTCCATTTTGACGAACCATTGGTCGGCCAAATACGGCTCGATCGGAGTCTTGCTGCGGTCGGAAATCGGCAACTCGATGTCGCGTTCCTCGACCCGTTCCAACAAGCCTGCTGACTCGAGGTCCGCCACCACGCGCTGCCGTGCCTGTTTCAACGATAGTCCGGCATAAGATCCAGCATTCGCATTGAGTGTGCCATCGGGATTGAGAATGTTGATCATTTCCAAACCCCAGCGCTTGCCGACCTCGTAATCGTTGGGATCGTGGGCTGGAGTGATTTTGACACAACCCGAGCCAAGTTCTGGCTTGGGCCATGTATCGGTGATCAGAGGAATCACTCGGCCCAGCAATGGCAGGCGAAGCTGGCGGCCGTTCTGCGCCATTTGTGCCAGGAGTTGAAGCCCCGGCAGATGGGTTTGCCGACGCTCGGCAATCACCTGCAATTGCCGCTCGAGGTCGCTCCGTTCGCTGGCCGGCGCCTTGGCCAGCCGCTCCCGCAATTCGCGATCGATCTTTTCCAGTTGAGCAGCAGGGTCGGGGTGTACCGCTACGGCCGTATCGCCAAGCATCGTTTCCGGCCGCGTGGTCGCCACGATCACATGATCGGGCTCCCCTGGTCGCGGATCGATGACAGGATATTTGAGATGCCAGAAATGACCGCGGACCGTTTCGTTTTGCACCTCGTCGTCGCTGACCGCCGTTTGCAAGAAGGTGTCCCAATTGACAAGCCGTTTGCCGCGATAGATCAATCCCTTGCGGAACAAATCGAAAAAGGTGTGCCGCACCGCGCGGGCGCAGATCGGATCGAGCGTAAAACGGGTGCGCTCCCAATCGCAACTGGCCCCTAGACGTTGAAGTTGGCCGAGAATTCGCTGCTCGTACTCGTCCTTCCAGGCCCAAATGCGGCGAACCAGCTCGTCGCGTCCCAAATCGTGTCGGGTTTTATTTTCGGTTTCCTTCAGCCGCCGTTCCACGACGGCCTGGGTCGCGATACCCGCATGGTCCGACCCGGGCATCCAGAGGGTGTTGTAGCCTTGCATCCGCTTGAAGCGAATCAGCGCGTCCTGCAGCGTATTGTTGAGCGCATGGCCCAAATGCAACGCTCCGGTAACGTTCGGCGGAGGAATGACGATGCAGAACGGTTTCCGCTGAGGGTCGGGCTCGGCGTGAAAGCAACCCAAGCTCCGCCAACATTCATACAGTCGCGGTTGCGCCGACTCAAAATCGAATCGATTGGGGATTTCCGTAATGGCAGACATGGCTGGGAATGATACTGAATGGGAACAGGCCACGATGGAAGCGGTGGCCGAAGATCGGCCATCGTCGCAGTAGAACTTTCTGCGAAATTCACCACCGAGATCATGCGTGATTGCCCAAGCGTCTCGATAGCTCCTTCAAAGCGACAACTATAGACGATTTCGAAGTCTTGCCCAACCGGGACAAGCTTGCCGTTTTTCGGTCGCCGCATTCCATTCGCGAATTTTCGAGCTCACCGATGACCAGGAAATTCGGCGATTAGCTGATTGAAAAGTGCCGAGACTTCGCGGAAGATAGAACAACATTGATGTCGTGTCTGTATGGTCTAGCACGGGAGCAGTCGGCGAGTAGTTGCTCGCAACCCCCGCTTGGCCTCGAGAAACGACCAACTTCGCTCACCGCTGGGGGTCGACCATGCCCAACTGGTATCCGTCGAAGGTTTTGACTCGCCACGAATGGGCTCCCGGCTTGTTCACGATCAGTATCGATGCCCGCGGTGTCCAGCCGTTCGCATGCGGGCAATTCCTTCAGTTAGGGCTCAGATTTCACGACGAGATCGTCAATCGTCCTTATTCGGTCGCCAGCCCGCCAGGGGAACAGATCGAATTTTTTGTCGTGCGCGTCGACGGCGGCCAATTAACGCCGTCGCTGGCCAATCTCCGCGAGGGAGACGATGTGTTGGTCTCCGAGCGGGCGGCGGGAAGTTTTACTCTCAACCGTTCTCCCGTTAGCCGTGATTTGTGGCTGATTGGTACCGGGACTGGGCTCGCCCCGTTCATCGCCATGTCGCGCGATCCGTTGACATGGCAACGTTACGAGCGGGTTATCATCGTCCATGGGACTCGCTACGCAGCCGACTTGGCCTATCGAGCAGAACTGGAAAACCTGTCCGCGCAGCGACCGGGCCGCTTTTATTACGTCCCCGCAATCACCCGCGAGCAGCAGGATGGGGTGTTACATGGCAGGTTAAATCATTTGATCGAACTGGGAACTGTTGAGCAGGCGACTCATATCGCATTCAGCCCCGACGACAGCACAGTCATGATCTGCGGCAACCCGGATATGCTGGCCGCCGTGGAGGAAACCCTGATCCATCGCGGTCTGAAGCGGCATCGTACGAAAGATCCTGGCCAGATCGTCGTCGAGCGGTATTGGTGAGCCCAAGTACCTGCACCGCCTGGTACGGCGATGCAGTTAGACTGTTATAAAGTCTGAGTCTCGAGTGCTCGTTTCAGTTCGCCGCGCAGTTGATTGACGGCATCTTTCAGCATGTCAAGTTGCTGCCGAGTCAAATCTTGTCCAGCTGCCAATTGGCGTTCGAATTCAGCTGCCAGGGCGGCGGCATGCAATCCGCCGAGATTGGAAAAGGTCCCTTTGCAAGTATGCATCAATTTCTTGGCTGCAGCATAGTCGCCAGCACTACAGAGTTTGGCCAAAAGGTCCCATTGAGAATCGATTTCTGCGTCGAACGCGGTGACCAAAACGTCCAGCAACTCGAGGTCCCCCTCGATCCGGTCGCGAAGCGATTCACGATCGAGCACAGGTTGATTCGCTTCACCGACCATCGCGGGCCTGTTCGACTCCGACTGGTTGATGGTGCTGTTGGCCTCAACGAACTGTGGGACGGCATTAGCGATCACTTGAAAGAGCTTTTCGAATTGAATCGGTTTGGAGGCGTAATCGTTCATGCCGGCTGCTAGGCATTTTTCTCGGTCCCCTTTCATCGCATTGGCGGTCAAGGCGATGATCGGCAAGGGCGTTCCGGATCGCGATTGTCGCTGCCTGCGGCGAATTTCAGCGGTGGCCTCGAATCCATCCATCTGTGGCATTTGGACATCCATCAGCACCAAATCGACGGGGATTTCTTCGAGAAGGTCGACGGCGACCTGTCCATTATTGGCGAGAATCACTTCATGGCCCGCTTTTGTTAAAACGCGGAGCATGAGTTGCTGATTCACGTAATTGTCTTCGGCCACCAGGATTTTCATGGGTCGTAGACACAAGGATTGTCCCGATCGTGACCGGTGATTTCCGGCAACGTTGTTTCTCTGTTTTTGGACGGTCGAGGCATCGCGGCGAATCGCCATCATCATGCTTTCCAAAAGTTCCGATTGCTTGATCGGCTTGGTGAGGTAGGCTGCCAATTGCAGGTCGCGAACTTGCTCGGTGTAGGCCGAGGCATCGCACGAACTGAGCATGATGACGCTGGTGCTGGCAACGGAGGCACTGTCGCGGATTTCTCGCGTTGTTTGAAAACCGTCCTTTTCCGGCATTTGCACGTCCATCAGGATGATATCGTAGGGACTGCCTTCCGATTTGGCTTTTTCCAATATTTCGACAACGCGGAATCCAGAGTCAACGACCGTTGCCGATAGGTGCCAGTTTGATAGAACTTCGCCCAAGATCAGCCGATTCGTTTCGTTGTCATCGACAACCAGCACCTTCAAGTGATCGAGTTTGAGTTGATCGTCGGCTAGCATCCATTCGTCTTGTTCGCTCGGAACCTCGCATTCCACGGTGAATTTTACCGTCGTTCCCACACCGGGCTGGCTTGTCAGTGCGATACTGCCACCCATCAATTGGGCCAGCCGCTGACAGATGGTCAAACCCAAGCCTGTGCCGCCATATTTGCGGGTTGTTGAATTGTCAGCTTGGCTGAACGGTTGGAAGATCTTCGCGAGATTACTTTCGTCGATCCCAATCCCGGTATCCCGTACTTCGAAATCGAGCCGGCATCGTTGTTCAGCGAGCACTTGGCAGTCCACCGTGACCACGATTTCTCCGGCATGCGTGAACTTGATCGCGTTCCCGACCAGATTGACCAGGATTTGTCGGATGCGACCCGAGTCACCGACAAGCGTGGAAGGGACGTTCTTTCCGACGCGCAGTGCCAGCTCGATTCCCTTGTCATGGGCCCGCATGCTGAACAGCTTCAACGTATCCCCGAGCGAATCGCGGAGGTCGAAGGGGTGCGGGTCCAGAGTTAATTTGTTGGCTTCGATTTTCGAGAAGTCGAGAATGTCATTAAGCACAGTCATCAGGGCCTCGGCCGATGACTGGATCAACGCGAGGTTCCGATGTTGTTCATGGTCGAGCGGGGTATTGAGGAGCAACTCGGTCAGGCCCATAATCCCGTTCATCGGCGTGCGTATCTCGTGACTCATGTTGGCGAGGAAATCGCTCTTGGCGCGATTCGCCTGTTGTGCGGCATCTTTGGCGATACTCAATTGGTGGTTGGCATCCTGGAGCACCAGCGCTTGTTGTTCGAGTTGTTCGGTCAACCGTTGCTTCATCGCCAGTTGATTGCGAATCACACCGGTGAAGGACGTGGAGCCGACAAGTACCGTAATGACGGCTAGCGCCATCAAGAGGACCCCTGCCCGCACCAGCAAAATCGTGCGGACCCATTCGACGGCCGAAAAATCCACGCCAACGATGGCGTCGACGCGGCCCTCGCGGTCAAAGATGGGCGCGTAGGCACTGATCCACAATCCCCAGCGATCTTGGATGGGATTGTCATCGAAGACAGTGGTCCCGGAAAACGCCATTTCCATGGGCGCCCGCAATTCGGGGTAAAGCTCGCCAATCGGCGTGCGGGTTTCCCGCTCTTCATCGATCCGGCCATTGCCGTTGTAATCGGTTTCGGCATCCACGACGAGGCAAACATCGCGATCCCCAGTCTTGCGCATCGTGTAGATATCATGGATGGCTGGGTTGCGCGTCAACCACTGTTTGAGTCGTTCGATAAGACCCAGGTATTCGGGGCTGTCAGCTTGGGACTCATCCCGAATATTCTCATGCTCGAGATGTTGCAATTCCAAAGCGTACGTCGGCGCAAAGCCGAAAATACTCGCGCGCATTTGTTGTTTTTGGAAATCTCCAAGCCATAGACTCAGACCAGAAAACAACGCCGTCAAAATCACAACGCCGACCGTGATGATCTGGCGGTAATTCTTTTGAATCTGGCGACCCCGTTGCCCGCGCACGAAAAACAGCCATATTCCCCAACAGAGCAAGGCGAAAACGATCTGGTCGGCGTACGTCCAGAAAATGAAGTAAAGAAAGTTCGAATCCATCGATAGTTTGACGTCTCAGTTATGCCAGTCGACTAAGGTGTATCGGTGATCAATGTGGCAGCGATCGTTACAGGCGGCGAATGTTGAAGACTGATCGGGTCGTTCGGCGTCGGTTGGTTCGACGATAGAAGCTTATTGGCACCTGCGACGTCGAGGGGCTTAGACCAAAAATAACCCTGAGAATACAAGCAACCGAGATCTCGCAACATCTTCAATTGCTCTTGATTCTCCACGCCTTCCGCGATGACGCGGAGTTTCAAATGACGGCCTAACTCGATTATCGTTTTGACGATTTGCAGGCTTTCCTGGTCGTGCAGCATCGAGCCGACGAAGGAGCGATCAATCTTCACGATATCGAGCGGGAATCGATGGAGATAAGCCAATGAAGAGTAGCCCGTGCCGAAATCGTCGACGGAAAATTTTACCCCTAATCGGCGCAACTCTCGGAGCTGTTCACTGACCAAGTCTGGGTTTTCCATCAGGATGCTTTCGGTCAGTTCGATACAAAGCCGATTGGGGTTGATTCCCGATTCGGAAACATTGCGTTTGAATTGCTGCGCGAAATCGGTCTGATAGAGTTGCTTGATCGAGAAGTTGATGCTCAGTGTCAATTCTCGATCTGGAAAATCGACGGTCCACTGTTTGGCTTGTTTGGCGGCAATTTCGAACAGCTGCCAACCGAGAGGAACGATCAGTCCCATTTCCTGCGCTATGGCGATGAAATCGACAGGTAAGATGATGCCGCGGTGCGGATGTTTCCAACGGACCAGCGACTCGAATCCGATAATCTCTCGAGTTTGATGCTCGACCATAGGTTGATAAAACAATACGAATTCTCGATGCGCTAGCCCCTTACGCAGCTCACTTTCCAATTCTAGCCGTTTCGAGGTTTGCTGCTTTAGACTAGGCGAGTATCGGCACGCCGAGTTGCGACCCTGCGCCTTGGCCTGGTACATCGCCAAGTCGGCCTCATTTAGCAAATCATCTGCGCTGAGCTCCCCATCGCGACTCGTGGTCCAGCCCAAACTCGCCGACGGGGTGATTATCTGCCCTTTCAAAACTACGGGCTTGCTAATCTCCTCGAGCATTCTCTGCACGATCAAATCGACATCGTCCAGATCAAAAATGTCTTCGACCAAAATCGTGAACTCGTCTCCTGCATGCCTGGCGACGGTTGCATCCGATGCTCGGCTCACGGAATCCGAGCCGCGCAGACACGATTTCAGGCGATTGGAAAGCGTGATCAACAATTCATCGCCAGCCTCATGCCCCAAACTGTCATTGATTGTTTTGAAGTTGTCCAAGTCGATGAAGATCACGGCAAACTTGGATTGCGGATTACGTTGAAAACGCTCGATCACCCGTGACAATCGATCGAGAAACAGCAACCGGTTAGGCAATCCCGTCAGCGCATCTCCGACTTTTCCTTCGGTGATGTCCGTCAGAGAGCCAGCCATCCGGATGACGCAGCCATCGCTGTCATGAACATGGACGCCGCGGCAAATCATCCAGCGATACGTTCCATCGCGGTGAATCATCCTGAGTTCACAGCGAGAATTCTTTTCGGTCGATCTCAGGCCATCGGCTCGCGACAGGAACGCTTGCTCGAACTTAGGGATATCTTCGGCATGAATCCGCTTGAGCCACTCGCTCGGAGAATGGCCGATCTCGTGGTCGGCGTAACCCAGCATCGCTTTCCATCGCGCTGAAAAATAAATCTCGTTCCTTACGACGTCCCAATCCCAAAGTCCATCGTTCGAGCCGCGGGCGGCCAGGGCATAACGTTCCTCGCTATACTTGAGGGCGAGCAGGCTAGCTCGTAACGCTGTGTGCGTCGCAATTCTAATCAACAGAATTTCTCGGTCGATTGGTTTGTTGATATAGTCGTTCGCACCGCCGCGAAAGGCCGCTAGGACACGCTCGCGGTCTTGCTCTCCAGTGACCATGATCACCGGCAGTTCACTGACCGAAAATTTTTGGCGAATCAATTTCAGACACTCGAGCCCACTCATGGACGGCATGACGACATCGAGCAAAACTAGGTCAAACGATTCGCGCGCAATCAAGTCGAGAGCTTCTTCCGCGCCGGATGCTTGCCTTGCAACATAGCCGTTGCGGTTCAGCAGTCGCGTCAGCAATTCGCGATTGATGAATTCATCATCGACCACCAAGATTCGATTGGCGGCATGAGCCGAATTCGGGCGGGGCGTAGAATTTGGATTTGGCGAATCGGGTAAGCACATACTCAGCAAGTGAAAGCAAATCAATTGATGATGTTGCAAATATAGGCCACCGTTTTGCAATGACTACGAAGAAATCTCGGAATTTTCGGACGGCAACAATCGTTTGTATCGATTTAAGAGGAACTTCTAGGTTAGGTTTTCCGGCACTTTGGAACTTGAACATGGCAGCTGTTTGATTAGCCTGGAATGACAAGAGGCTGATATACGGCCACTGTCCGGCTGAGATACAAGTCCGCGAGCGACCAGCCGCACTTGTTGGCAGCAACGCAAGGAACCCAGCCATGCGAATCGTTTGGTATTTATTGCTGTGCCTGCAATGTTTGCTGACATTGCCTGAGGACCCAGCGCGAAATTATCGTGTCCAGCAATTGCAGAATCGTCATACAGTGCGCTATCATCCGCAACGAAAGCATCATCACCAATCTCCCAACCGGCAAAATTCGCAGCGGCGTTAACACATGTAAGGACAGCTACCGATCGTGCCGAAAATCAGCGTTAGTTGTTGTTTTTCGGAAATTCGGTGATAGGCTCCTGCTCCGACGAATGCGTTCACTTGGGGTCGTTGCCGGTGTACAGATATGGTCGGAATTCTCGGTCGAATGCGTCATTACCTCGCCCCTCTGATTGCGACCGCGGCGCTTTTTTTGATATGGACCAAGTCGAGTTGCCTGGTAGCTCAATCAAATTCGCTGCAAGCCACGCAACGAGCGAATAAAACTCATCATGAACGAGCCGAAGCGGCGAATCCATCGCGTCGCGACATGTTGCCTCAGGTCAAGCCGAATAAATCCGCCCGCGACGCCACTAAACCGCAAAAGACTGAGCCGGTCCAATCGAATCGTCACGCGGCTGACGGAAACCGAAGTACACAGATCCAACAAACGCCGTTCCCAAAATCCCCGAGCTCGCTTGCCAACGGGGAAAGTGTCTCCAGCACACCAAATTTCGACCTCGCGAAATTTCCCAAAAACGCCTTGTCGCGCTCGCCAAATGCCGGACTTTCGACAAATCGCCAGTCAGCTCAGGATCCATTGGAAACAGTTGATCGAATTGGCGACGAGGATGCGGGGGCAGAAAACGACGCGGGGGACGATCCTGGCAGCGACGATGGTGAAGACCAGGATGAGGACGAGGGGGACTCGCCAACGGCAAAAAGGCTAGTCGCAGGGCTGAAGGAACGCCGGGAGATCGAGATTCAGGGATGGATCGGGCAGGGTTACACGGCGAATCCAAGCCGACCGGCCAGCAGATCCAACGGCACGTTGGGGATGAACGACCTCGCCAATCAGTACCAATTTAGTCAACTAGGTATGAGCGTCGATCGCCCTTGGTCCACCGAAAACGGCAACCGCCGACTAGGGTTTCGGATGGATCTCATGTTCGGTCGCGATGCGCGATTCGTGCAATCGATCGGCTTTGACGATACGTGGAACTTGGGGGGCGATTATCCCCTGGCCATGCCGCAATTGTATCTTGATTGGCATTTTCCGGAGCTGAATCGGTTTGGGCCTGGCGTCACCCTGCGATTGGGCAAGTTCTGGTCTCCGATCGGTTATGAGGGCGTGCCTTCCATGGATCGCTATTTCTTCTCCGCCACCAATGCCTTCATGTTCGCGCAACCTTCAACCCATACCGGCGGAATGTTGCAAGTGCCGCTGGGCACCAACTGGACCTTGCAGCTAGGGTTGGTCAACGGTTGGGACGTTTGGCGCGATAACAATGATTCATTAGCCGGTTTAGGGACGCTCGGCTGGATCAATGACGACGAATCAGCTTCTGTGACCCACGTCCTTTATTTCGGCAATCAAGACGATATCTTGCGGGATCGCCAGGTGACGTACGAGCTGATTGTCACGCGTCAATTGACGGAACGCTGGAATTATGCCGGTTGGTTCGATTTCAATTTTGCGGACGAGATCGGCACGGATCGGTTCGGTAATCCATCCAGTGCCCAGTGGTACAGCATCAATCACACGCTGATTTATTCGGTCAATGATCGCTGGTCAATCGGAACGCGCTTGGAATGGTTTCATGATCATGATGGAGTGCGTTTGTTCGACCCCATCACCGGAAATTCGCTCGGGGCAGGCGATTTATTTGCCTGGACCCTCGGCGCGAACTACACGCCGACAGCGAATTGGATCGTACGCCCCGAACTCCGCTGGGATTGGGCCAATCGGATCGTGCCCTTTGATGATTTGACGTCGCGCGCTCAATTGACCGCCGCGATCGATCTGATTTTGTTGTTCTAATGGCAGATTTACTTTGCGGTCTCACGCGTTCCTAGATTTTTGATCCTGGGCGATCGCATGCAGCTGCGGACGGCAGCCACCGAGTTGCCGTCACCAAGTCGCAGTCTCTTTGAAGGCGGGCAACCGAGCGTGATCGTAATTATTTACCTGTGAATCGCCGCGAATCTTATTAAAGGTGGTGCGAGCAGTCGCTCGCCGGAGCAAGTGACACGGTGAAACCGGCTTGCATCGTCATTGGTGCGGCGAAGTCTGCGGCCGCGGCGAAACTTTAATGAAAATGAATTAGGGCGGCTTGGCATGATTCGATAATCAGATGCGATCGGATGCTGCGGCAGAGGATTTGAGGTTCCTTCGCGATTATTGCAGAGACATTCCGCAGTGTCATGATATTCTTGCGCACAGTCGGCTCGAATGTGGAGTGAGGAGCAGCCTGGGAAGGGATTGAAATCAGCGGAACCAAGGCCGGATTTTCGCTGGTGGTGCAAGCGAAAATATCCGGCCAAACTAAATTAGGAAATCAAGATGCCGATGTCTCGAATGCGAAAAGGCCTCGTTGTAACCTAACCGCGCGCGACTCATTTCGCTCGATGCAGGAAGATTCTTGCACTGGCCTTTTTTTCGCTGAATTGGTTTTTGTCCAAGTCGCAGCGGCCGACATTGTTGTTCGCCGCGATGGAACGATGTTTACTAACACAACCACTTTCAACCTAGGCTTGTCGCTGAGGCACAACTGGTAGTTCAACAACGTGCGTGGTTCCGGTTCGGTGGGAATTACCAACAAATACATGGGACTCGGAAATGGCTCGATCGAATTTCGCGCGCCGACCAGTGTCAGCAAGGCCGATGTCGAATTTTTGGCAGGAGCCGTCAATAACTTTGGCAATTTCGCGGCCACACAGTCCTTGGGTCGTTTGGGAGACATCACACAACTAAACTATCAATGGCGGCGCGATTCAACAAGTACAGCGGCGAGACATTTTCATCCGATGTTTCGCTTACTGGTCGATGCCGACGGGAATTGGGGGACAGCTAACGATCGAGGTGGCTTGGTTTTCGAACGGGTTTACAATGGCGGCGGAGTTGTCAACAACGCTTGGATTGCCGAAAATCTGCTCGCCTATCAAGGCGGGGTTGGGCCGAACCTCTGGAGTTTCGACGCTGGTATGGCGACGGTTTTCGGGGGTTCCAGCCGGAATCTGACGGCGTGGCGAAACGGCTTCAGCGGTTCGACCATCTCCTCCAAATCGGCCGTCATCGGCTTCTCAATCGGCGTGGGCTCGGGCTAGAACGGGTTTTAAGGCGGTGCGGACAACGTGAGCTTGCCTTCAATGGCGTATCTCAATTCTGGCAATTCGAAAATGTACCCGAACCGTCGGCAGGGCTAGCGATCATGATTTAGGCGGGTGTTGGGCTCGCCCTGCACCGCGGCCGGAAAAAGGTGTGAGGCAGCGATGGGCTAGATTCAACAGATCAAGGACTTGCCGATTTTCTCACAGCCCATGTACGGAGCCAGGACGCGGGGGATCGATACCGTGCCATCGGCATTCTGATGGTTTTCCAAGATGGCGATCAGAGCGCGGCTGAGGGCGATGGCTGTCCCGTTGAGCGTGTGGACGAAATGCGTCCCTTTTTCTCCGGCTTTTTTGTAGCGAATGTTCAGGCGTCTGGCTTGGTAATCGGTGCAGTTCGACGTGCTGGTGACTTCGCCCCATTCCCCCCCCTCGCCGCGGCCCGGCATCCAAGCTTCGAGGTCGAACTTGCGATAGGCAGGCCCACCAAGGTCCCCTGTCGCAGTGTCAACCACCCGGTACGGTATTTCCAAGCTGTCGAACAAGTCGCACTCGATAGTCTTCAGTTCCTGATGTAGTGCGTCGCTTTGTTCGGGAGTCGTGAAGGCGAACATTTCGACTTTGGTGAATTGGTGGACGCGATACAAACCGCGAGAGGCTCGTCCCGCCGCTCCCGCCTCAGTGCGATAGCAGTGGCTAATGCCACACAGCCGCAGGGGCAGCTGTTCGGCGTCGAGGATTTCGTTGGCATACAACCCGCCCAAAGTGATTTCGGCAGTGCCGACCAGCGATAGATTCGACCCGTCGATACTGTAGACTTGCGTTTCCGGCCCGCGGGGCATGAACCCGATCCCGCGCAGAATAGAATCTTGTGCCAGGTCGGGCGTGATGGTAGGCATGTAGCCGCGGCGGAGCAGTTCACGTACGACCCATTGCTGGAGTACCAAGTCGAGGAGCACAAGGTCCCCCTTTAAGAAATAGAATCCGGCCCCCGTCGTGCGTGCGCCACCATCGAAGTCGATCCAGCCTTGTTTTTCACCGAGAGTTAGGTGGTCGAGAGGTGTAAAGCTGAATTGCCGAACCAGGGTTTTCCCGCGGCCGACTTCGAGATTCGCCTGATCGTCGCGGCCAATCGGGGCTTCGGGATGAGCCATGTTCGGGATGGTCATCTGGATCTGCTGGATTTCAGCATCGAGGGCATCATGCTCGGCCTGCGCTCGGTCCTTGGCCTCGCGCAAACGGCGGCCTTCTTCCTTCTGCGACTCGCGTTCCGCCGGATCTTTTGCTTGACCGATTGATTTCGAAACCTCGTTCGCTTGCCGGTTCAAATTTTCGACCTGAGTCAACACATCGCGGCGGCGCAATTCGAGTTCGACAAGGCGATCGACGTCCGCGGTGACGCCCCGATTGGCGCAGTTGCGTTTGACGGCATCGGCGTTTTCGATGATGAACTTGCGGTCGAGCATAACGTTCCCTCCGAACTGGTTCCTAAAAGACTAAGTTGTGGAAATCTTGCCGATTTCTTCCCACAAGTGGGCACTGGTGGCGATCCCTCGATGAAAATCGGCCAGCAAGAATTTTTCATTCGGGCTGTGCAGATTGTCATCGTCTTGACCCCATCCCAACAGCAGAGTGTCCATCCCTGCTCGTTCGGCAAACGCATTGACAACCGGGATTGAGCCGCCGGAGCGGATGAATACAGGAGCCTTGCCGAACCCTTTTTCGATCGCACGGGCGGCGGCCGTCATGTAGGGGCTATCCAACGGAACCATGGAGCCGGGTGCGCCGTGGATACTGATGAGTTCCAAGATAATGCCTGGAGGGCAGAGGGATTCGAGCTTGGCCTTTAGGGCCGCATGAACCTTTTCCGGTTGTTGATTGGGCACCAAGCGGAAACTTACCTTGGCTCCCGCCCGTGCGGGGATGATCGTTTTCGCCCCGGCCCCTTGGTAGCCGCTCCACAAGCCGTTGATGTCGCAAGTGGGGCGAGCCCAGCGGCGTTCCAAGGCGGAGTAGCCCGCCTCGCCGAATCCGCCGGTGACACCGACACCGGCAAAGTAGGCCTGTTCGTCGAATCCGAGTGCGGCGAACTGTTCCCGCTCGTTGTCCGATAGTTCGATGATGTCATCGTAGAAACCGTCGAGCTGAATCCGGCCGTTTTCGTCAACCAAAGCGGCCAGCATCCGCGCCAGTGCGTTGGCAGGATTGGAAATTGAGCCACCGTAAAGCCCGCTGTGGAGGTCTTGCTTGGGTCCAGTCAGGCGAATTTCGAAATAGGCGATCCCGCGCAAGCCGTAGGTGACGGCTGGTTGACCGGGACCATATTGGGCATTGTCGCTGACGACGACGATATCGGCTTGGATCATTTGCTGGGCAGTTCGCAGGGGCGAATCGTATTTGCCGGCTAGAAACTCGTACAGCCCTTCGCTGCCGCATTCCTCCTCTCCCTCGATCAGGAATTTGAGATTGACCGGCAGCTTGCCCACTGTTTTGATCCAGGCCTCGGCACCGAATAGATGGGTGATCATTTGCCCCTTGTCGTCCGTCGCGCCACGAGCGAAAACCTTTCCCTCGCGGATGCTGGGCTGGAACGGAGGGGTCACCCACTCATCGAGCGGATCGGGAGGCTGGACGTCATAGTGCCCGTAGACCAGTACGGTCGGCGCTCCCGGAACGGATGGCGCCTCGGCGAACACCAACGGATGACCGCAGGTTTCGATCAACTCGGTTTTGAACTTAAGGCTCCGAAATCGCTCCGCGAGCCATTCTGCCCCGCGTTTTACGTCCGCCTTGTAGGCAGGGTCGGTGCTGATGCTGGGGATTTTCAGCCAATCCATCAGTTCCGATTCGTAGCGATTCCGATTGTCGTTGATGAACTTGTCAAGTGAAGTCATGGAACGGCGCTCGTGAAAAAAGGAAAAACGTTCGTTTCGCGGGGATGAGAATTCCGGCTGCCAAGTGTCTCACGAAAAGACAACCGGCTGATGCCCAGTTTTGCTAGGTCGCTAGGCCGACTCAGTTTCCATCAAGGGCGTTCAATGGTAGCGATTGCCCCAAAATTTCGGCGACACTTGCACCGCCAGCAAAAAATGCTATTCTCTGCGACGAAATCGACTAAAATCATGTATAGAATAGCGGGTCGCGGCGTGATCGGCTATGACCCAGTCTGCTGCTTGTGTCGAAAATCGGACGGAGTATTGATCGATGATGGACGAGAATTCCGTAGCTGTGGAAGAGCCTGTCGTCGAAAACAAACGCAATGTGGCTCGTGAGCAAAAACCGAAGCGGCAACCGCGTTATCACGTGATCTTGTGGGATGACGACGACCATTCCTACGAGTATGTCATCATGATGATGCAAGCTTTGTTCGGCCACGACCTCCAGAAAGGTTTTCAAATCGCCAAGGAAGTCGACAACAATGGCCGAGCCATTTGTTTCACCACCACCAAAGAACATGCCGAACTGAAGAGGGACCAGATCCATGCCTTCGGCCGCGATGCTCTGATCCCGCGCTGCCAGGGATCGATGAAGGCCTCCATTGAACCGGAATCGAGCGAGTGACCTCCAAAATCAAGACCGTCACGCTGGGATGCAAGGTCAATCAGTATGAGACGCAACTGGTGCGTGAGGGGTTGCTGTCGGTGGGCTTCGTCGATGCTGCTCCCGATGAACCGGCCGATCTCTGCGTGGTGAATACCTGCACGGTGACACATGAGGGAGACGCCAAAGGACGGCAGTTGATTCGCCGCCTGCATCGCGAAAACCCGCAGGCGCGCATCGTCGTCATGGGTTGTTACGCCACGCGGGCGCCTGAGGAGGTCGCGCGGCTTCCCGGCGTGTCCGAAGTCATCACCGACAAACGAGAAATCCCCGACTTGCTCGGGCGATTCGGTGTCATCGACCTACCGACGGGAATTCGCGGACTGCATGGGCGCCAACGAGCTTACGTAAAAGTCCAGGATGGCTGTCTGCTGCGTTGCACCTATTGCATCATCCCGATGGTTCGCCCGACGATGTACAGTCGTCCTGCCGCCGACATTGTGAACGAGGTCCGCGGGCTGATCGAAACCGGCCACCGTGAAATCGTCTTGACCGGCATCCACCTTGGACATTACGGCGTGGACTTCAATCGGCAACGGCCTCGATCGGAGTGGACACGCCTGGCGACACTCGTACGGCAACTGTGCGAAATTCCCGAAGACTTTCGCGTCCGCCTCTCGAGCATCGAGGCGACGGAGGTCACCAAGGATCTGATCGAAGTCCTCCGCGATTATCCCGAAAAAGTAGCCCCTCATCTGCATGTTTGCTTGCAAAGCGGCAGCGATCGCATCTTGCAGCGCATGGACCGCCGCTGGAATGCCAAACGGATCGTGGATCGCTGCCAGGCGGTCGCCGAAGTGCTGGATGATCCGGCCATGACGACTGATGTCATCGTCGGCTTTCCCGGCGAAAGCGAAGACGATTTCGCGGAGACGCTCGATGTCTGCCGACAGATCGGTTTCTCCAAAATCCACAGCTTTCCTTTTAGTGCCCGCAAAGGGACGCCAGCGGCCGAATTCCCTGATCAGATCGATGCCGAGGTCAAGGCTGAGCGGATGAGACGGCTGGCCGAACTCGAAGTAGCATTGCGCGACGAATATTTTGGCAAACTGATGGGCAAACCATTGCGAGTCCTCGTTGAAAAAATCGACAAAGGCGTCGGTTTGGGAACATCATGCCGTTATGCGACCTGCGCGGTCCCCGCCGGACGTGATGTCGCGATCGGTTCTTTCGTTCAGTTCATTCCCAGCGGAGTTGATCGCGAGTCAGGATGTTTAGTATGAGCCCAGTGCTGCGCATCGGAAGTGTCTATGCGGCGCTGTTTGTGGTTTTCGGAGTGAACTTGCCGTTTCTTCCCGTGTGGCTCAAGGCGATCGGGTTGAGCAACGAGCGGCTCGCCCTTGTGCTGGCTGCTCAATCGGCGGTGCGAGTTCTGTCGACCCCGATCATCACCTATCTTGCGGATCGCACGGGAGCGCGGCGGGAATTGGTGATCGGCTTGTCGGCGATTTCGATGCTGGCGATGCTGGCGTTGGCCTACACTGTAAAATTTTGGTGGCTCGCCCTACTGCTGGTCCTTTCGGGGGCGGTTCTGTCGCCGATCCTGCCGATGCTGGACGCCGCGGCTTTCGAACAAGCGGAGTCGGGCCAATTCCAATATGGTCATATTCGGATCGTCGGATCACTGGCGTTCGTGGTCGGCAGCCTGGCCGCCGGCTTGCTCTTGCTCGTGATCGAGCCTGCACAGCTGATCTGGCCACTGTTCGCCAGTAACGCGTTACTCGTCGGCGCGTCGTTGCTGATGGCGGGCTCAACGGAACATGTCCACGCCACGAGCCGATCATCCTTCACGGTCGCGGCGGCTGCTCGGGTGCTGATTAGCAGAAGTTTTGTGTTGTTCTTGATTGCGGCTGGTTTGACTCAGGCCAGCCATGCCATGCTCAACAGTTTCGCCTCGGTGCACTGGTCGAACCTCGGCTATTCGGGAACAACCATCGGCGTGCTCTGGGGGTTGGGAATCTTTGCCGAAATCACCCTATTTCATTGGGGGAGAGCGGCGATTGGGCGAGTCGGCCCCGAATGGCTTTTGGCCATCGGCGCTGGTCTGGCTGCCGTCCGTTGGTTCGCGATGGGACTCAATCCGCCCTTGGCCTTGGTTGGCCTGCTGCAGGGTTTGCATGCCGCCAGTTTCGGAGCGACCCATATCGGATCGATCTATTTCATTCATCGCCGCTTTTCCAATGGGCTTGGTTCGACCGCACAAGGCTTGTACTCGGCAGTGGCTGGTGGCGTCTTGATGACTGGCCTGCTCACGCTCTGCGGTCCACTCTATGAACATTTTGGTGCGGCAGCTTACGGTGCAATGGGGAGTATCGCCAGCCTGGGTTTGCTGTTCGCCTTGGCCCTGCTCACGATCGAAAAATCGGAACACGCTCCGAGTCCAACGCCCGCCGCGACTGATGACCTCGAAGACAAATCTTACGGCGTCGAAACCACGGATGCGATTAGGGTCACCGAGGCTAACGACAACCCGCGTGAAAGGGTCGGCGTTTCATGAGTGCAAGCTACAGATTGGCCACTAGCGAACCCTGGGCCTGTGTCGGCGGGCGCTTCGTACCTTTGTCTGAGGCCGCGGTTCCGATTTGGGATCTAGGCTTTTTACAAGGCGTCACCATCAGCGAGCGGCTGCGCACGGCGCGAGGCGCCGTGTGGTTGCTCCCTGAGCACTTGCGTCGTTTGCGAGTTGGACTTGCGTGCTGCGGTTTGAACTTAGTAACCACCGATGCCGAAATCGAATCGATCATCGCTGAATTGCTGAGGCGCAACCGGCAATGTTTGCCGGCGGGGGAGTACGAACGCGAGTTCTCAATCAGTTTGGCCGTCACCGGCGGCGATAGTTCGGCATACGGCCCGCGGGCCTATCAAAGGTCG
The DNA here is from genome assembly GCA_937941455.1 of uncultured Pirellulaceae bacterium. Taxonomy (GTDB): domain Bacteria; phylum Planctomycetota; class Planctomycetia; order Pirellulales; family Pirellulaceae; genus BJ22. Next base: position 132,373 of record CALDHM010000007.1, on the reverse strand, counting down.
TCATCGCATTCGCAGGCTTCGCCGCAGACGTGCCGCCTGGTGATCCATGCGGTGCCGCTGGACGTTGCCACTTTCGTACCGGCGTATCGGGACGGAGTGCAATTGTTCGCGTCGCCCGTCCGCGAGATTCCCCACATTTGCTTGCCGAAATCGTTCAAGTCTCGCAATCGACTCCACTACTGGCTGGCCGAACAGGATCCTCGTTACAAACCCCTGCGAGTCTTGCCGCTGCTGTGCAATCTCGCCGGGGAAGTTTGCGAAACACCGACATGCAGTCTGTTGATTCGCGAAGGAGAACAGTTTTTTGCTCCCCCGCCAGAGGATGTGCTGTCAGGCGTCACACTCGAATTTATTGAACGCCAATTGAATGGTAGCGGCCGAACGATCGAGCGCCAGCCCATCTCGTTGGAGCGAATCAAGTCGGCGAGTGAAGTGCTGCTAACGACAACATCTGCCATCTTGTTCCCCGTGGTGGGGATTGACGACTGGGCCATCGGAGGTGGCACTCCAGGTCCGACCTTTCGCTCGTTGTTCGAACGGGTTGTTTTACCGTTGACCCTCGGTTTGACCTGACACAATTCATCCTTTGCAGGCAGGATTTGCCACAAAATCAGCTACCGCTTCTTGGTCACACCCGTTGAGGAGCGAGTGAAGTCGGCAGCGGCCGATTCATGTGCGGAAGGTATGTCGTCTGCATCACTGGCGACTTTGCCATAAGGGCTAGTTACGACGATTTGGTTTTCGACCAAGGTAACTCGCGGGACTTTGCGGACCACTTCTTGCGCTAGTTGCTTCAGATAGTAGCTGGGGACTCGGCCCGAAAGCCGAATCGCTCCCTCGCAGCAGTCGCAGCGGATCCATTTGCCCCGACCGCGAAAATGTGGATGATTTGCGAGCGCGTGTTCAGCTTCCCTGCGCAACGAATCTTCGTTGACTCGCGGTACCAAGACGAATCCATCGTCACGACGCATAGGGATTGCACAATGTACCATCGCGACCTCCACCAGAATTGAATTTCATCGCAGGAGACGAAGGTCAACCGCAGCTTGAGCGAGGATCGAACGCTCGACTTTTGCTAATGCGGCAGGTTACGATTCAGCCCGTGGACTGCGAGCATAGACTCTTGTTCCTATGCCAGACCTGTGAGTCGGACGTCCACATTTCGGCGAGCTTGCGTCGTGGATCTCCCAAAAACTACTTTTTTTCTAGCAAAACCTATGCCACTGGCCGTTTGTAACAAACTCCCATGAATTCAACGGTCCCCATGGGGAAATGGCGAGGGGAATGAGCGAGTCTGGCACGGTCAGCGCGCCCAATCACACCACGCCATGTTCCTCTGACTACGGTTTAACGGGTAAGATTGGGTATCCATCCCTGATCGAAGTGACGTCAAAGTGCTGAAACCATGACTGCTCTCAAACCCGGTTCGCCCATGCTGAAATTTGAACTGCTCGATATTCATGGAGAGACCCATCGAGCGGAAGATGGCTTGGGGCGATGGCAATTGCTGGTGTTCCATCGGCATTTAGGCTGACCGCCTTGCCGCGAGCACGTGTTGCAGTTGCAACGCCGAAAACAAGATTTGGAACGACTCAATATTCGGGTCTTGATCATTACCTTCGATGCGAAATGGTTAGCCGAAAGGTATGCCGCCGATTCGAAGCTGCCGTGGCCATTGCTCCTTGATCCCGAGCGGAAACTTTATCAGGGCTATGGAATGACGCAGGCAACTTGGTGGGAACTGCTCAAGCCGAGCGCCATTTGGAAGTACTTGGTGTTGATTTTTCGCGGAATTCTACCGGGCATACCCGGGGCCGACGTTCAGCAACTTGGTGGTGACGTACTGATCGATCCGAGTGGCAAGATACGGTATCTCTATCGCAGTCTTGGTCCCCACGATCGTCCGAAGATCGACGCTTTGCTGGCCGTGGTCGCCCAAGAGGAAGCGGATTGAATTTGGCTGATTCGTAATTTTTTTGAAGCGACTTGCCAAGCTTTTGATCTCCACAACGAACTTGCCGTGGATTCAAACTCGAAGTCCAAGCAGCGTTCCCGCGGCGAATGAAGAAATCTTACTCGGTCGATCGCCGCCAATTGTCGCTGCCATGGTTTTGCATATAATCTCGGTCTAAAAGTTGAAATCGTGTTTTCGCACAAAGGAAGAAGCGCATGAAATCTGTATTACTGATGATTGGCCTTGCCACATTTTTCGTGGGGGGGCTTCGAGCTCAAGATGAAACGGCCCCGGCTGAATCGCAACAACCGGCGGTTACCCAGCAGGATGAAAAATCATTGACTGACACCCTCAAGGAAACGGGGAAAGAGGTCAGCCGAAAGCTGAACCAAAGCCAACAGGCGAAAGAGATTTCGGCCGGCCTGCTCAATCCGATTTACAAACTGGCCGAATACATGTCCGTGCCTTGGTTCTACTGGGCCAGTTTCGCGTTGCTGTTTGCCGGTGTGGTCAGTTTCGCCTTGCAATTGGTACTGACCAAATTGGCTTTGCTCGCCCGGCTAAAGTTCAACCTCGCAGAAATCTTGTCCGACGCGCTGGGATTGCTGATCAGCCTTGTCGGCCTGGTTCTGACGACTCAGGCGGCCACGCAGAACTCGGATTTCACGGCAAATCCCGCGCTGGTTCTATCGTCGGCTGCCGTCGGCCTTGTGGTCGGTTTCCTGTTGTTCCGTTGGGGCCACCAACTCGAATTACGGGCTGCCAAGGCCAACACCACCCAGGCCCAACAGGCTCCAGTCCGCGATCGTATTCCGATGTAAGGAACGATAAGAAAGTTCGCCAATGGATGGCCGCTTGTTGGTTGACGGCCTCGCTCAACCATCGTGCATCGAATCAAGCGCACGAAACCTGGGGTTTTCGACCCCAGGTTTTTTGCGGATATTCGCAGGTGCTGGCCTGGACGGCCGCATTTTTCTTCCTGTACTGCCGGCTGCAGCATCGTCGAACGTCACCACAAGTTACGGCGCGTGTCTTGAGATTCAATCGGCATTTGTCTCGAAACAATCTCGCAAACTTCATTCTGGAACCAGATCTCTCCGACGATCACGGCGGACTAGACCAGGTCATGCGTCGGGGAAATTATCGAGTGTGCGCAGGTCAAGCTCGGACAACTCGATGACTCGCATGTGAAGCCAGGTGGCTTCCCAAGTTTAGTAGCACCCTACCGCTTGGGGCGCCGCAAGCAAATTGTTCGCCCAACGGCTCAAATTCAAGGTTTGATCGATTCAGGTTTGTAAACGAATCCGGACGAGCAGATCATGGAGCGCCGGCTTGGCCGTCGGAGCGTCCGGCAATTGCGATTCACTCGCTGCCTTACGCAACTTGTCGAGCAATCTCAAATACTCGCGTTCATGGAAGGTCAAATCGTGGGAATCAAGGAGACCATGTTCGCTGCTAGTCATTTTTCTGGTCACGAGATCGTCGATGTAGGGCAATCGTTCTTCGCTATTGAGTTCGATCAGATTGGCGTTGATTTGCCCGCTGCGCATCAAATGAATGCCCGTCAACAATACTCGGTAGACGTAGAGTAGCGGCTTGGCTCGCGGCGGTTTCTCTTTCTTGAAAAGTTTCCATTGAGTTTCGGCAAACCCGATATAGTGGTGGGCGTGATAACGTGTCAGGCAACCCGGCACGAGCGATTTAAGTTCTTCGTGTGCAGTCGAGGTTTGGACAACGAGGGGAGACGTGAGTTGCTCGAGAACATAGCCGTTGTTTTTCAGCAGCAGGCTGATGAATTTCTTGATGTCGTGGGTGACCAAATCGATTTCTAACCCTTCGTGGATTGCTGATTTTTCGACCGTTTCATCGCGACTATCGAGCCCGATCACCTGCGGCAGCGGTAGGATATGTGCACCCCGCAAGTCGAAATCCGAATCGGGCGAGGGAAAACCATACAAATGAGCACCGCTCACAGTTGCGAAAACCAGGGAATACGGATGAACGGCAATCTGTTGCCGCAATATCGAGTAGTCGATCCGTGTGCGATTCATGGAAGGTGATTCTCGACGGCCAAACGACGGGCGCGAATTAAAAACTGGTTGGCGAGATCGTAGTCGGGGCGTTCGGGTAAGACGCTACTCTCGTAGGCAAGACGAAATTGCTCGTGCAGCGATTGCCTCCACGATTCAATCTCCGACCAGGGCATTTCATTTCGTTTGATGGCCAACAATGCGTCACGATGTTCACCAACGTCGACCGGTACGACTCCCTCGCAAAGGACCTTGATTCCCGCAAGCAACAAGCGGATCAAGTGCATAACGTGTTTTGCTTTGATTCGCCCCCGATTTTTCCATTCGACTTGCATGCGTTTGAACTGTGAAAGCACATAGCCGTTGTACGTTTGGTACACGATCTTTGATAAAAACGCGCCGCGGATTTCCAACAACTCTCGGGCTAACGGTGTGGCCAACTCGACAATTGGCGAGTACAGACATTCCAACACATTGGGATTGGCCTTGAGAGCCATCACTAAGAATTTTTGCAACTCCCAGTAGGCCTCTTGCGTCGCCTCGAATTCCAACTGTTGTGGCACGCCATACAAGGACCAGTGCTCGTCGGCCGAAGGCAAATAGATTCCGCGGCGATCGGTATCCGAATCGTCCGTCGCCAATCCGAAGGCCCGCGAGCCGACAACGCACCTGTAAATGATGCGATTCGACAATCGTTCAGGAAAAACTCCGGTGGGTTCATTAACCGCGCTGGCCGATTTGTAGGCCGCTAACAGGGCGAGCTGGTCGTGATGCAATAACGCCTCGAATCCATCGATGAACCGCACACGATAGTCGTGTTCGCGATCTAACGGTGCGCAGACCACAACGCCCACGGCCCCAGCCGGATGAACGGTTTTTCCCCCAGCCCCCAACACCTGCTTGAGCGAAACGACTTTGGTCCCCGGGGAATAAATCAACGTCGAGCAAGGACCAAAACGTTGGGACATCGGCATCCTCTCAGCTAAAGGTATCCAAAACTTCTACGCAATGAAGCGCTTAATCGCGCTCATGCTGGACACGATAGGATTCTCGGACACAGGCTACCTAACGACAAATCGATCCGTTCCCCGTTGTCTGGCGGGTTTGCCAGTTCGCAGCGTCGGATTCCGACGTGCCACGCCAACTTGGACGTTCTCCAATTCACGAGCAGGCGAGTGCGTTGTCAATGGGGCTGTGGACATTTTACGCTAGTTGCATTAACCAACTCGCTTCCCCAAACGAAAAACCCCACGGCCATTCGAGAATTCAACCTCTAGTCCGTGGGGTAGATACGAGCACACGATTATTTGACCGGCTTAGCGGCCGGGAAAATCGTATTCGGGGTTCGCGGGATCGAAATCGCGGTCGGTCAATCCCACGTTTAATTTGACCTTGGTGTACGTATACTCCTCGATCAAGACAGGCTCTTGTCGCGCCGCGGGGGGCCAATCGTAGCTGGCGTAGCGGACGGGGATTTGCAGTTCGTCGTCGATAAAGACTTGAGCCTTGTGGAATTCGTATTCGCGCTTCCGCTCGGCGTGTGTCACCTCGATCAGCAGGCACTCTCGCCCGTTGATTTTCGCACCCTCGCGATACTCCACTTGGCAATAACCGAGTTGCCGATCGCGTTCGGCCTTTTCGATCAACTTTTTGACGAGATTTTCGATGCCAGCGTCGTAGATCGGGTGCCGATTGCCACGCATGGCCAACGCACCGTCGGGTTGCAGCTCGAAAGTTTTCGAGCCCGTCAGTAAGCCAGGTTCGTGAACCAACAGGTTGCCGTTGTAACGGTTTTCGACGTACAACACCTCGCGGCCAGCGTTCGGCTTGAGAAATTTCATGTAGACGCTGAATGGGACATACTCCTGGCCGGGGTCGCCCTTTCGATTTCTTACTTTGATTTTCATAAACTCTTGTTCGCCGATGCGGCCGTTGACCAATTCACGTTTGACCATCGTTGCGGTATAGTCGCGGATGTTGGCTTGAATGTTTTTCAAGCCTGTGTGGGCGATTTCCAAGGCGCGATCGAGCGGATGGGATGCGTTGAAGGAGGGGCCGGTTGTCGGCAAGACGTTGACGACTTCGCTGGTGGTCGCCGCGGGCAACGCTGCGACGTCGACACGGGACTCTTGCTGGTTGGTCGTGGATTCGTGTCGCGTGCTGGAATTCGCCGAATCGGGCAGCTTCGCCTGGCGGAAAACGGGTTCTGTGACTTGCTTGGTTGGCACGTTTTGTGCAGCAACAAAACTGGCCCCTGCAACTAGACATGCCCCCAGCATTCCCGCCCAGGCCATTCTTGCACAAAAACGAGATAGAACCATAAACGACCTTCCTCCCTGATGTCGCCCCATGACTTGACGCGTTGCCGATGCCCGCACGCGATTCCAAGCTGGGCAAAAAAATTCTGTCCTCAGAATCCTCGTTGAAGTTTAACCAGACGCTTCAAACGCTACAATGAGAACTGTTTCGAAATACTCGCAAGCTAGCCGGACAACGTTTTCCAAGCTAGCAACGGTGTTGTCCGCTGCTTCTATTTATCGCCTAGCGAGCCGAGCATCACGCAGCCTTTTTAACGAGTTGATCGTTGCGACGGGCTTAACCGGTAGAGTTTCGCCACAGACGCCGGAAATTCGCGTGATTTTTGCTGGCCTCGGCAAGATTTTTTTTGAGATTATTTGAGGCAACTTCATGAGGACCACTGTGCTTCGCCAACGACGCAATTCGTCGGCCGACCTGTCAGGCCACGGCTCTTGTTCTCGCAAACCGTTTGTATCGAGGTTTCCGTCAAAAAACATTCTTCGAATCGGTTTGCTACGGCGCTTATTCGTTATCTTGTTTGGCGGATTGGCTCTCTGGCCAAGCGTTGCCACAGCGCAAACTCTGGTCGCCGATCGAATCGTTCAAGGGGGCACGATCCTCACGATGGATCCAAGTCGGCCCGAGGTCGAAGCGGTCGCGATGGCTCGCGGCAGAATCATTGCGACCGGATCGCTGCGAGAAATTGCGAGTGTCGTCGGTCCCGAGACGGAAGTGCTGCAACTGGAGCCTCACCAGATGGCCTTGCCGGGCTTAATCGAAGGGCATGGCCATTTTTTGGGCTTGGGAGAGTCGCTGATGATGCTGCGGCTCTCGGATGCTGAGACTTGGGAGGAGATCGTGGAACGTGTGGCTCAAGCGGCGGCGATCACCCCGCCGGGACAATGGATCGTCGGCCGCGGTTGGCACCAATCCAAATGGAAAGAGCCGCCGCAGCCGAATGTTGAAGGCTACCCGACAGCGAAGCGTTTGGACGAGGTCGCGCCCAATCATCCAGTTCTGCTGACGCATGCCAGCGGGCATATGAGCATGGCAAATGGCTACGCGATGCGGTTAGCTGGCGTGACGGAGCAGACCCAGCCGCCGGAGGGTGGCGAAATCCTTCACGATGCATCCGGCAAACCGATCGGCGTTTTTCGTGAGACCGCGCAGGCCCTGATCGGCCAGGCTCAGGCGCGTGACGACCAACGCCTGACTCCCGAACAACGAGTTCAGCGTCTTCGACAAGCCGTCGAGTTGGCTGGGCGCGAATGTCTCCAACATGGAATCACTAGCTTCCAGGATGCGGGCACGCCAGTGAGCCAATTGCGTTGGCTGCGGCGGCAGGCCCTGGCAGGCGAACTCCCTGTCAGGCTCTGGCTGATGGTCCGCGACGACTTGGATGCGGTGGAAAAGGAACTGCCCGGGCTCAAGTCCATCGGCTTGGGGAATGACTTTTTTACCGTTCGCGCGATCAAGCTATCGATCGACGGAGCGCTGGGTCCGCATGGGGCCTGGCTGCTCGAACCCTATCAGGATCTCCCCACGTCGATGGGCCTGAACACAATTCCCATCGAGGCTGTGGAACGGGCCGCAGGTCTGGCGCTCAAGTACGACTACCAATTATGCGTGCATGCCATCGGCGATCGAGCCAACCGGGTAACACTAGATATTTTCGAACGCGCGTTGTCCAGCCAGCCCGGCCCGGTCAGCCGCCGCTGGCGGATCGAACACGCCCAGCATCTTTCCCCCAGCGACATTCCGCGGTTTGGACAACTCGGCGTCATCGCGGCGATGCAGGGCATCCACTGCACGTCCGATGCGGTCTTCGTGATTCAAAGACTGGGGAATTTACGTGCGAAAACGGGGGCCTACATGTGGCGGAGCTTGCTCGATGGCGGCGCCGTGGTGACCAATGGGACCGATGCGCCTGTGGAGGAGATCAATCCGTTTCTGTCGCTACAAGCTACGATCACCCGCCGTTTAGCCGATGGCACCCAGTTCTTCCCCGAGCAAGCGATGACCCGCGAGGAGGCGTTGCGTAGCTACACGATCGATTGCGCTTATGCGGCTTTCGAGGAATCCAGCAAGGGAAGTTTAACCCCCGGCAAGTTGGCCGACATGATCATTATCGATCGGAACCTGTTGAACTGCCCTGCTGAAACCATTGGGCAAACCCAAGTCCTCAAGACGATCCTCGGCGGCCAGGTTGTGTACACGCGCAACTAGTCTTGGTCCGCGAAAGATTAGCCGATACGCGCCAGCGTTCGGGTTCCGTGAGACCCGAGGGCTAGCGCCCTACGCCTGAAGAGTTCTGGCACAAAGCCTTATCAATAGCCGTTGAATCGATCCGCGAGGTCGGCGAGCACTACATGCAAATCAAGCGGAGCGACGCGAAAGACGGGCCACGCTCACCCCGCGAGTGTCCAGCAATGTCGGCTCTCCGTTGATCATTTGCGCAATCAGCTTTCCGGTGACCGCACCCAGCGACAGACCCAGCATGTTGTGGCCCGCGGCCAACCACACATTCGCATACTTGGGGACTCGATCGATCAACGGCTTGCTGTCCCACGTCATGGGACGCCAGCCGAACCAACGTTCTTCGATGGGCTCGGTGTACGGTTCGCGCAGATAAATTTCCGCCGATCTGCGCAGCAAACTCAGACGCCGTTCATTGAGGGTATCGTCATAGCCTGCAAATTCCATTGTCGAGCCGATGCGGTAACCGGAGTCGAAGGGAGTAATCGCCACGCGATGCTCTTCGAAGATCAATGGATATTTGGGACAAATCCGGGGACGCGGCATGGTCAACGAATAACCCTTTCCTGGCTGAATGGGAATTTTTAATCCGAGGTGCTGATTCAAAAACGGCGTCCAAGCACCGGTGGCGACGACGAAGCGATTCCCAGCAATCTCCCCCTGGCTCGTTCGCACGCTGCGGACTGTTCCCCCCTCGCTGATGAACTCCGTCACCTCAGCCTGCTCGACAAAGCGAGTTCCGAGTCGATCGAGCCGCGATCGCAATTCGGCCAGCAATCGATCCGGCCGCAGATGCGCGTCGCAATCGAAATACCAAGCCCCCCCCAAACCCGACTTCAATGCCGGTTCGAATTCGACCAGCTCCGTTCCCGAAAGGGGCCGCGCCGACACCCCAAATCGCTCCTGCGTCATTCGATTCGTCTTCTCGTATTCCTCATACTCTCGCTCGTGTTGATAGACGAAAAGCAGGCCGTCTTTTCGCCATTCGCAAGCTAACCGCTCGCCGTGAATCAGCTCCTCATAGAGCCGCGTGGACGCTTGCAACAATTCGTGCAAGACCTGCGCGGCCTCAAGCATGTCCCGCTCATTGCAACGGCGAGCGAATTTCAAGAACCAGCCCAATCGCTCCGGGTTCAACGTCGGCTTGACGTAGAACGGTGAGTCGCCCGACATCATCGATTTCAGCGACTTCCAAACGACTCCCGGCACCGTCAACGGCAAGACGTGACTGGGACTGATGTAACCGCAGTTGCTTTTCGAGCAAGCGGCCCCACAGACTCCCCGATCGACGATCGTCACTCGGTGCCCCGATTGGGTAAGATACCAACCGCAGAGCGTGCCGATCACGCCGCCACCGATAATCACGGTTTGATGTTCGCTCATGTTTGAATTCCGTATTGAAAGGGATCGTCCGGATCGAACCGCAACAACTGCTCACCGGTCACGAAGGCTTGGCCCGTGATTTCGGGAACGATGTGATCTCCCGACCACTGGTAACGCGCCGAGAACACACTGCCGATGATGCTGGCTTGTCGCCACACGGATCCCGGTTGGAGCGTCCCGTCGGCCGCAAGGCAAGCTAGTTTCGCACTCGTTCCCGTTCCGCAGGGGGACCGGTCATAGGCCCCGCCAGGGCAACGAACAAAATTTCGTGAATCGGCGTCAACGTCGCCGGCCGTTCCGAATAACTCGACATGATCGATGCGCTGGCCGCCCGGGGCCGTCACGCCTTGCCGATCGAGGGTTGCCTGGATTTGATCGGCAAGCCATTGCAACCGCGGCAAGTTCTCCCAAGTGACCGGCTCGCCGCATTCGCGGACCAGAAAAAACCAATTCCCCCCCCATGCGATATCTCCCACCACTGGCCCCACGCCTTCGACCAAAAGCGTCACTCCAGCAGCTGCTCGATAACTCGGAACGTTGATGATCGTTGCTTGATGCCGACTCTCGAGCACCGTGCGGACGATCCCGACGGGAGTTTCCACCTGATGCGCTCCGGGTTGGATGCGTCCGAGATGGGCAAGCGTCACGAGCAGGCCGATCATGCCGTGCCCGCACATTCCCAAATAGCCGGCGTTGTTGAAAAAGATCACCCCCAACGAACAGCTGGGATCGTGCGGTGGTACCGGCAAGGCCCCGACCAAGACATCCGAGCCACGCGGCTCCAGGATCACCGCCCGCCGGAAGTGATCGAACTCGCTACAGAACCGCTCGCGACGCAGCTCGAGAGGTCCTTCGCCGAGATCGGGTCCATGCTCGATTATGACACGGGTCGGTTCACCTCCAGTGTGCGAATCGACGACACGGATAACTGGTGGCAACGCGAGAGACGTGCGGTGAGACCGTGGCTCGGGACTATCGTTCGTCATGCTGTGGCCGCCGGTGCTGAAGGTACATCGGCTTGGGTCCACCCTCCATCGATGAGTCGCCAAGTTTTACCCGTCGGGTTCTTGTTCTGCAGTAGTGGTGGCAGATGTTCCTGGCGCACGCCATCATAACATTGCAGCATCGAAAACCGCCGCACGCAGGCTGGGAATCCGACGGCGGTGAAGCCTGGATGTCCGGTAGCCGGATAGGGCCCGCCATGATTCATTGCCGCCGTTACGATGACCCCGGTCGGCATCTTGTCATCGTTGAACCGCCCCACGCGTTGTCGCAGATGCGGGGCCACTCGAGCGTAGTCGACCTCGTCGACGCCGGACGATTGTGCGCTGAAGATCGTGCCCGTCAGGTTTCCCTCGAGGCTTCGCACAATCTCGACGATTTGCTTCGTATCGCGGGCAATCACAAACAGCGAGGCGTTGCCGAACATCTCGGTTTGAAACGTAGCCGGATTTTCCAGAAATTCGCTGCCGGAGATTCTCAGCAGTGTATTCGGAAAGGAGACCGGCGCGTTGCTCCCTGCCGCACCGCCGCCTGTCATCACGCGGGCTCCCGCCCCCACCACCTTGGCGACCCCCGCGGCCAGCGACTCTCGGACACCCGCAGTCAGCAAAACACCGGGCGGCGCCGCAGAAAAGCGTTCTTGAACGCGTTGAATGAATTGTTCCGTGCGCTCACCCTCGGTAAGAATCACCAGACCCGGATTGGTGCAGAACTGCCCCGTGGCCATCAAACAACTGGTGCAAAATTTCTCGACAACATCGTCAAGTCGTTCCGCGAGAGCACCGGGAAGAATCACCACCGGGTTGACGCTGCTCATTTCCAGATACGAAGGCTTGCCCGCTGCATCGCACGCCGCTTTCAGCGCCACTCCCGCGTGTCGGCTGCCGGTGAAGCCGAGCGAGGCCACACGCGGATCGGCCATCATTCGCAAGCCGTCGGCAGAGGCGAAGTGATAGAGCAATTGGACCGTAGCGGCAGGCAAGCCTGCTGCTGCCATCGCCGCAGCGCACCGTTCGGCGAGCAGCCGTGTCGTCGTCGGATGGGCCGGGTGTGACTTGGCGATCACCGGATTGCCTGCTGCGATGGCCGAGGCGAAATCGCCGCCGGCAATCGCGTTGTACGCGAAAGGAAAATTATTCGGGCCGAACACCACCACCGGGCCTATCGCCGCATGGCACGACCGAATGTTGTTGGCCGTATCGATGGTGGGGAGCGCCCAGTTGCCGTCGGCCGCGGCCCCCGCTGCCTGACGCAATTGATTGACCGTTCGCGGGATCTCGACCTCGCGCAACCGCGGAGCGACGGGCAGGCCGGTCTCAAGTGTCGCTGTACTGGCCAGCGTCTCGGCATCATGCTCGATGCGGTCGGCATAGTCCGTCAGAAATCGAGCCAACTGCTCCCGCGGAACGTTGCGAAGTTCCTCAAAGGCCCGAGCGGCACTGGCCAAGGCCAGCTCGAGATCCTGCCAAGCGCTGACCGGGAACGAGCCGGGCAGCGCTTCGTCAGTTCTCGGATTGATTGCCTGAAAGGGGGGGGAAGAGGATTGAGCAGCTCGCCACTGGCCATCCAGCCAGACGGGATAGACGTGCGGGGGTGTAGGATTCATCACGGAAAAACTTTGGGCAAAAAAATCAGCGCGGCGATGATCGCAGCGGCGAAGCTCGACAACAAGACCGCTCCGGCGGAAATGTCGAGCGCCCGCTGAACGAGCTGATTATATTGGCGCGTTACGGCTCGGCTCAATATCTCGACGGCGGCGTTGAGCAACTCAGCCGTCCAAACCATGCCAAAGCACAGCATAAGCACGCACCATTCCCAAGTGGCTACAGCCAGCCAGATGGCAAGCATCACGACGCCCACCGTCGCGGCCAAATGGACGGCGAACCCGCGGTCGATCCAACGCGAACGCCCCTGTACTCCCCAGACGATTCCACGAGCGGCGCGATAAAACTTTTCTCCCCAACTGCGATGATGGAATTCTTGTTCTGGCTGCATAGTCGATCTTACTCCAGCCACCGCGCGCCCGCTGGACCGATGGCCACATTGCCCGGCCGGAACATGCGGGGCCGATTGAGAAACCGTGGTTCGACGCCGAATTGGAAGGTGTAATTTTCTCGATTGAAATCGGCAAAGGTACCAAACCGCCAAAGAAATGATTCGCCGATGTAAATCAAACTGACCGCGTTCCCAAGTGTGCCCGACTCGTTCAAATCGTAGAACGCGTTGGCTTGCAACCCCCACTTGTCGCTCATTCGATAGGTGAGTGCGGCGTTGAGCAGGTTGCTGCTGATCGGCCCCTCGATCGTGCGATACCCGAAGTAGATACTCCCCACCTCGGGCCGACCAAGTCGCAAGCCGAGGCTCGCCGTCCGCAATCCCTGCGAGAAAAAGTCCGCATGACCATCAGAGAGAATACTGACGCGGTCGCCAATGAACCAACTGAAATCGTAATTGAACATGCCCCACGGTTGACCGAAGTTGTCGCGATCGGCGAAGGGGAATAACGTGACGTGGGTGTTGAGCGTCAGCCAATCGATAATCCGCTCACGCCCGGGCAATCCGCGTTTTGTTTGCCAGCGTTGATTGGCCCCGAAGCGAATCGCAGCCAAGTCTTCGGCGATCTCATTCGAGGGGGCGGCCACCCAGTTCTGCATGCCGCGGCGCACCGCGAAAAACCGCTCGTCGTAGCTCAGCGGCACAAACACGCCGGGGGGCAATCCGAAGGTGTTGAATCCCAGACGCCGGCGAAACGCCTCTTGGGCGTCGTCATCCAGCGGATCGTAGAGGGGCAACCGATCGAGATTTTGGGAGGAGTCGGCAAAAAAGATTTCGGTTTCCCAATTCACTTTGTGAGCCAGGCCGTTGACATTCCACAGCATACTTTGCACCGTCGGATCGACCTTCCAAAACGACAGGCTAGTCCGAATGCCGATTTGGCCGTAGGCCCGCAACAAATCCTTCTGATTCAAATCTTCTTGCCAGTAGGTCACGTCTCCCAAGACGTAGGGAACCAGCTTGAGCGGGCCGAGTTGCAAAGGCGCCTCGAGCTGATGCCGTGTCCCGGCACGAATCCCCGTCGCCTTCGGCGTCTCCCACGCCAGATGAGAAAAGGGCAACAGATCGGCGGGGTCCAGCGGTGCGGTCGCCTGCCGGAAACGCGCATAGCCGACATGTGAATGCGAGCTCCAAGTCAAGCGACCGTTCAGCAACGGTTGACCCATGATGAAATGGTCAGCGCGAGGCAACCACGAGGTCTGTGTGAAGAATTCGTTGACTTGATAATTCGCCAGTACGTTAAACGATTGCGTACCAATGTTCCGCTCGAGCCACATGCCCGTCGTGTAATCCTTCTCGGTATCCCAACGGCGCTGATAGTACTGCTCCAAAAAATTACGATCCGAGATGTAACCGATCTCTGAACGGAGTGAATATCTTGGCGCGAAACGATTCCTTTGTCGCAGCAAAATGTTGCCGCGGAGTTCTTCTTCCGGTTGAAGGCTGAAGCGGCCGCGCCCCAGTCGATCCAAGCCCTGATCGCGAATGAACCAGGTTCGGTAAAAGCCCTCCACCTCTCCGGGTAGACCGATCCAACTCCGCCGGAGGTAATCGACGTCGCTCCCCAGCCCCAGGCCACGCTCGCTCAAATAATCGACGATTCCTAGCCAGCGGGTATTCTGCGGCCGATTACGAATCCCCAACAATTGATACATATTCCAGGCCGTATGGACTTGGAAACCGAACATGCGATCGTTCGAAAACCCGATCTGCTCCAGATACACGCCCGGATCACTCAAGTTCACACGATTGCGAGGCCAGTAGAACACGGGTCGATCGGCAACATAGAGAAAATTGTTGCGGCTCTCCGCGATGTATTCGTCGTTGGTTTGCAACTCTCCCGTCTGCGGATCGAACAGGGGCCGACCGGCATTGTCGGTGACTGCCGCGGGCGATCGCGTGATTTCGAACGCGTCGCTTTGCAGCCAATAGCGTGGCACCCCCATGCGGCTGGTGGTGAACGCTGCTCCATAGGCCGCCAACCGATCTTGATCGAATTGCTCGATCACCTTGGCCTTCATCCGCACCAGTCCGTCGTACCGCTGGATCGGCGTGACTAGGTCGGCGTTCAATATCGTTCCCCGCGCAAGGCTGGCATCGTAGTACATCTGATCGGCAAAGATCGTCCGTGTCCCCTTGCTGAAAACGACGTTCCCCTCCAGATACAATTCCCAAGTAGAAGATCCATCGTATTGGGTCGTCTGCCAAGCGACCAGATTGTCGGCCAGTACCGTCACGACGCGGCCACCATCATTACGCAACGCTTCCATCCCGCGGATTTGAGGGCTATCGATCGTAACCCGTACCCCCCCCGTGCCGATGAAAAGTCGTTCGTTGGGGTTGGTCTTACTTACCTCGCTGCGCAGGTTGAAATCGACCGCCGAATCCCGAGCCATGATGTCGACGGTAATTCCCGAACCGCCAGTTCCTAAACGTACATTGCCCGGAGACGATTGGACGGGCGGTGGCTCGGGAGTGATGCGGAACGTTTCGACCTCTTGTGGGGCCTGCGGATAAATTGTTGTGATTTGACCCGTCAACGGATTGATGACTTGCTGGGGCGTGGTGCCCGGAGCCGGTCCGTCTTGTAGCGAGCCGACCGCGGTGTTGGACTCGAGATAGGATGCAGTCTGGACCGGCACAGGCAGCGAAGCGTCCATCGCCGCTTGCAGCCTCCCAACAATTCCTGGAGCCTCTGCGGCTGCGATCGATTGAGCATCGACGGGAATCTCGACTGCCACATCGGTGTACATGCGTCCGAACCATTGGGCATCAACAAGGCGACTTGCGGAGCCACTACCGCCGGGACGCGGTAATTCGACTTGCACCAGTCCTTCGGCGAGCACCAGAGCTTTATAAGCCGGAGCCGCCACGGCATCCCCATCCATAGGCGCATCAAGAGGCTGATCGTCTCCACGTCCCTGGACCAATACGAGGGCTTCATTGGCAGTCACTTCCATCGCGCCTTGCTCGATCTGGACATTGCCTGCCAGATAGATGGCGTCGTAATCCCCTTGCTTCCACGTCTTCGCTCGTTTCGCCGAGAGCTTGATCGGGTGGTACAAGGCCGGTGGCTCGTAGGCGATGTCTTGTGCAAGGATCGGCTTTATGAGACACGCCATCGCCAACAAGATCAACCAGGGGAACAGCAGCCACCGAGCGTCAGCGCGCAGACAATCGGCCTTAACTCCCGTCGGCGATCGTCGATTGTAGAATCTGGCTGCAGCAGTCAAGTTGTCGATCTCAAACGTCGATGAAACGATTACGGACCAAGCCGACCTCAGGCAAACAAGCTATGCCTCGACAGTGACCGGCACCGAACGGTCCCAGTGAATCCGCCAGGCGCACTTCTAGCCAGCGTGGAGAAAAAATGGTGGCGGAGTATAGAGGTGCTCGCAGTTGACAGCAAGCCAGAATTGCCGCACTCGCTTTGTTTTACCATGACGCAGATGAGATAATTCCTACCACCGCAATGCTAGCTTGATTCCGAGGTAGGACATCGGCGCAGTTTTAATTGTCACGGCGGAACGGAGTTCCTATCCCGATGATACGTCTGGCCGCAAGCAACGATGTCCACGGATGACAATCTCCCAGGCACCAGCGACTAGTCCCGCCAAAATCGGGGCCCAACCCTGGTCTGATCAGCAGACATCGGATAGACATCGGGCGGGATAGACATCAGCGGGATAGACATCAGGGACACAGCATGTTTTTGACAACCGAAACGGGTTTGTGTGATTTGGGCGGTAGTGTGGATGGATTAGGGTGTTTTAGTAGGTTGGAAGATGGCTCGGTTGGCTCGTGCGGAGCTGTTTGCACTCAATGAGGTGGCCATTGTCCACGTGATCAATCGGACCGTGCGGCGGTGCCTTTTGCTGGGAAATGATCCGCTGACAGGCAAAAACTACGATCACCGCTAAACGTGGATGGAAGACGAATTCCAGCATCTGGCTGCTCATTTTGGGATCGACCTGTTGTGCTATGCCATCCTGTCGAACTATTTTCATTTGGTACTTCGGTCGCGGCCCGATGTGGTGGCACTGAGGGACGATACCGAAGTGGCACGGCGGTGGTTGATGCTCTGCCCCAAACGCCGAAATGCCGACAAGCAGCCCGAAGAACCCAACGAAGCTGAATTGAATGCGATCCGCAACAATCCGGATCGACTGCGGGAAATACGCACTCGTTTGAGCGATGTTTCCTGGTGGATGCGGCGCGGCTTTGTCAAACGCTTGGCACGCGAGTCAATCGGGAAGAGAAGGTAGTGGGCGAATTCTGGCAAGTCCGATATCGGGCCGTTCGTCTGCTGGATGAGACAGCCTGTTTGGCGTGTGCGGCCTATGGCGAATTGAATCCGATTCGTGCGGCGATGGCGGATACGATCGAGCCCAACGACTTTACTTCGGTGCAGCAGTGAGCATTGACGCTGCGGGAGTCGCTGGGTTCCACGGAGATTGGCGATGACGGCAAGCGAGTCGGAAAATCGGCTGTCGCGACTACGACCTTCCTTCCCGCACGCGGCAGTTGCTGCCCACATAAATCAAGGGCATCTCAGGGCGCTATGCCCTAGCAGAATCACATTCTCGCCACTTTTCAGCCACGAGAACCGCTGCGACATTTTCCCTGTGCACCATTGTCGATCATGCGTCGATCCGATCTCAGAGCGCATCGCCACCGCATTCATTGACATCGACGAAGGTTCTTGCCGAGTTACAAGCTTCCAGATTACCCGCGTTACCAGTTGATCAATCCGTCCGTGCTTTGAGCAATGTTTAATCTGACTTCTGCCCTTCTTTGAACCATTAAACTAGGTATGTCCGCCGCACCCGCCCCGCCCACAGCATCCCTCCGTGAGGGCGAACGCGGGTATGGATCAAAATTAACAGGCAGGCGATGATGACCATGTTAGCCGCGAGAGACGAAGGGGTTCCACCTTCCCGCCGTGCGGGAGGGTCGCGAGCTGAGCGTATCGAGGTCGCGGGGAGGGTAGTTGCGATGCAAAAGGCTGTTGCTTGTAACCGAGTTCTTTCGCAAACTGCCGCGTCCCCTCTCCGGCCCTAGCGGACCGACTCTCCCTCAGGGAGAGAAGAGACGAAGGATTGCTGGGTTCCTTTGCTGGTCATTTCAAACTCCCCCGCGGGACATTTCGGCCGAGCGGGAACTCGATATCGGTTTATGGCGAATTCTCAACAAGCGGATCCGCGACGCCTGCCAGATCGCTGGGCTACCGCTGTCCTTTAAGCCGTACGAAGTCAGGGAATTGCCAAACTCGTTGATTTTTGTCAGATTCGATGCTCAGGCGGTGCGTGTTTCAATGAACTGCGAAAGACCATGCGAGAAAAATTACAACTAGAAAATCTAACCTTGGAATGGGATGCTGAGGATATTGCATTGCTGCGACTAGACATGCCGGGCAAATCGGCCAATATCATCAACGAGCGCCTGCAGGATGATTTGGAACAGGCATTGGATCACCTTGACTTAACTTCGGGCTTGCTCGGAGCAGTTCTTTACTCAGCGAAGGACAAAATTTTTGTTGCTGGTGCCGACCTGACCCAAATCGTACGGACGCAAGATTGGTCGGACGAAGAGATTCATCGCTTTTGTGAACGCGGTCAACGCTTGTTTGATCGCTTTCAGAGTTCGCGATGGACAACGGTTGCGGCGATCCATGGGGCTTGTGTCGGCGGCGGACTTGAATTGGCGCTCGGCTGTTCGCTCCAAATCGCTAGCGACGACCGCCGCACGTCGCTCGGTCTACCCGAAACGAAACTCGGGCTGGTGCCTGGTTGGGCCGGCACGGTCCGCGTGCCGCGCCTGGTCGGCTTGAAAACGGGAATTGATTTGATCGCGCATTCGACCTTGTTCGGGCCGGAAAAAGCTTTGGAACTAGGCATCGTCAATCGCGTCGTGCCGCGGGGGAATTTGATCTCCGCAGCTCTCGAAATGATTCGCAGCGACGCGTGGCGTGAACTGGGGCGGCAGCGGTCGGCCATCCAGCATGCACCTTGCCGCGAAGGGCTCGACGACCGAATCGCCCTCAGCGAGGAGTGGGCAAATTTCCAAGGCGAACCGGGTGGAATCCACCCGTTCGCACCGAAAGTCGTCGCGCAACATATTTTAGCAAGCGCCGAATCGAGTTTTCTCGACGCCTGCCGCAGCGAACAACAGGCCATGGCTAGGGTCTATGGCAAGCCGCCCAGCCGCGGGCTACTGAACGTGTTTTTTCTGAATGAGCATCAGCGCAAATCGCTCGGATTTTATTCGGCCTCTTCCGATCCTGTAGCACCGATCACGCATGTCGCGATTATCGGTGCAGGAGTGATGGGGCAAGCCATCGCCCGGAGCGTCGCGAATGGCAAAACACGGGTGACGATGTTCGACATGGATCGCGGCAAGGTCGATCTCTTCGTGGGGGCTGAAAATCGTCCTGATTTATCCGTGGCACCGAAGTTGGCGGATCTGTTCCCATGTGACTTAGTGCTCGAATGTATCGCGGAAGATGTGACCGCGAAGCAAAAACTGTTTAGTGAACTCGCAACTCTCGCCGATCCCGCGACGATCCTGGCAACCAATACTTCGGCGATCGGACTCCAAGCGATCTTTGCCGCGGTGCCGCATCCGGAGCGCATGTTGGGGATTCACTATTGCCATCCCCAATTGATGCAACTGGTCGAGGTCGTTCGACATCCGAAATCGTCGGACGCCGTCGTTCACCGGGCCGTGCGATGGTTGCAAGAACAACGGAAAACGCCGCTCGTAGTGCGTGACTCGCCAGGATTCGTGGTCAACCGAGTGTTGACCGCGTTGATCGATGCGGCGGTCGGCATCTTCGAAGAAGGTACGCCGCTGCCCAAGATCGATCAGGCGATCGAAGATTTCGGCTTTCTGGGAGGGCCGTTCAAGATCATGGATACGATCGGCCTGGATACCGTAGTGTTAGCCGGCCGAGCCCTGGCGTCTCAAGGGATTCAGCAAGTCTCTCCTTCGCCGCTCTTGCCGATGCTCGTCAAGAAAAAACGGCTGGGCCGCAAATCCTTGGCTGGGTTCTACCTCTACAAGGACGCTCAAGGCACTGCGGAAGTCGACCACGAATTGCTGGATATGATTCACGTCTATCAACGAGCCGCAACCAATCTGAATCCGCAAGAAATCGTGGAACGTGTTCTTGCCAACATGCTGATCGCAACCGGTGAAATTCTGGAGCGACATGTGGTGTCCAGCCCAAAAGATATTGATGTGGCAGTGATCCAAGGTCTCTCGTTCCCGGCGCATGCGGGGGGCTTGCTATTTTGGGCGCATCAAGCCGATGCGGAATCGTTGAGCGATGCCTTGATTTGGAATTTGAAACGTCGTCCGAGCCTCTGCCTGCCGCGATGTCTTGCCGACTGGCAGCAGCAGCGCGAGCCCTTTTATCAAACGATCGACGGAGCGTGATGATGTCGTGAGCCTCGAGGCTGCCGCCACGTACGGTTCCCGAGGGTCGCGCGGCATCTGGACGAACGACCGGACGCCGAAGCTGTCGTCGCTGGCGACCCTTCCAGCTGCGGTGGCGGTCCTACACTTGGTATCAGCTTGCGTCAGCTTGCGACCGCTGCCATCGATTATACCTCGCAAATCAAGCCTGCCGTGGCGCCGCGAGAGCGAGTGCTGACGGTGATGGAGAATCGGTACGAGTGGATCGTCGTGGATTTGCGATTCAATGTTGTGGCGACGTGCATGTTCCGCTCCACCCGAAACTAACCAGTGCACAGATTGCCCAGTTGTGCGCTCATTGCGAGCGGGTAGCCATCGTGGTTTCGGGGCAGAAACAGTTCGACAAACTACCGCGGCATACGCATGGATCGGCGATTTATTCGCTTTAGGATGTTGCCGAAAAAGGGGTACGCCGATTGCAGCCGATTGGAGCCTAGCCCAGAACCCACTCATTCCCAGCTCTTCTCCCGCGCAGGAGCAAAGGGAGTTAGGTTTTGTGATAGGCCCTAATCGTTACCGCTGGCGACGGCGTCGCCGCAGTGGGCAGAGCTGCCGTCGGCCGACTGCTCGCCTGATTCACTGATATCGTTCCTGTACACGTCGGGGACGACCGGGGAACCGAAAGGCGTGATGTTAAGCCAAGCCAACGTGGTGGCGAACGCGTTGGCCAAGGTGGCGACGTTGCCATTAGGCCCTGACGATGTCCGCGTCATGTGGTTGCCGCTGACCCACATCTTCGCCCGTGTCGCGAGTTGTACACAGCGTATCTAACAGGTTGTCGCACCATCATTTCCCGAGGCCGCGAGTTCTTATTCCAGGAGATTCAACGATTCAAGCCGACGTATTTGAATGACGTGCCACTGATCTACGAGCGGTGTTATCAGAAGTTGACATCCGAGAACAAACTCGATCCGCAAGACCTACATGACTTGCTCGGCGGCCGGATGAAACTCTGCAATTGCGGTGGTGCACTGCTAGCCGATGAAATTTACGACTTTTTTCGCGACCGCGGCATCGAACTTGTCACGGGTTGCGGCCTTACGGAAGCAGCGCCGGTCAACACGAGCAATCGCCCCAACGCTCATCGCCGCGGCAGCGTCGGTCAAGTTGTGCCGGGTGTCGAGATCCGCATTGCCGACGATGGAGAAGTGATGGCGCGAGGCCCCAATATCATGCAGGGGTATTTTCGCAACGCGGAGGAAACCGGGCGGACGCTGCGCGGCGGCTGGCTAGCGACCGGCGACTTGGGCCGCACCGATGACGATGATTATCTGTTTATAACCGGGCGGAAAACAGAGTTGATCGTGACCAACGGCGGAAAAAAAGATCGTCCCGAAGTTGATTGAGAATCTACTGTTGGCCGGTTCGCTCATCGAGCAGGCTGTCGTGCTGGGGGACGGCCGCGATTTTCTGGTGGCGTTGATTCATGTCGCGGATCGCGCACGGCTCGAGGTCAATTCACTGGCGGAATTGAAGTCGCTGATCCGGCAACGCATCGATCGTTGTCTAGCCGATTGTTCTCGGTTCGAGCAAATCGTCGATTTCGCATTCTTGGATCGACCGCTAGCTCTTGAGGACGGCACGTTGACAGCCAAGGGTAGCTTGCGGCGGCAGGTGATCGCCGAACGCTACCGTGAAGAGATTGATTGGCTGTACCGGCAAGTTGCCGAACGTCGACCGCGCGATTGATCACTCGGTCGTGCTATTGGCTGCGGGGCTATTGTTCGGATTGGTCGCTTGATCGATGCGCCGCAAAATCTCGGACTCTTTACTGTCGCCGATGAAGTTCGAGAGGACGGTTTGCAGCGAGTCGAACATTTTGTCGATGAACGTTAGTTCGTTCTTGTCCTTCGCTCGCGTGATCAAGCGGGCTTTTTCATCCGTCAATCGAGTGCGGATTTGCGACGGGCGCGGCAGAGCGGCATATTTTTCGAGAATCGACCTGGCCTCGGAATAATTCGCCGCGTCGATGGCCTTGTTCATATCTTCCTCGTAGACCATTCGTTGCGTCAGCAAATCGATCAGTTCGATATTGATCCCACCAATGATTCCCTCCGCGAACAATCGGGCTTCATCATTCGCCACATCGGTTTGTTGAACGGGTAGGAAGCCGGGGACAATCGGGAATTTTCGGAGCGCCCGAGCACCGCGCGAGAGGTAGATCATCCTCAAGCCATCGGGGCTGGGTGGAATCTCGATCATCCCACGCCAATCGGTTTTACCCAGGAATTCGGATTTTTCTTCCTTCGGCTGGTTAGGACGCCGCGAGTAGACCTCGACCCCTTCCATTGGAGAGTTGGGGGAATCCTTGTCGAACAGTTGAATCGTCGTGCTCCCTTCAGGCGGGCGGATTACCAATGCTAGTTTCTGCAAACGCTTGCTTTTTCTGGCGGCCAGCGGGGCTCGCACCGTCGATTGCACGAACCCATCGATCCGGGCATCTTCGATTTTGTCCAAGGTGATGAAAGTAAACGGCACGGCCTCGAGCGAGACAAGTTTTCCATCCCGATCGGTCCGCCGCAGCACCGGCAAAAAGACATCGCGGTCCTTGATGTAAACGGGCGACTTTTCGTTAATCTCAGCCACCCATTCCCCATTTTCGTCCAACCGCGAAACGACGCACGACAAGACTGCCCGGCTATGCAGAATGACTTTGTTGTCTGGAGTCGCGTAGTCGATCAACGCGATGGGCATAAAAGCCGTGGTGATCATGCTGAAGACATTTTCGGCCAAGTCCTCGATCTGGTCGACATTGCGCGACAACAGCGAGCCCCATTGCCGCGTAGCGATATCAAACTCGCGGACATGGCAGCGGATACCGATCGGCGAGCGATTGAGGGAGACGATCATCAATTTATCGTCGAAGGACAAGCCCGGCAGGGTGGCCAATTCCGCGGAATAGTCCTGTACCAGGGCCAAATCACGTACGAATCGCCAATTCCACGGATTGGGAGCTTCGTCGATGAGCAGTTCCCAAGCGGAGCGATCGGTGATTTCAGCCTTTGCGACCAGTTCTTCCTGCAGATGATCCAGCAGTCCGTTAACCTCCGGACTCCCGTCGGTGCATAGCCAAACGCGTACGCGATAGTGCAAATACTCCCACGCTCGGTCGATTGGCATTTCGCCGTCGACTGGCTGCGTTGGCGGTTTGTCGGAAGCCTGGTTGGGTTGGCTCACCTCATCTTGACCCATCAATCCTGAGCAGAACATCGAGAAAACGAGAGCCGCCAAGGTCGAGAGCCACCACACCGCGCAGAACCAACGGGCCGTGCTTCGGTCGTTTCCCTGCCAAGCATGTTCGATCACGCGTGGAGTTTGCAAATTGGGTGTCATGGTTCAGCTTTCAATTGCCGGTTAATTCCACGGATCGCAATGGCCGTATTTTCCAACGGTCGACAAACTGGTAAAGGTACATCAAGTCGCGGCCGATGTCGCTAACGTTGCGGCGGACGGCATAGTATTCGGACATTTGCCAGAGCGGAATCACCGAGACATCATTGAGTGTCAAGCGGTGCAACTGTCGCAAGCTGTTGCTGGCCGATCGCCAGCTGTTGGAAAAGTTCACGGATCTCATCATTTGCTCGACGGGTGCGCTCAGGCCCTTGACGATGCCACGGCTACCGAACAAGAAATTAGCGTCGATGAGCGGTTCAGCGATGCTCAATTCGCAATATAGCCAGTCATAGTTATCATCCGGGGGCAACGTAACCCCCGGCGGCAGCTCGCGCAGCTCGGTCTCTAGTCCAGCCAGTCCCCACATGTTGGCGATGGCGCGGCAAGCGATAGCCGGGACATCACCGCGGGGATAGGCGAGCACCAATTTCGGCATTTTGACGACGGGGTCTTTCTCGCCTTGCTGGACGCGTTTGCTCTCCAGCATACCGCGGGTCGCCTCGAGCAGGACGCCCCCCGTGACCATCGAATACTGCACCGGTGTTACGCGGGTATTGTAGCCGTAGCCGATTTGCGGGTTGTAGTCCGAGCCGATAGGAAAGGGACCGTCGATGACAAGCGTTCCCTCGATCAACTGTCCGTTGCACAACATGTTGTAAAGAATTTGATCCCGATCGATCGCTTTGAGTAGGCCGCTGCGGAACTTGGGATCTTTCATGAACTCATTGCGGAGGTTCGGCACGAGCATGTGTGTGGTCGGCACCAAATAAGGGCGAACGTCGATACCAGGGTCAGACCGCAGACGGGAAATATCCGAGGGGGGGATGCGATCCACGGCATCAACCAAACCTCGACGGAGTGCATCGGCAGCCTCACTAGGATTATTGAACAACCATTCAGTGACCTGCGGATACTGGCTCCCCTCTTGCTTGGGGTAACGCGGATTCAGATTGAAGGTCATGAACGTCTCGTTCGAATCGGCCAGAACATACGGACCGGTCTGATCATCAGAGTTTCGCTCAAATTCTTCGTAAGGGAAATGGAGCAAAGCCTCCGGGCGCACGAAGGGAAATTTCAATTCGATGTCGACGGTGTATTGCCCGGTAACGGCGACCGTTTTGAGGATCTTCGCCCATTCAGGATAATGCCGCGGATTGTTGGGGTCGGCGCGATTCAGCAGAATCGAGGCCAGTTGATAAGCCTCGATGCGCGGCACGGCAAAATCATCCTTGTCGGGGTCGATTTGGAAGCGGTATTTGAAGCCCGTTTGATCGGTTTGGAAGATGGACCCATTGATGAATTCATAGCGACCGCCATCGTCGCTCAGGCCCACCAATTCCACGATGCGGCGTTGCGTCAGTCGCCCCACTCGCCGCGACGACCAGTCCTCGATGCGATTCGGGTTGGGGTCCAACGCGGGTTGGCTGACCCCGACGAACACTGTGGGAAACTCCGCGATGACTTGATCGAAAATTTGATACGCCTCTTCCAAATTATTGTCTACGTTGATCGCCCGCCTGGCAAATGCCCGCGCGTCGCGCGGACTGCCATTGCGGAGAGCCTCGCGAGCAAGACGAACGAATTCAGCCGCCTGATTGTCCAAGATGCGCGTCCACTTTTCGACCAGCGGCCGTGAATCATCTCCGTACCGAGCCGTGAGGTTCGCCAGGGACTGGCGGATCGCATCGAATTCTTCAGCATCGCGGAACAACTTCAGATTGCGATCGTAAACATCCAAGATCAATTCGATGGCCGTGAGATTGATGCCGGCGATACGAAACCGCGGATTGCGGCGATAAAGATCTTCGAAGATCGACAAGGCCAGCGGATAATTTCCGCTGTCATAATTCGCCTTGCCGTCGAGGAAGAGTACTCGTTGGATCCGTTCCTCAACGCGGTAAGCCCCGGGAGCACTGTTGTCCAGAATGTACAACAAGTTGCGAAATGCCTGGGCGTAATTTCCGTCGACAATCAATCGGTCCGCTTCCTCGGACAACAAGTCGTTGAACGTCTTGTAATCGACGACATTGCCATACGGGACTTGGAGCGTCGGCCAGGAACCATCCATCAAATTAAAAACGAGATAGCCGCGATCGGGAAACGGTTTTGTCGGAACCTCGGGGAGTGGAATGATGTCGATTTGGGCCCGATCATTGAAATCGTCCAAGTAGATTCGATCGAAGGGCTCTTGATCGACCAGCGCCATGTTCGGGCGCATCCTGGTGCCGAGCGGCAATTTTTCTCCTTTGGATTGCTCCTGGCCGGCACAGGGAAGACCGAAGCAGAGGCAAGCCCAGAGGAACGCCGCGACAATGAGTGGATGGCAGTGATTGCCGGATAGGCACGAGTTGTTAAGTAAACGCATCATTTGCTGGAACATCGTCCCCGCTTCAGCCCTAGAATTTTGAGCCATCAACGTTCAGGATGGCGCCATTATTGGTAGTGAAATAGTATTGTCCACCGTGAACAACTGGGGCATGGCGAATCGGCTCGCCGAGTTCGACATTGGCCGCGACCTGACCGGCCGAGTCGATCTTCAGGATCCGCCCGTTTTCAAAGGCGACCATTACGGCCGAATCGTTGTTGGCGTTCCAAATCGCGGCAATGCGATCATTGCTGACGGGCAGGCTCCACAATAATTCGAGATCTTCGTTCCAAGCGCACAGCTTGCCATTTTCCAGTTGAGCAACGACTTTTTCGCCGGCGATTTCCGGACCGAACACGGGGCGGGCATCGACTGGCACCTTGGCAGTCACCTCGAAGGGAGTCTGATAGGGAAATTTCAGCAAGGCGACCCGTCCAGTTCCCTCGGCAAACGCGAACCCAAAATCTTTATCTCCTGCGAAGCCCGTTACTAGGCGACCGTCGATCGACGTGCGTCCGACCTGCGTCAGAGACCCACGAACCTGACCCTCGATCAGGTAAACGGTCTGCTTTTCGTCGCTGACCAAGATCATGTCGTGATGGTTAACGCCCGGGCGACTCCAACGGACTTCCTCGCCGGGGGACAGAGGTGGTTGAAATGGGGCGCCGAACCCGCGGCCGTTTTCATCGATTCTCAAAATCAAACCGGCCAACGACGGGAAGATGAAATCCTCCGAAAGAGGTTGCGGGGTAGCAGCCATCCGATCCGCGGGCGATTGCAAGCGTGACAGTCGCAGCGTGCGCTGGCCGGTATCGACGAGCAAGAAGTCGGGGGCCGACTGACTGAGCGCAACATATTTCTGGTTTCCGACCCGCACGAGTTCGGAAAAGTTCAGCGGCAGGTCGATATCGCTGGACGCCAAGATTTGTTTGACAGCGGAAAAACCTTGGTCCGCCTGCGAAAGATTAAACAAATCCCCTTGTGACGACACCGCAAACAATTCGTTTTGTTGGGCGATGACTGGGCCGGGTAAACTCGCTCCGAAATCGGCGCGCCAGATCATCTTCATGTCAGCGACATTCACCGCCGACACCGAGATTTGCCGCGATCCGGAACGGCGCCTGACGTGAATCAAGACATCTTCGTAACGCGCGAGCGGTCCGAGGAACGCATCGTCCCCTTCGACGATCGTCTCGCGGCGAAATTGTCCCTTGATTTTGTCGACGTTGAAGACAGCCAACCCGCGGCTGGCGACCCAGAGACCGCTGCCTTGGGCAAGAACAAAGGCTCTGCTGGCCCCGCGAGTTTCGATTTTTTCAGTGGCCGTTACGGAGATGGGAGTTTTTTCTTCTGCCGTGGTCAACTCGATCAGCCGCAATTCCCCCGTATCGGAAACGAATAACATGTTTCGTCCCAAGCGAGAGGGAGGAATCGAGATGGGACCGGTCGTCAAACGAACATTTTGCAACAATTCCAAGCCCAACCCCCGCTGGGCGAAGCGGAAGACATACAACTCGGAGTTTTGCGCGTTGACATCGACCAGCAGGTGTCCGCTCCAATAGATCGGCGGGATGCGGACTTGATTCGGGAGATGGCCCAGGTAGAAGATTTCTTGGCACTTGAGATCGTCGTTCGACAAGATGTAGATGTTGGAATTGTCGGCCACGATGTACAGGAAGGATTCCTGGTCCGAAGCCGCGATCGGGACCCCGATTTTCTTGGGCAATTTGATTCCCGCCAGTTGGGAGCCATTGCCCAAATCGAGCTTAAGCACCGATCCCGAACGTGTCGCGACGAACAGGGCATCACCGAAGACGGTGGGCTCCAAGAACGGTTCGCCAATGCGAGCCCGCCACAGCAATCGTCCTGAACTCCCATCCAGTTTGAGGATTTCATGGGTTCTCTCGTCGAAGGCCAGCAACTCGGCCTTGCTGGCCGGGTCGACCCAAATCGGCCGCATTTGCGTCTCGTAACCCAGAAAGCGGTTCCAGCGAACGTCTCCATCGCCGCACGAGACAAGATACAGGTAGCCCTCGATCAAATATGGGAGCAGCTCGTCGCGCAACGCATAAGTCGGCGATCCGTATTTCGACACCAGTTGCAGGTGGCTGTCGGCGATGGAAGCAACGTCGGTCGTGGACGTCTCGACTTGTATGGGGCTGGGGACGATCAGATTGATTTCACTGGCAGTGACCCGGACCATCGCCTCACGGAGCGGCGCGCGGGCTCCCAGGTCTCCGTAAATCCGCGTCAAGCGATTGAAGATAGCAAAGGCTTCGTCTGGTTTGCTTTCCTCGGCCAGTTGATTGATCTCCTTCAGCGATCGCTCGTAGTCCACTTCTTTGTCGATTCGACCGCGCATCAGTTTCAGGTTGTTCTCGTAGCGTTCGATACTGGGCTTGACCAAGTCGCTATTGCGTTGGGAGGAGGTCAAGAACGTCAAGATTTCGCCGTTTTCTTCCGCTCGTTTGAGGGCCGCACGCATCCCTTCGATGGTGGTTTCCTTCAAACCGGCTTGGGACGTTTCCAAGGCCGTCACGGGGAACCAAACGGGATAGTCATCTTGAATGAGCGAGTACGACGGTTCGTTTTCGATGGTCGGGATCTTTTCCTTGGCGAGCGTCGCCACCTCGTTGTAGTTTTTCATCGAGAAGGCGTTGGCAATGAAGCACTGCACCTCGCGAACTCGGGCCGTGCTGGCTCGCTCATGCGACGTGTAGGTGCTGTGAAAATCACGGAATTTATTGGCCGCGTCGATGTAGTTGCCGGCCAGGTAGCTCGCTTCGGCCGCCTCATACAATTTTTCGGGAGCTTCGCGGAAAAACGACAAGGCCAGTACCGCGCCGACCACGAGCAAAATGGCCAGCAGCGACGTGCCGATGTAGACCCACTTCGTTTGCCATTGGTCGATTTTTTCTTTCTTGCCGCGGAAGCCCGGTTTGGTGGCCGCGCGATTGAGCTCTTCCTGCGTCTGATCGAAGCTCAATCCGGTTCCTTTGGCCGGTGCATTGAAGCCCAAGCCTTCATCGGGCGGCGGGTACATTTCGGTTGCCGCGACGGCTACCGGGACTTCGATCTCGTCGCCTGAATCCCCGATGGCATCGTCGACGTTGTAGACGGCCGTAGCATTATTGTTCGGTGAATTGCGGTGGCCGACCGGCAAGGCATTTTGCGGGATCGGAACAACCACTGCGGGTGCTATTTTCGTCAGTTCATTCGTATCGTATTCGGGTGCGACTTGTTGGTTCACGACCAGCTCCGGCTGGTCAGCCAACGTCCGCGGGGCTTCCCATTTACCAGAAAGGAACTTTTCGCCTTGGGCGACGGTCAACTCCCCTTTTTCCACCAAAAATTTAATGATCGCCTTGGCCTTGATCGGACGCGCGGGATTTTCGAGTTCGCGTTTGATCTTGGCCAGAATCCGGGCGTCAACCAATCCGGATTTTTCGATGGCGTTGACTAACTCAGTGGGGGACATTGATGGTTTTCCTCGACTCCCGATGGGAAAGTGATAATGATTGGCAAAAAACGAAAAGTAGTTTCAATTCATCACGAAGCTGCTTTGCGGTCAGTACTCCGTTTCCGTCGTGCGGATTTGGATTTTTTTGATGTTCGCCGCGAAGCCAGCGTCCCACACGGTCACGACGCGTTCGTGCCGCGAATCGACGTGAGCAGTGATGAGCAAGCGTTCCGCGCCGTAATCCTTGACAGCATTGCGGATTTTGGCGCGCATCAACGCCTCGCTAGGCGTCTCGACTTCCTCCTCGGTTCGTGTCGTAACCAGGAAGTTGTTGTTTTGGTCGATGATCACTTCGACGTAATCTTTTTCTTGTTCTTCGTCTTCGACGACGTTGGTACTCGGCTCATTGACTTGCGGGGGGGGCTGTTCGATGGACCGTTGCACGGAGAACGACGCCGTCACCATGAAGAAAATCAGCAACAGGAAGGTCACATCGACCATGGGAGTCATATCCATCCCATCCTCGCTGTTGTCCATCCGCTTGGTGAAGTTCATCGGGGGATCTTCGAGAGTTTCCTCGACCGACTCTTCGAACCCTTTCCAGGTCAATTGCTTGAGGGATTCATCGGATTTTGCTTTGGGCCGGGGCGTCTTCGACAGAGGATTTTCGGAGGACAGAACATCGTTCGGGCCGACGGCAGGTCCCAGATGGCCGATCGGCGCCAGCAAATCGAATCCGGAGTCTGGACGCTCCTTTTCGGACTTGTTATTGCGATTCTTTTTGGCCACTTGGTTTACTCCGCTGTTTCTGCTCTCGACAACCCGTGAGGACGAACCGCCGTCATTGCTTTTCTTCGACAGCAATGTAGAGGCGTCTGCCTTCGGCCAATTCGGCTTGGACCGCACCGCGTTTGACGATTTCGACCGCCGATGTTTTGACCTTGCCTTCGGCCTTGATCACGATCGTCTGCACATCGGGCCGGGCCGAAAGTTGCTGTTGCACGTAATTGGCAACCGCTTCCTCTTGGGCCAACGGTTCCGTTTCGCGGATAGGATCGTCATCCGAGCGGCCGCGGAAGATGGTGTAATCATCTTTGGATGCTCCCCCTGCGACGACGAGGACCACGGAATCCTTTTCGGAAACTGCGTCGCCATAGAATGCGCCGGGCAATTCGACGGCCACCGTCGGATCCATCTTGGAACACATGATGAAGAACGCCAACAACAAAAACGTCATGTCGATCATCGGCGTGATATCCATTTCGGTGTCTTCATTTTTCCGCGGCCGAGACTTGATCTCGCCACCGACATCATCGCGGGTTGTCATGCGGGTGCTCCTGTTTCGTTACTAACTCATCTAGATTCCGTCAGCGAAAACCGTTAAGAAACAGGGTGGCGAATGATCGCCTGACGATAGATTTCCAAGAATTGGTTCAAGCCGAAGGAAACCATATCTTCCATCTTGCGGATATTGATCGTGATGTAGGCCACGCAAATGGTAAGGGGGATGGCGATCGAGAGCCCCAAGGCGGTGGTAATCAGCGCGAACTGGATGTCACCGGCGAGCTTTGTCGCGTCAACCGATTTCGACGACGCAAGCTTCTCGAACGCCGCCATCATCCCCATCACCGTTCCGAGCAGTCCCAGCATCGGGGCGGTCTTGATGACCGTGACGACCCAGCTCAAGCGAAAGTCGAGATCTTGCAAAACGTCACGCTGGAATCGATCGGAGAGCAGCTGTTTGATTTTGGCGAAACCGATTTGGCGGTTATCGATCGCCAACTGACACAATTGGCACAGGGCACGGCGATCGCCCGCGCAGATCTGGCTGGCGACCTCGTAATCACCGCGGAGCAGCGGTTCTTCTAAAGCTTCAAGAAATCCGCTCTGGACTGCCTCGTCCGAGAACTGCTTTTGCTTGACTCGGTTATACACCACGATCACGCAGTAAGCGCCCCACGCGGCGACGATCGCCATGATGACATAAATCGAGTTGCCCAAAAAAGTAAGAATCGCTGCCATGTGGTTGTGGTTCCCGTTGAGATTAAGTCATTGCCTCTGAGCCTATCCGACCCCTCACCTGCTCGACCCTCATCCTGCAGAGGAGTTGGGAGCGAAGCGTTTGGAATGTCACTCATTAAATTATGCTTCTTGCGGCGAATTTTGCGAGTCCCAAACCAGGAAATTCGCCGCTCGATTGTGAGCAAGTCGTTGCTCTTTTTCGTATCTTTTTTCAACCAAAGTCCAGTCGGTTCGTTGTCACTTCCGGCGATAGATTACGTTAGTGACTTTGTATTCGAAGCCAGAGCCCTCGGGCACGACTTTAAAGAACGTGTTTTGAACCTCACTCAGTTTTCGATTGACATTGTTGAGATAAGCCAACTCAATTTGCCGGAGCCGTGAACGGGTTTCCTCCGGATAGAATTGAACGGTGAAGCTGTGGGTCATGCTGACTCCCTTGTTCTTGAACATCGCCTCTTCCCATCGCGCCAGTTGTGGCCGTTCGTGGGCGAAATAGACGGACTTTTTCTCTTGAGCGCGGTTGGAATTGACGATCAAAGCCCGCCCGCCCGGATCGATGAGCTTGACGATTTCATTGTTGAGCTTGTTGACGGCACCCAGGTCGATTTTGAAATAGCTCAATTGCTTGGCGTAACTATCGATCGACTTCGCCGAGTACTCGATTTTCCAACGTTTATGTTCGGGCAGCACATCCCCTTTCCCAGTGCCCTCGCCCCCATCGCGAGAGCCGAGTCCGCGTCCCTTACCCATTTGGGCGGCATCGCCACTACGGTGTTCCATGTTGGCACGGACCGAGGACAGCGCGTTGGTGACCGCCTCGAGAGCTTGGGCTAATTGGGGAACTTCGACCTCGGGAAACTCTTCGACTCCGGGCTCTAAAACGTCGTCCTCGACACCCTCCGGTTTCTCATCGCCGAAGGGAAACTCTTCCATGAACACCGTCTGCATTTGCGGGCGAAAGCGAATGACTGAGGTCAACCAGTACAAAAACAAAAAAGTCACGATCAGGCTGACGATCGTCAAGGCGGCTGTCAGAAAGCCATTGAACTTGTCGTACTTGGAGACAGCAGTTTCAACGGAGAGCTTGGGGTGGGCAATGATTTCGTCGCTCATGGGTCACTCCTGAATTGAATAAAAGGGACAGAATAACTGAGCCGTTGAGCATTGGCCGGTTGTGATTGTCCAAGTTCGTATGGCCTTGCCTTCCATCCAGTGGGATCTGTCACCAAGCCTGATTTGAATCTCCGTCAGGTCACGATCGATGGTCATTCATCGATGAGCCGCGCGTCGGGGCGGATTCCCTTGTACCAAACGGTCCATTTTTGTTTCAGCTCGAGGAATTCTTGCTTCGTGGGGTTCTCCGAAAGGGGGAACGCGTCGACCTTGCGACTGATCAACCGCAAGCCGTTGTGGGCAGCCTCGCAGATATCCAATGCTGGATCCGACAAGGCATAGAGCAAGGCCGGCACGTTATCCAGGTCTTGTGACGCAGCGAGAAACTTGACGGCAACCTTCCGCTTCGCATACGACCTTTCAGTCATCAGGCCGCGGAGGAATTGCAGTTGTTCCGCCTTCGATTTGCTTTTGTCCTCGGTAAATTCCTTGATAGCAGGCGCCAGGATGTCGGTCAGACGCTCGATGTCGTCCTCCGATTTGGCGTCCTTCAGCAGATTGACGATATTTTGGAAGCCTTGCACGACGTCATCGGAGACGACCTCGCCCCCTTTATTTTCGATTTTGGCATTTTCTGGGAATCCAAGGCCGCCGCGGGTCACGCTGCTGGCCGACGCATCCATCAGCAGTTCACTGGCCCGCACCAAAAACATGATCGCGAAACAGGTCGAATTGACACCGCTTTGCTCGCCCCCCCCACTGGCAGGAGGCCATGAACCGTTGGGTTGTTGATTATCTTTGAGGAATTCCACGCCCTGGTCGTACCAGTTAGGAACTTCTTTGATTTCTCCCTCGGACTTTTCCCGGAAATAGGCGTAACGTTCCAAACCGTACATGAAATAGTATTGCCACGCCTCATCCAAGCTCATGCGGAAATTCTGAGCGAGCCAGCGATTCGCCTGGGCTTTCGTCGAATTCAGCAAGCCTGCATCGAAGTTGACGAGCGGCCCGATTTGTTCGAGATCGTTGTCCTGTTCCTTCTCCTTTGAAACGTAGATCGATACGGACGGAGGCAGTTCACCTGCGTTGGCCCCCTTGAGCTTCATGCCGCTCCGTTTGGGCGTCAGGTTCAGCACGTCCCCCAGCAGATAAATCGAGCTCGCTCCGGTGACATGCCGCGACAATCGTTGGACCGGGGGGTCGCGCACAGCAAGATTCAACCCGAAGTAATGATAGTACCAACTCCCCTCGTTGGTCTGGGCCTTGCAGAACCATTCGAGGAGCGAGCGAGCTTCCTGCTTAAGCACCTTAATCCCGTGGAGTTTGAGGACGCCGAAGGCGAGCGCTACGTACTGTGATTGAGAACTATCGCTGTTGGTATCGGCCGAATATCCGTAGGCTCCAACCGGGGTCCGGTTTTTGAGTATGGCGCCGATCAGGTCCTCGATTTCAGGTCGATACTGTTCTGCCCCCAATTCGGTGAGTACCAGAATGCCAACGCATGCGTGGTAGACGCCGGGGCCAAGGGGCTCATTTTCTTCTTTGTATTTCTTCAAATCGCGAATCAACCGCGCCACGGCCCGAGTAACCAGCGGGTGTTCAGTGGGGATCATGCGATCGTAGCGTTTGGTCGCTTCGATCACCGTAAGGGCTTGCAGCAGGGCTTCGCCGGTATTCCCTTGCGGATTTTCCTCAAGATAAACGATCCCGCGTTTTACCATCGCCTCCACATCGGGATGGAGCGGGTCATAGACGATCTGACCAAAGCCCCAGTTTGCTGAGACAATCCAGGCAATAGTCAGTACGAACAACCAGCCGCAAGGCAAGACCCGGTTGAAGAGTCGGCTCCTCAATAAACCCACGGAAGCCAACGAAAAAAACGCTGTGTTTTGCATCGACAATTCTCACGTCTCACACGGTCGTTCAAACCCAATAGTTTAGTTTGAACCACCGTTTGCCAATAGATAGAGGACTCCCAAAATTTCGCCGATTTCTCTGAAGTGGGGCGAAGGAAACGGGCACGTGGGCAACGCGGATTCCCGAAATGACAACCGCACGTGTGAGACGAGTTGTTAAGCATTATCAACACCAAAAACGGTATGTCAATCGATTTTGCCCGATCTGTTCGACGATTGACCGAACCCTTGTCTCATTCTTCGATTTTGCCAATTAGTAGGCCTTCGGTTTTGCGGAGCATCTCCCGTTGCCGATCAACACCGATTTCCCTGGTGATCCGATCCCATTCGGCCGCTGCTCGGGACAGAGCTTCCTGCGGGGATGTCCGTTGGGCGATCGCGTCGCGCACAGCCGATCCGAGTGTTTCCAAAAACTCTCGCCGCTGCGGGATGCGTGGAAAGGTAAGGCAGATTTCTTCCTCGTGGATTTGGCGAATGATTTCGGCGTAACCGTCCACCGCATCATCCGGCAGGCTCCCCTTAGTCCAAGCTCGGACCGAAGCCAAGTGCCCCAACCGCAGGGGGCCTGTCATCGGGGATTCGGCGAGAACTCGCAAACCGGTTTGGTTCGAGGTCAACCACGACGCGAAGGCAATCGCTTCATTGGCATGCAAGCTGTTGGCCGAGATGGCAACCAGCCTCCCCTCGCTCCCCAAATACTCCACCCGTTGCTGCAAACCTTGCCGCTGGGTCCACGTCCCGCGATTGGCGTCAAAGTACGACGCCGTGGTAGGGAGGCGAGCCACTGCAACCGGAAATTCAGGCTTCTCGTTGTCGCCGTCGGGCCAGGGCCAGCACGCCGCCATTTCCGCCTTTCCTGTCCGAAATTTAACAAACACCTCGGCGGGCGTTAAAAACTCTCGAGTTCCGACCAACCGATGCAGCTCCGCCATCTCGGTGAGCGCCTCGACGAACGGCTCGGTGTCGATCAAAGCCCTTGTCGAATTAAGGTCGAATAGCGTCGAAATTTTACCGGGATAGCGAATTCGCGACGCCAATCGCGTTAGAAATGAATGCGCCGCCCAATCGCCAGCCAGCGGTTCCAGCCACTTTGCCATATCGCTGCCTGGGGAATTCGCCAGCCGCTGATTCAATTCCGACCAGTACAGCGGCACGCCGGCCGGTTGCAGATCCGGTCGGTAGAACACCGCGCTGATCGGTCCGCCCAAGGGCAAGGCCAGCGTTTGATTGCCGAATCGGACCAAATTCGCGCGATACTGCCCCAAGAAATTATTGCGATTGACGGCAACGTCCTTGGGCAGCGATTTTTCGTCGATTTCCAACAACTGTCCCGCGGCGATCAAGTCCCCGTAGACTGCGACAGGAAACACGATCACGTCAACTTGTGGCTCTAGGTTGAATTTGGCTTGTTCGAGTTGCTCTGCCGACAACGAATCAACCTTGATCTCTTGATGCCCTTCGCTCGTCCAGCGCCGCGAGACGGGCTCGGCCAGACGATCTTCGTCGACAAAGGCGATGCATAGAGCCGGTTCGTTATTATGGTTGGCCGTTGGCGGCGGATCGATTGTGTCGCTGGGGCGACAGCCGGATGACGCCACTGCCAGTAACATTGCGGAGAGCCAGCCAACAATCGAAGAACGGAATCCCAACGGGTTGGTCGGCAGATCGGAGTG
Organism: uncultured Pirellulaceae bacterium; assembly: GCA_937941455.1. Taxonomy (GTDB): domain Bacteria; phylum Planctomycetota; class Planctomycetia; order Pirellulales; family Pirellulaceae; genus BJ22. The sequence continues at coordinate 95,977 of CALDHM010000007.1, read as the reverse complement.
CCTTGGAGTCGTTACCATCGTCAAATTCTTGTCTGGATGCTGTCAAATCTTGAGGAAAATCTTGAGGAAAAACTGACGATATCTGGCGATCGGGGCTTATATCGATACGGCTTTGTGCGATAATCCCTAGATATACTCGTTTGCCGAGACCGCCGTGTGATACCGCAACCCCGTCCACCAAAGTATGGCAAAAAGTGGGATAATTGCCATCTGGTAGGCCGGAAACAGGTTCGCTACATTGACCGCGGCTCAGTCGAAGAAGCAGCGAGTACAGACCACTCCCCATTTGCGTCACGTGGGGAAGCGGTCGCGCCATTGTCATTTCATTCGTTGACTCTATGAAATCTTCGGCTACCGCTGCGCGGATTCCGTTCGTTCTGGGTGAGGATCATCCTGTTGTGGTCGAAGGTCTCCGTGCCTATTTCTCGAACAAGTCAATCCACTTGGCCTTCGTGGGCCGAAGTCCAACGGAAGTCCGTGAGGGACTTCAATTGCATCCGACGTCAATTCTGGTTACCGAAACCAAACTGGGCGGAGAGGATATGTTCATCGCCATCGGCGAGTGGGCGGAGCAGGAACGTTCCCCGCGGGTCATCTTTTTCGCAAATTCCGACAACCCGTGCAATTTGGCACGAGCTTTGGCGATATCCGCCGGCGATTACGTTTTGAAATCTGAGGGGCTGGACATACTCGAAGCCGCCATCAAACGAGTCGCCCGGGGCGAACGCCCCGATGCTCAGCGGCCGATTAGCCAGCGACGTATCCAACTCATCGCCTCCCGGCATGATCTTGACGATCAGTGCCCCCTGACGCACCGGGAATTGCAAGTGCTGCGGCATGTGGCCATGGGGCTCAGCAATCGAGAAATCGGCCGAGCCTTGGGGATCAGCGTGGAAACGATCAAGGAGCATGTGCAGAATATCTTGCGAAAACTCGACGTCAACGATCGAACCCAAGCGGCCATTTGGGCTCATCGCAACCAACTCTTGTGACGTCATCGGCGTCCGCCGTTTCCTTCGATAGCCTCATCGACCCGGCAAGTTACTCGCCCACCCGAAACATGATGCGGCGAGGACTTTAAATTCCCCCCGGATCAGGAGACTCAAAATGCGACAGCCTCCATGCGAGTAAATCCCAAAAAAAAGAAGCGTCGGGAGAACGCCCCATTGCCGTCTGACTCGATTCCCGTCAAAAAAGGAATTATTTCCTGCCGCATCACTTGCGACGGAAATGAATCTCGCAAGCGTCGCCGCATTCGTTCCGCTTGTTCCACCGATAACGGCGCATCGCCACCTGACGATAGAGCCACGACCAAACGGGGAGGATCCCCGGAAAATTCATGATGGGGGCCAACAACCACAGTCGCGGCAGCAGCAAGGTTAGGTATCGGAACCCGTCTGCTCCCCCAAACCGCTTGCCTTCGGGTGTGACGACGATCATCTCGGCCATCATCTGCTCATGGGTCAAGTCCGGAAACCGTCGGCCGACCTCCGAATCGTGCAACGATAAAAATGAAAGCCGTTGTCCCTTGTCCCACCGCTCCAAGCGGCGAACTTGAGCCGTACAAAATTGGCAATGCCCGTCGTAAATGACGATTGTGCTCCCCGGTCGGTCAGCCGGGCTGGGTAGCGATTTGGCTTCGTTTTCAGGGGAGCGAATCATTGGCGATTTGGGGGCTCGGGTGCATTGGTTGACATTATTATTTTGTAGCATCGGTAAAACTACCGTTCAGAAAATCATGCCGCAACCAAATTCTCGAAATGAAATTGAATTTAACCCCGAAAAAACGCTCATTTGGAACTGCTGCAGCGATACAATTAAGACAAAAAACAAGGGAGGATCACCATGCGGGAAATCGACACTCAGGTTCGCCAAGCCCGCCGTCGCATGAATTTGGATCGCTTTGTGAAGTTGCTGAGTTTATTATTGACCGCGGGGCTAGTCGTCGGTTGTGTCGGATTTGCGATCCCGCGTTTGTGGGCACTGAACTGGACTCAAGGGGATGCGGCACTCTCCCGATGGCAAACGGGTTGGTTGCTCGGCGGACTGGTTATTGCCTTGTGCGGAGCCATTTATGGGAGTTGGCGAACGGCCGTCCGCTCGACGACGGCAGCTCTGGAAATCGATCGCCGATTCGGGCTGAAAGAACGCGTCAGTTCGGCTCTGAACCTTTCCTCGCAAGAAGCCGAAACTCCCGCCGGCCGGTCACTACTGGCCGACGCGGAGTCACGCGTTGCGAAAATCGATGTCCGCGATGAATTTAAAATTCGATTAGATCACCGTGCGTGGTGGCCGCTGTTGCCCGCAGCTATTCTGGCCGCATTGTTTTTTGTGCCGGCAAAAACACCTCCCAGCGCGATCACGGTCACCGAAACAGCCGCCGAGCAAAAAACGATCGAAACAGTGATCGAGGAAACCAAACGGCGCATCGAGGAGCAAACGAAGCGTTTGGCCGAGAAGGGGTTGGAAAAGGCTGCCGAGGAGGTCCGCAAACTTGCTCGCGAGTTCGATTCGTTGAAATCCGAGAGCGGGGAGCTCAAAAAAGAAGCTTTGATCAAATTCAACGACGTCAAAAAACAACTCGACGAACTACGCTCGAAAACTCTCGACCCTGAACAACTCAAGCAGGAGTTTGGCCGCCTCAAAGACCTGTCGGTAGGTCCCGGCAAACAATTCGCCGAAGCGTTGAAAGAAGGCGATTTCAAAGAAGCGCAGAAAATTCTCAAAGACCTCGCCAACAAAATTCAAAATGAAAAACTCGACGAAGCCGATCTGGCGAAGCTTGCAGAAAATCTAAAAGAGCTGTCCCAGTCGGTCGATCAAGTGATCAAAAAATTCGAGGAAGAAAAAAAATCGCTCCAGCAGCAAATCGAGCAAGCCAAGCAGGAGAGGAACGCCGACAAGGCGGCGGAGCTCGAAAATAAACTCGAACAACTCAAGGAACGGGAAAAGCAAGTGAAACAAATGGAACGCATCGCCGAAAAATTCAAGGAGTTCCAACAAGGTTTGAAAGGAGACAAAAAATCGGAAACTAACAACTCAAAGCCGGTTTCCGGAAAAAAGAACGCTGGCAAATCCGGCAATAATAAAGATCCAAACGAAGGCGATGGGCAAGGGGGCGGGGAACAACAACTCGAAGATGCCCTCAAGTCTCTGAAAGAGGTCGAGGAAATCATGGACCAAATTGCCAAAGATCAGGAAATCATGGAAATCCTGGAAGAACTCGAGAAAGAGCTCGAAGAATGCAAGGGACAATGCCAGTGCCAAGGAAAAGAGAGCCAACTGCCCTCAAAACAGCTGAATCGCAAAGATTTCGCCAAAGGTGGAGGACGCGGCGAAGGCGAGCGGGGTAGTCAGGAGGACGAGACCGGGGGCTTCAAGACCCAGGTTAAGGCGAAACTACAAAAAGGCCAGACCATCATTTCCGGTGAAGCCGACGGTGAAAACGCCAAGACGGCGTCCCTCATCGAGGCTCAGGAAGTCGTTCGCGCCTCCATGGCCAAGGACTCCGATCCCATCGAAGACCAACAACTCCCCAAAAGCCAACGCGAGCACGCGCGGCAATACTTCGAAAAACTCCGCAAGGGTGGTTAGTCGTCGCACCTTTTCTAGAATGAGCCCCCGCTTGCGATTCGGACGTCCGCTGCTGACGACTCAAAATCGAAGTACGGTCGGTTCTTGTTTGTTTCGGCAGTTTGGCTTGCCGCAGGCGATGTCGCAACGGTCGCCGCAGGCCCTACCATTGTTGGGGCTATTCACGGGTCGTTAGTTCGAGGACCGTTGCCTCAGAATTAGTTTGATGGCATGTTCGAGGGCGCGATCGGTGGGTGGGTTTAATTCCGGCGGGGATTCAGCCGGGAGTTGATCGGCGCTCTCGATTTGGTCGGGGATGGTACTGACGTCAACCTCTGCACCGATTTCGTCTGACTCCGGCGGTAGATCCTCCGGAATGATCGTTTGCAGCCATGAATAGCTGGGCCTTGGCTTGAATCCGAAATGTTCGTGGATGCCGGCAAGATCGCGAAGGTGGCGCAGGCGATACAGGTTGGCAGAATCCACCATGCTCGTGCGAATTTCATGGCCCGGCGACGGGGAAACGCCCCAGTCTTCGTTATTCGTTGCTTTGGAGCTGGGGCGATCGATATTCTTGCCGCTGGGTCGCCAATAGCTGGCTGTGGTCAGCTTGATCGCGCTGCGGCCGTTCTGGAGCACGATCAGGTTCTGCACCGTCCCCTTGCCGAACGAACGCTCACCAACAACGGTCGCGCGGCCGTGGTCCTGAAGGCAAGCGGCGAGGATTTCGCTGGCACTGGCCGACCGGCGATCGATCAGGACGACGACTGGCAGTTCGCGATCTACCTTGGCGGAACTGCTGGCGATGAATTTTTCTTTGACCTTTTGCTCTCTTCCGCGAATATCGACGATCAACGATCCGGCGTCAATGAATTGGTCACAGATCTCGACGACAGCGGGGAGTAAGCCTCCGGGGTTATTGCGAACATCGATGATCAACCCTGCGACCCGACCGCGGATTGCAGCCAAGGCATTCGCGAATTCCTTCGCGGTGTTTTCTCCAAATTGGAGAATGCGAATGTAGCCGACCCGAGGGTTTTCGCGAAGGCGAAAGTCCCAACTTCCGTCGGCCGACAACCAATCGCCTTGTACGGACGGAACAGGAATCGGTCGGCGCTCGACGCGGATGACTTTTTCCTCTCCGTTGCGATTGATGGTGATTTCTGCGAAGGAGCCAGAGGGGCCGCGGATACGCTCGACAGCCTCGCGCCTGTCGGTGACATTGAGGGGTTGACCGTCGACCGCGATCAATTCGTCCCCGGGGAGCAAGCCGGCCTCCCAGGCGGGACCACCCGGGATCGGAGCCAGCACGACGAGACGCTGCGACGCCTCGTCGGTGTCGATGTGCATGCCGATGCCATCGAAGCGTTGATTGAGTCCTTCTTGCAAATTTTTGAAGGCATCGCCGCGGTAATAATAAGTGTCGCGATCGAAGCCTTTGAGCATGCCGTCGATGGCGTTGTCGAAAAGCGTTTGCTCGTCGGTCGGCAGCAGGCCCTCGGTCAACACGACCTCCATCGCCTCTGTGAACAGACTGGCGTAGCGGGCCTTGGCAGTGACCGAATAACAAGCGATGGCCACAATCGCCGCGACTGCGATCATCACAATGTTTCGAAGGGGCATGGTAAACCTATTTGTTTCGGGGACAAGCGAATCCTTCATTTTAATGAATTGGCAGGACGCCGTAAGAGGCAACGGGGGGAGGGTGTTGAGCGTGGCGTTGAGTTGTGGGGGGTGCTCGACGTTTGACGGACGTGCTGGCGCCGAAATTCGGGCTGCAGAACAACTGAAGGTAAGGATGCGGCGGGGGATCTGAGTAAAGATGCTCGAGAGTTGGATCAGCGATGCGTGCTATTGTCCGTTGCGGAGTGCCACAATGGCGATGTTTAGTGAATCGGCGAGTTTCAAAACGGCTTCCTTGTCGAGAATGATCGTCATGTCGGCCTCGACGGCGAGGACCGCGGCCCCCGCCTCGGCCATGGTACGGATGGTTCCCTCGCCGATCGTGGGCATGTCGAAGCGTAGATCCTGCTGCGGCTTGGCGACCTTGACGACGGTGAAGCCCCCGACAGGGCAAAGTGTACCGGCTCGGCGAATGCACTCGTCGGTTCCCTCGATCGCCTCGACAGCCAGCGCGGCTCGTCCCTTGACCGCCACGCTTTGTCCGACGTCGAGTCCCCCCATGGCTTTGGCCAGTTCCCAGCCGAGTCGCACGTCGCGCATTTGTGCGGCGGTAGGGGACCGACGGGTGAGTACGCCTTCTTTGATCAACAGTTCAGGAGCAAGGTCGGTGGCAGGCACGAATTCGATTCCTTGATCATGGTACAGTCGGGTGACAGTCAACAACATGGTGTCATCGTTGCGGTTTTCGGTACCGGTCACGAATTGTTTATAGAAGTATCGCCAGAATAGCCAATCGGGGCGATGGCGAAAAAAGGCGAATTTTTCCAGCAGCCGGGTTTTGAAGACTTTGCCGGCCATCGTCGCCCGGCGCACGCCATGGCGGCGCAGGAATTTGGTTTGGGCGCGCATCCGGCCCAGTCCGAAAACCTGGAATTCGTCGCACCAATCGCGAAGTTCCTCGCTGGCGTGCCCAGCCAACGCCACGCAGCACACCCGCTTGCCGGCCACCTGCAGTCGCCGCGCGACCTCAAGGGGAAACTTGCCCCAGCCCGCAACGAGGCCAAAGACTTCCTGTTCGGCAGAGGGCAAAGAGGACGTTCGATTCATGCGGCATCGCGTTGGCAAGCTGTTTGATCGGAGGTCGGCTCGGCAGCTGCAGCTTGAGTAAGAGCTGCCATTTGTTTCTCGAGCCGACTTACGATTCGGCGCAGTTCAGGCAGTTTTTGCATCGACGCATACACCAGCAATTGTTCGCGGATTGGCGTAGCTGGTGCCCCCAGGTAATGTTGATTGGGCTCGATCGAATGCATGACGCCGGCTTTGGCCCCCAGGACCACATGATCTCCGATGTCGAGGTGATCGGCCAATCCGACCTGGCCTGCCATGACAACATAGTCGCCAGTTCGGCAACTCCCCGCGATGCCGACTTGCGAGCACAGCAGATTGTGGCGACCGATTCGCGAATTGTGTCCGATCATGACTTGATCGTCGATCTTTGTGCCGTCTCCGATCGTGGTGGCATCGTACGTGCCGCGATCGATCGTCGTATTCGCGCCGATCTCCACATCGGAGCCCAAGACGACATTTCCAAGTTGTGGCACAAGTTGATGCTGGTTCTGAACCGTACGATAACCGAAACCATACGCGCCCAGCACCGCTCCGGCGTGGATGATGCAGCGGTCGCCGACAATCGTGTTTTCGTACAAGGTGGCGTTGGGAAAAATCGTGACATCGTCACCGATCTGGCAATGTTCCATCACGACCGCATTGGGCATAATTCGCGTTCGCGCGCCGATGACGGCACCGTCGCCAACGAACGCGCCGGGATAGATGGAAGCCGACGAGGCGATCTTAGCGGTGGGGCTGACGATTGCCCGCGGGCTTACGCCGCAGCAGTGCCGATTGATGCGGCGCCGAAACAGGGTGGCGATTTCCGCAAAGGCCGCTTCGGGATCGGCAACGTGAATGGTGGGCAAGCTATCCGCTGGGGTGATTTGCAGAGGCACGATGGCCGCGGCGGCGAGGCTTGACAGGCACTTCTTCCAGTTCTGATCGTTGGTGGCAAAGGTCAATTCACCTGGTCTCGCGTGCGCGATCGAGGCGACGCCCGTAATGCACAGATCGCCTGGTCCAGCGAGACGCCCTCCCACTCTTTCCGCCAGGTCCGCGAGCGTGTGAGCCATTGTCAGGATTCCTTTCCTGAGTGTAGATAACGAAAAGAAATGATTTGGCGTCAATCTACTCAACTTGAGTTGGTCTACCAAGGGCAAAATCATTTCCCGCAGTCGCGGTTTTGAGGCCTGCTCGGAATCGCTCCGGGATTTGTCTCGTCATCGCCCCTGGACGTCCTGCCAAACGGCTTGCTAGCTGGTATGCTGACCACATGGCTTTGGTCCCGACGGTGCACTCATTGCATGAATCAGTTTTTCACTTGTTTTTCTTCGAAGTCCGACTTTTCGGCAGCGGTTCGGGAATGTGTCGATCAATTGCGGGCTCATCTCCCAGAGCCGAATTTGTTGCTGTGGTTTTACGCGGGGCATGAGGATGATGAGGCCTTGACCCAAGGGTTAACCGAGGGGGTGCTGGCGTTTCCCGAGGCAGCCATGGCCGGCTGCAATTCGATCGCAACGATTTGCAACGAGCGCGAATTGGAGGAAGGTCCCACCGTGGTGCTGTGGGGGGCTCAGTTCGGCGATTGTCAACCCGATGTCGTCCATCTCCAGTACCAGCGTACCCACGAGGGTGTGGCTTTTGCGGGTTTTCCCAGCTTGCTGGATCAAGTCGAACGGCCGCACCAAGGGCGACAGCGATTCCTGCTCGCTTTGGCCGACCCCTTCACCTTCCCCATGGACTTGTTCCTGCACCGGCTCAACGAAGAGCACCCGGGCTTGAAGGTGGCCGGTGGCATGGCCAGTGCCGCTTCCTCTCCGGGCGATTCGCGGCTGATTGTGAATCGCCAAATCGTCAATCACGGGGCTGCCTTCGTGGTCCTGGATTCTGCCTCGACGATTTCGACGGTGGTATCGCAGGGCTGCCGCCCCATCGGATACCCGATGGTGATCACCAAGGCCGAACGCAATCAAATCAGCGAATTGGGGGGGCATCCGGCCGTCGAACAATTTGTCAAAATCTATCGCGAGTTGCCGACTCGTGACCAGCGGACGTTGCAGCACGGCTTGCATTTGGGCGTGGCGATCTCCGAGTTCCGCGACAAGTTCGGCTATGGCGATTTCTTGATCCGCAATGTGATGCAAATCGATCACGAACAGGGCTTTCTCGTCGTCAATGATTTTGTCCGAGTCGGCCAGACGGTCCAGTTTCACATTCGGGATGAAGAATCGGCAGATTCCGACCTCAGGCAATTATTGAAAGCCAGCGTTGCAGAAGTCGCGCCGGTGTCGCCAGCCGCAGCACTGGTATTTTCGTGCAACGGCCGCGGGACGAACTTGTTCTCAGAGCCGAATCATGACTCGGCGGCGATTCAAGAGTACCTGGGCCCCATCCCTGTCGCCGGCTTTTTTGCTGCTGGCGAAATCGGTGCTGTCAATTCGCGGAATTTCATTCATGGCTTCACGGCTAGCGTGGTCTGGTTCTCCTAGGCTTTAAGCCAAAGCCTGTCGACTGCGGTTGCGCTAATCCGCGGTTTTTCCGTAAACCGCACGCTAACGCGTTCCGGCTGGTTGTTTCGGCACAAAGCCCAGTGAGCCTCAACTTCGCCTGGACGTTTTTGTGCGAATCGGCTACCGTTTCGGCCGTCGTACTCGAAAACTTGAGGCGAAATTCAAAAAGTCAGCAACCCGGCATGGATGCAACGGTTGATGGAGCGTTCCGCGAAAAAAGTCGTTTTTCAAATGGCATTGCCAGCAGCGATGTTGCTGTCGATGCTGGTGATCTATTTCCCATTGCCGACCTGGCTGATGGATATCTTGTTGGCGGCGAATCTCGGCTTGGCCGTTGTCCTGTTGTTGACCACGCTGTTTGTGCGAACGCCATTAGAGCTGCGAGTGTTTCCTGCGCTGTTGCTCGTGTCGACGCTGACCCGCCTATCCCTCAACGTCGCGACTACCCGTTTGATCTTGTCGCAAGGAGCGACCATGGGGGAGGCGGCCGCAGGCCAAATGATCCATGGTTTCGCGCAATTCGTGGCGGCCGATAGCCTGGTCGTTGGCTCGATCATTTTCCTGATCCTCTTCATCGTGCAGTTCCTCGTGATCACCAAGGGGGCCACGCGTATTGGCGAGGTCGCCGCTCGCTTCGCACTCGATGCGATGCCCGGCAGGCAAATGGCGATCGACGCCGATTTGAACAGCGGCGCGATTACCTTCGAAGAAGCCCAACGGCGGCGACGCGAGTTGGTGCAATACGCCGACTTTCAGGGGTCCATGGATGGGGCCAGCAAGTATGTCCGCGGCGACGCGATTGCCGGCGTCGTGATCACCGGAATCAATATCATCGGCGGCTTGCTCCAAGGTGTCTTGTCAGGGATGAGCATGACCGAGGCGGCGAACGTTTTCGCCCGGCTGACCATTGGCGACGGTCTGGTCAGTCAACTCCCCGCACTGTTGATCAGCATCGCGGCCGGCTTGCTGATCACTCGAGGTACGGATGAATCGAACCTGCCGGAGGATTCTGTCGGACAACTGCTGCGCTCGCCCTGGGCACTGTGGGCTGCTGCCGGATTTTTGGCTGTGCTGCCGCTGGCAAGTTTGCCTGCCCTTCCCCTTTGGAGCATGGCCGGCCTGCTCGGCTGGGCTGCCTTCAGCCTGTCGAAGGCCGAAAAAAGTCAGCCGGCTAATTCTAGCCGCGAAGCAAAACTCCCGCCGAAAGAAGCCAAAATCGAACGGTTTCTCGAGACCGACCAAATCGAGCTGCAACTCGGGTCGCAACTGCTGGTGCTATGCGGAACTCAGCCCGGCCAAAATCTGGTCAGTGAAATCAGCAAACTGCGCGGTGAAATCGCCGCGGATCTCGGGATCGTCCTACCCAAGGTCCGTATCCGCGACAACTTGCATATACCTGGGGATCACTGCCGCGTCTTGCTTGATGGCAATGTCGTTCTCGAAGGGGTGATCGAACGCGACAAGCTGCTCTGCGTATTCACTCGCGATAATTTTCCGGTCGGCGAACGCCGCGCGAGTTGGGATTGGGCACCGTACTCGGTGTGGATGGCCCATGCTCCTGAGACCATTCCAGCCGGATGCCGTATGTACAGCCCCACCGCGGTGCTCGTGCAATCGATGCGGTGGCTGGTGCATGAGTATGCCGATCAACTGCTGACCCGAGACGCAACCAACGAGTTGATCGAAGAAATCAAGAAGACGTTCCCGCGATTAGTTGCTGATACGGTGCCCGATGTCGTCTCGATCGGACAATTGCAAAAAATATTTCGCCAATTGTTACGTGAGGGAATCGCCCTACGGCCCATGCATTTGATTTTGGAATGCCTCAACGAGAACAAAGGCCAGGCCAGCGACGTGCGAGCACAAGTCCGCGAGATTCGCGACGCGCTGCGAAGGCATACGGCACAACGGCTGTCCGACGCCGAAGGCCGGATTACCTGCTTTGGGATTGCCGATGACTTGACGGATTCGCTGGAGAATGCCGTGGTCGAGCGCGACAACGGGGTTCAAAATTCGGTCAAGTTCAATGCGACGATACAGCGCAATCTCCGCATGGCTGTCCAGTCGGGTGCTCATCACCTGCTCAGCTTCGGCCATCGCCCGGTCTTGCTGGTCAGCGCGACGATTGCCGAGGTTGTGAAAAACACGATCGCGGAATTGCATCCGCGAGTGGTCGTCCTCAGCGAGGGTGAGGTGCCGAATCCGAGTTCGTTGAACATGATCGCCGAGATCACTCCTGGAGACCTGCCCAAAGGGAAGACCAATCAGGCGGCTGCCTAGCCGATGCTCTCCAGCAAAGTCCCTATTCCAAAACGGATGACCGCGCTAGCCCGAAGCCTATGCGCGGGCTCGGTTGAGGAGAACCTTCAATTGGGAAACAATGTACGCTTCTGCGTCAGGAAAGAAGGATAGGGGCTCCTTCAGAAAAATTTCGTTCCCCGCCCCCTGCTTAACCGGCTCGTCCTGGCTCCGCCCCCATCTACCTGGTCGTCGTCCCTACCGGCCAATGGCGAAAATTTTTGCTGCAAGTGCCGAATTTACTCAAGTTGCCAACGAGCCGACTCGATAACCGATTTACGCCGCGGTGCGCGGACCGGGCGAGGGTCAGGAGATTTTTTCAAAAGTTGTAAAAATTTCATTGACGCGGACTTGATCGTTTTGATATTCAGCAGCCCGTCGAACGGCACTCGTGGTCGCCACCGCGATCACGGGCCTGCCAATCGCGAGATAAACGTTGAACGTTCGAAGATCAAGCCGATGGCCGCGGTCATCGGCGGGGAATAACATCGCAACCAATCAGGGAGGATTGCATGGCGACAGCTGCTCAAGTCTCGGATGATATTCAAGAAGTTTGGATTCAATACAAAAAGGACCCAACCAATCAAGAGCTTCGCAACAAACTGATGGAAAAGTATTTCCCGCTAGTGAAATACAATGGCGAGCGGATCTGGCAGCGATTGCCCGATGGAGTCGAGTTGGATGACCTCGTATCTGCTGGCGTATTCGGCTTGATGGATGCGATCGAAGCCTTCGACATGGATCGCGGCGTCAAGTTTGAAACTTACTGCGTCCCTCGTATCCGCGGAGCCATGTTGGACGAATTGCGCACGATGGACTGGGTGCCGCGGTTGGTGCGATCGAAGGCCAGCAAATTGAACGAGGCGACCAAGCAGCTTGAAAACAAGCTGGGCCGCGCTCCCACCGAGCAAGAACTTGCCGAGCACATGGGCCTGGCCGTCAAAGAACTCGAGCGGATGATGATGGACGCCAGTGCGGTCAACCTGGTGAGCCTCAACAAGAAGTGTTACGAAACGGACGGCTACAAAGATGTCCGCGAAATCGACATTCTCGAAGACCGCAAAGGGGAAGATCCGACCCGCAGAATCCAAAAAGCCGATCTGATGCGTCTGGTGACCAAGGGGCTCAATCGCAATGAACGCTTAATCATCATTCTCTACTATTACGAAGAACTGACTATGAAAGAAATCGGGGCCACGCTCGACCTTAGCGAAAGCCGCGTCAGTCAAATGCACAGCAGCATCGTTCAACGCCTGCAATCCCAACTCGAACGACGCCGTAACGAATTCGTCGGCCCGCAATAAGCGGCCGATCAGCCGTTGCCGAAGACATCCCCCTCCCCACCACCCGGCTAACAAGCCGGGTTTTTTTGTACAATCGTGGCGATTTCAACCAACGTCTGTTCGCAGGGCAAGATGAGGCCATGTCAAACAATCCACTTCCGCTGGTCATCGGAATTGCCGGCGGTTCGGGCTCGGGAAAAACGACGGTGGCGCAGACGCTACTCAATCGCGTCGGCCCCGATCGAATCGCCTTCTTGCCGCACGACGCCTATTATAAGGAGTTGGCAGGACTACCGCCGACGCAACGGGCTGAGGTTAATTTCGATCACCCCAATTCGCTCGATACGGATTTGTTGATCCAACATATTCGCGCCTTGAAACGAGGCGTACCGGTCGAATTGCCGGTCTACGACTTCGCCACCCACAGCCGAACCACTCGGACGATTCCTGTAGCGCCGCGGCGAGTGATCATGGTGGAAGGGATTTTGATTTTGGCCGAACGCGAGTTGCGGATGTTGCTCGATGTCAAAATTTTCGTCGACACCGATGCCGATTTGCGGTTCATCCGGCGACTAGAACGGGACCTGGCGGAACGCTCCCGCACCACAAAATCGGTGATCGACCAATACCTCAAAACGGTCCGCCCGATGCATTTGGAATTCGTCGAGCCGAGTAAACGATATGCTGACGTGATTCTCCCCGAGGGGGGGCACAATCAAGCGGCGATCGATCTGGTCACCACGAGGATCGCAGCTTTATTGCAAGACGACCATTGACCACTGGCGCCATACATGATGCGGTGATGCGGGGGCCACACGCAATCGCAACCGTATCAGCAAGGCATCCTACCGCACGAGCAACGCAACCCGCCGCGTCAGCATCGGCCCCCGCCGCGTCAGCAAGGGCGATTAAAACCTCTCCCCTCATGCGAGCGGCCATTGAAAACATACGGTAGCTACCGTCGCCAGATGGTAGTCTTACTTGGTAGCTACCATCCGGCGAGGGTGGCTGCGTATCTGCCACTCGGCTAACCGTCAGCGGTCGTAACCTGAAGCGAAAGTGAGCGATCGTTTCAGGTGTGTAACTTAGTATCCGATCACGAAAACATAGTGAGTTGCCGGGGTTTGCTGGATTCGATTTTCGGGATGCTTCCCAAAACTCTCCCCGCCGCTGCCATGCCGCTCAAAAAGGCCCCTTCGACACGCGAACCGGCCACCCAATCCCCGCAGACGACGATTCGTTGATCTCGATCGAACCAAGCCCCTGCTGAATTCCCTTCGCTGGCCAGTGCATACTTCCAGCGATGGCCGAGAGCCAAACTGGGTTCGTGCGGCTCGGCGCCCGTCGCGATCCACAGCTCACGAAGCAACTCGTTAACGACGGTCGTTGCATCCTGATCCCAATGCTGCCGCGTCCATCCTGGATTGGCGTGGGCCACGATCAATTCTCGACCGTCGACGCGGCCTGGTTTCGTACTGTTGCGAGCAATCCAGCTCAAGGGCGAATCGCTCACAAACGCCGCGACCCAATCGGTCGCGAGCGGCCGCGGGAGCATCCACATGGCCGCCCAGCAGGGTTCCATCGTTACGCGCCGAGCTTGTTCGCTGAGAGGCGACCGTCCCTGCAGCAAGTCGGCGGTTTGCTCGGCAGGGCACGACAAAATCAGGTAATCGAATGGACCAAAGCTGTTCCCCTGTTCGTCGGACAACGACCAGCCATCACTCGAGGCATCTAACGCGACAATTCTCGTCTCGGTTTGCACAGTCAAACCGCGTGCCAGATGCTTACAAACGGCATTCATCGAGGGTACTCCGACAAATCGTTCCTGGCCGTCATCGACAAAACCTTGAACGCCCCGATTCAGCATGGCGATTCGTTGCGAGTCTCCGCGGCGTCGATTGGGCCAAGGGGCGATCAGCCCTTGAGCGAGCCACGCTCGGGCATACCGCTGCAGCCGCGGATCCCGAACGGTGAAGTACTGAGCTCCATGATCGACGCTGATACCATCCTCCAGCCGCCGGGTTGCCATGCGCCCGCCCACGCCGCGACTTTTTTCGAACACGGTTACAGCATGACCGTTATCGACCAGTGTGCGGGCTGCCATCATACCGGAAAGCCCCGCGCCGATCACGGCGACGCGAAGCAAACGGGACTCGATGCGACGGAGCAAATGTTGAAGATACCTTTCCGGTGGAAGCCGCCGCGCGTGTTCGTCGGTCGGTCGCGGCCGAACCGTACCTAAAATCGGAAGCTCGGGAGAAAATGGGCGATCGAATTGACCGAGGCACCAGAGAATTCCGCCGTATGATGCCGGGTCGCGGCCATCCAAAGCGTAGCGATGGTTCAAATCGATGATCGTCGCCAAGGCTTCGAACGGACTGGCGGTCCAATTCAGTATCGCCTTGCCCCAGGTCATGCGAACATTGTTGTGCAGTTCGCCGTGAGCGAGCAGCGAGTGCTGCGCCGCGTCCCACAAGGGATCACCCGATTGGCCGCGGGCCAAAGTTTCCCAGTCGAGGAGGGCCGGTCGAGGATCGTTTGCATGCTCGGTGAGCGTTCCTTGGGCCCAATCGGGCAACGCCGTCCACTGGTCGTGATCCGCGCGGTAGAAGCAAAAGGCGTAGGCCAGTTCGCGCCAGATGAGCAACTCATCCAGGAACTTTTCCGCGCCGGGGTGTTTCAACGCGGCCGCCTCGCGAGCGATCCGCAGCGGCGAGACCATGCCATAATGCAGATAGGGGGAAAGGCGGCTGACCGCATCGCGCAAGGGATGGTTGCGATCGTTGGCATATTGGCGAATTCCTCGTTCGAAAAAATCGTGCCAACGCTGGTACCCCGCCGTCGATCCGCCGCCGGTATCTAGCACTGGACCCACGGCATGGTCGATCTCGCAGGCCGCCACCAAGTCGCCGATGGCGTCGCAAGTGACCTTGAGTGGTGTGAACGGCAACCGAGTGAGCGGATACGTTTTCACGGGAATAACCGATTCGGGCCAAGGTCGATGTAGCCGCTCCTTGTAAAGTTTCTTCGTGGCTTCGCGGAATTGATAGGCACGCGTGTAGGGACGGCCGACGACCTGCATCGGCACCACGCAGGCGGTATCGACGGCGATCAGCGGCGTCGTCGATCGTTCGCTGAGCCTCCGCAAAAAGTGCCGCGGTGGATCGACAGGCATGTCCTCGGTGACCACAGCCGCCGCTCGCCGCGCAAGTTCGATCAAATGCGGGCGGCGATCGGCAGGAGTCGCGAGATGGAAGGCGTAGGCGAATCCGCGCGATTCGGCTCGGGCTTGTACGTCCATCGCTCCCTCGAGCATGAACGTGTGATGCCGATCAGATGCATAGGGGTAATGCTCCGAGATTGCATGATAGATGAGTAAAGGCAAATCCAAGCGATGAGCGAGCCAGCAAGCGACATCCAAGGCCGGATTCTCCTCCAGCCGCACGGCATTCCGCATCCAGTAAACCACCAATTCACCTTGCTGGGCCGCCGCGGCCGAAACCTCGCGAATCACTCGGGTGCGTTCACCAAGGTGGGGGGGGAGTTGGTCGAGCATGTTGGTCTCTCAGTATCATGGATTGGAGTCGTCGCGCGGGGGTTGTTCAGCCTCGCGACGACGCTGGTTGGTTAACTTGGTCGGCTTCGTCCGCATGGGGCGAGCGGGGCGGCGACGGCTGCCGTGACGCTGCATCACCGCGGCGGCTTGGGTTCGCCCGATGGCACTTCGGCGGATCGCGAAAATGCGGTCCTTTGCCGTTTGCACGCTCTCCGCATGATCGACCAGCGGCGCCGGGTAATCCTTTCCGATGCGGCACCCGAAGAGGGATTGTTCCATCATGGTCATTTTGTGCGGCTCGGCGAGATGTTGCGGGGGTACATCGGCAAGTTCCGGGACGTAGCGGCGGATGAAAACGCCCTGCGGATCATGATCGCAGACTTGTTTGATCGGTGAGTAAATTCGCACCGTATTGATGCCCGTGACCCCGGCCTGCATTTGAATCTGGCTATAGTGGATTCCCGGCTCGTAATCGAGGAACAGTCGCGCCAGGTGCAACGCAGGTTCTCGCCAATGGAGCCAAAGGTGGTAGGAGGCGAACGATACCAGCATGGCTCGCATGCGGAAATTGATCCAACCTGTTTGTTTCAAGGCCCGCATGCAGGCATCGACCAGCGGATAACCGGTCATGCCATGACGCCAAGCATCGAAGTAACTGCGGTTAAACTGGTCCTCGCGGAGCCCATCGTAGGCACGGTTCACATTTTCGAACTCGATCCGCGGCTCGTCCTCGAGCTTCTGCATGAAGTGGCAGTGCCAACGCAAGCGGGCCGCGAACGACGTCAGACTTCGCAACCACCGTTGCCGTTGCCGCGCATCACCACCGCGGTCCTGCCGCAGTTCGGCGGCCCGTGCTCGAGCCGCTTGGTACACTGTTCGCAGTGACAGGTTGCCGTAGGCCAGGTAGGGGCTGAGGCGACTGCAACTTGCTGCCGCGGTGACCGGACTGGACATCTCCCAGCGGTAACCGCTGCCGCGGCAGGTCAGGAAAGTTGCCAGGCAGTGCTGCGCCCGTTGCTCGCCTCCCTCTTGCAGTTCGCTGCGACCATCGAGTGGAGGAATCTCGATTGCAGGCCGCGTTAGGCCGACTTGTTGCGGCGGAGCGACGCCGTCAATCCGCGGCGGCACAGGAAAGGGACGGGAGGACATCCGTTCCTGCCACCGCTCGGCCCAACCGTCGCGCGTCGCAAGCCGGCGGACGACTCCCGTCTGCGGCAACTCGATCAGGCGGACTCCGCGTTCCTTGGCCCAACGACGCACGCGGCGATCCCGCGCGTAGCTGGTTGCATTGAACGTTTCCTCATGGGCCCAAATCGTGGCGAAGGGAATTTCGGAATGCAATTCATCAAACACCTCGGGCAACCGTCCCCGTCGCACAGTCAAGACTCCGCCGAGACGATGGAGGCTTTGTTGCAAATCGATCAGCGATTGGCGGACGAAGCGCAAGTGCGCCGGGTCGCAATCGTCCGCCGTGAGCAGTTCGGGCTCTTCGACATAGAGGCACAAACACGGGCCAGCCTCCGCCGCGCGGTAGAGCGGTTCATGGTCGGCGACGCGCAAGTCTCGCTTGAACCAAACGACTTGGATCGGTGCTGGCATGACGACACGATTTCTAATTTCGACTGGGTTTGATTTTGTTGTGGTCGGCCCGTGCCTCGGTTGGCGATCGCTGCTGACTGCGACATCGGTCGCTGCAGTACACGACCCGCTCCCAATCTCGTTGCCACTTTTTCCGCCACGAGAATGGGCGAAGACAAGCGGGACATGTTTTTTGAGGGCGTGGCGACTTGCTCATCGACGGTTCCTTCTCGAAAACCCGATTAAAGATGATTCAATGCAGTCGGCTGATTGGCCAACGACCACAGCACATACGCCATCACGACGCCACGCGAAGTCCAAGCCAACGTGCGGATCCAATTCGAGAGGACCAGCCAGCGATGGATCTGCCGATCAAAACCGTGGCTCAATCTCGAGTGACAGGGGATTTGCAAGGCGGCAGTAGAAACCCAAACGGCGATCAACAGCCCGAGTCCTAAACCCAGCCACGGCCTAAGTATCGGTGGCGGCGAGGCAATCCACAGAAGGGCCGCGGTCGTCAATTCAACCAACATCGGTATGCCGACCACCGGCGTGATCCGATTGGCGTGTTGCCGGTGGTAATCAGGGAATTGGTCGGCCCCGACGCCGCTGAGCAGCGGGTAATGCACGATTTGCACCTGCCAAATTAAACCGACCATGTACCAGGTTGCGGCAAAATTCGCGATCAGCAAAATGAAGAATGGTTGATCCACGAGTTTGAGCTCACTTCCCGAAAAGTCTCGGGGGAAAACGAACGGATTCCATCATGGTAAACTTGCGCTTTAGGCTATCCGCAAGAACCTGGAAGGAATCACCGGACAGGGCGTTCGAATACCGGAAAACCTCCGATTCACGGCCGCACGGGCTCGAGCCGTTTTTGTGGATCCGCCTTTGAGTCATCTCCATTGAATTTTCCGGAAGAGCGGTGGAGTCCTGCTGGACTTGATGATGTGCTGGCCGCGAAGATCGGGCTTTAAGCTTTGTGCCAAACCCGTCAGCCCCAAGGCGCCAGCCCGCGAGTCTCACGAAAACCGGACGCTCACGCGTTCCGGCTATTGGTTTTGGGTCAAAGCCTAGGTTTTGTTGAAACGAGGGACGCTTGGAACTGAGCCAACTGCGAAACTTTCTAAAAATTGCCGAGCATCAGAGCATTACTCGTGCAGCGGATGAACTGGGCTTGTCGCAACCGGCCCTCAGTCGATCGCTGCAAAAGCTCGAGGAGGAACTTGGGCGGCCGCTTTTCGAGCGACAATCGCGGCAGATGATGCTGACGGAGGCGGGCCGGTTGTTCGAGTCGCGTGTCCGCTTCGCCTTGTCGGTTCTCGACGACGCGCAATTGGAAATCAATGACGATGGCAAGACCGGCCGCATACGGTTGGGGGTGATCCCGACCATTACGCCGTATTTCATTCCGCAAGTGTTGCGAGAGTTCGGCAAGCTGTATCCGCAGGCCACCGTGATCGTCCAAGAGGATGTGACGCAGCACTTGTTGCAGCGTTTGAGCCAAGGGGAGTTGGACCTCGCCATCATGGCTTTGCCGGTGACGGCCAAGTATGTCGAAATCCGCGAATTATTCGACGAGGAGTTGTTATTGGTGCTGCCCGCGGGACACCCGCTTGCCGAGCGGAAGTCAATACGCCTGACGGATACTCAAGGCTACCCGTTCGTCATGCTCGATGAGGCTCATTGCCTCAGCGACAACATCTTGTCGATTTGCCGTCAGCGAGCGATTCAGCCGGTGACGATTGAAAAGACCAGCCAGCTGACCACGGTCCTCGAACTGGTCGCGCTCAATCATGGAATCTCGCTGGTTCCGGCCATGGCCCGCCTGACCGACAACCATCCGAGCCGCGTATATCGTTCGTTCGCAGGGGAGCCACCGCATCGAACGATCGTGATGGTTTGGAATCCTTACCGCTTCGAAAGTCGATTGCAGAAGGCGCTCGCTAAAGTCCTCGAGAGGTATCGCGCGACGAGCAAGCGGAATGGGTCACGAAAAGGTTGAACGTGAGGGGCAGCCGTTGGTTGCTCGGGTAGCAATAGGTTCCGCGACTCGGCTCGAGTCTGCTGCTGCCAAAAAAAGTCCATCGGGACCAGGCGTGGTGGCAAAAGCCGTCGGCCAAGAGGGGAACACGCCGTTCTCGCGAAAACCGGACGCTAGCGTGTTGCGGCTGATCGCGCTGGGATAGCGAACCGGACGTTAGCGCGTTGCGGCTGGTCGCGCTGGGATAGCGAACCCGAAGCTAGCGCGTTGCGGCTAATCGTTCAAAGCCGCGCACAGCTCGTGGCGACGGTAATTGCTCGCAGGTGGGCAAACGATCCGGAGATCACGTCGAATTGGCCAGCAGAACACGCTCGACCCATTTCGTATCGACTTTGCCGGCGATGAAATCTGGATGCTTGAGGATCGTTTGATGGAAATCGGCCGTCGTCTTGATTCCTTTGACGCGTAGTTCCCGAAGGCAACGGACCATACAAGCGATGGCTTCGTCGCGAGTCGGCTGATGGACGATCAATTTACCGATCATCGAATCGTAGTAGGGAGGGACCGTGTACCCCGCGTGGGTGTGGGAGTCGAAGCGGACGCCGTAGCCGCCGGGGATGAAAATGCTTTCGATCGTGCCGGGACAGGGTTGAAAATTTTTCTCGGGATCCTCCGCGTTGATGCGACATTCGATAGCGGCTCCGGAGCAAACGATGTCCTTTTGTTTGAAGGGCAATTTTTCGCCGGCCGCCACGCGGATTTGTTGTTTGATCAAGTCGATACCGGTGACCATTTCGGTAACCGGATGTTCGACTTGGATGCGGGCGTTGACCTCGATGAAATAGAAATTGTTGTCTTGGTCGACGATGAATTCGACCGTTCCTGCATTGTAGTAGCCTGCACTTTTGGCGAGTCGCACGGCTGATTCGCAGAGTTCCTTGCGGACGTTGGTGGGGAGTCTAGAGGAGGGGCTTTCCTCGATCAGCTTTTGGTGCCGACGCTGTGTCGAGCAATCTCGTTCCCACAGGTGGCAGACGTTACCATGTTGATCGCCGATGATTTGGACTTCGACATGGCGGGGCCGGTCCACGAATTTTTCGAGATAGACACCGGGATTGCCGAAGGCGGCTTTGGCCTCGATCATCGCTTGCTCGATCGCCGATTCGAGCGATTTTTCGTCGGTCGCGATCCGCATCCCTTTGCCGCCCCCCCCTGCGGTCGCTTTGATCAGGACGGGAAAGCCGATTTCTTGGGCGGCCTTGACGGCCGTCGAATAATCCTCGACCAGACCGTCACTACCGGGAACGACGGGCACATTAGCGTTGACGGCCATCGTCCGCGCTGTGTTTTTGTCGCCCAGCTTTTGCATCGCGTCGGGGGTCGGGCCGATGAAGTCGATGCCACTTTCGCGGCAGACCTCATTGAAATGGGCATTTTCTGAGAGAAAGCCGAAACCTGGATGAATCGCCTCGGCACCGCTGACTTCGGCTGCGGCGATGATTTCGCGGATTTTAAGGTAGCTGTCCACGCTGCGCGGCCCGCCAAGGCAGTAGGCTTCGTCGGCCAGTTGGACATAACTGGCGCCGCGGTCGGCCTCCGAAAACACGGCGACCGTCTCGATTCCCATTTCCTTGCACGCCCGCATCACGCGAAGGGCGATTTCTCCGCGATTTGCGATCAGAATTCGGTTGTACATAGCGCAGCCCGATGGAGGTCTTTTATTTCATAGCAAACGTACCAGACTGATGGTGGCAAAATTACGACGGGAGGACCTTGAAGAGCGGTCGGTTGACGTCGACCGGTTCCTCGTCCTTGACGAGAACTTCGACGATTTTCCCAGAGAGTCCCGCAGGTAGTTCGTTGAAGGTCTTCATCGCCTCGACGATGCAAACGATCGTGTCAGGGGTGACCGTGTCGCCGACCTTGACGAACGAGGCTGCGGTCGGCTTGGGCCGCGAATAAAAAGTGCCGATGATCGGGCTTTTGATGTATACGAATTTCTCTTCGGCTGCTGCCGGGGCCGCTGCAGCGGGGGCAGCTGGGGCCGAAGCGGTTGGTGCTACAGCAGGGGGGGCCGCCGGTGCGGCGCTGACTGCGGGGACACTGTAGACGGCTGGCTGCTCAGCACCGCGCCGCAGCTTGATCCGCTTTTCCCCCTGCCGCAGATCGATTTCGTTCAACTCGTGCTCATTCATCAGCTCGATCAGTTGCCGTACGCGGCCGATGTCGAATACGTTGGGATCGTGTTCCACTTCTTTAGCCATTGATTTCTCCAAAAAAACTGACCTTCATAATACGACGATTTTTGCCGGGCGCGAATCGGCCTAACGGGCTCTACCTGCCGCCGCTGCGGGGCGTCTGCCGCGGGCCCGCATGTTACGTCCTGGGACAAAATGGCGGACCGTCCATTTCAGAATCAGGTCGTGTTGGTTCCAGCGTCTGCTGCCGGATAGGGAGCAGAATCGCGAAGCGACGGTGCAACCCTGGGGATTCCGTGGAGCGGTGTTTTGGCGTGCCCCCCGCGAATTGCTGAAGGGAAACCGCACTGCGTCGGCCAGCTTATGGATTAAGGCCTATCCCGTAACGAGCCCTTACTTACGCGACGGGTCACTGCCGTTAGCGATTGCGGAAGAGGCTCTCAAAACGACACGCCATGAACGTTCAGGCCGATCCACGCCGATCGCCGTTAGCGAAAACTGCCCGGTTGACCGAAGGCTTTGCGGCGTTCTTCGCGATGGCCAATTGTGGTTACGGTCGACGGCTCCTCGGGTTGGGATTGACCGTTCGCGAGGCTCACATTCGATGAACTTCCGCTGCTGGTCGCGGGAATCGGAACCGTCTCGGCAGCGACGCGTTGCATTTCGTTGAAGACAAAGGGGGAAGCGGTCGGCTCAGCGACTTGCCGCTTGAAGATCACTCCGTTTTCCGGAATCGGAATTTCTGTCGAAGAGATCCGTTTGGCTTGCGCGTTCAATTGTTGATCGATGTCCGGCGGCAATTGTTCGCGCAAATCCTTGGCGAGCAAGCCCAAATTGTTCACGCTTTTCTCGGGATTCGTTTCATTCTTGCGTCCCGGGAGGACCACGCGATCCATCGTCCCCTTGCAGACGACTTTCGCATCGCCGTTGCTGAAGGCGGTGACCAGCGAGACCTCCATCCGCTCACCGCCAACATCGTCCCAAGGGATCCAAATACTGTACGAAGGACCGATGTCGGTTTGGCTGAAGTGAGATTGGAGATCTTCCCGTTTGAAGACGTACTTGCGATCGGGGCTGGTATGCCCCCCCTTGGTCACCGTATCGTCGTAGCCGTAAACCACGAGATCGCCATCGACCTTGATGGGACGATCTTCGGCATCGAAGAAATAGACTCGGCCACCGAATCCCCGCGTTCGCGGCACGCCGTTGGTTTCGTAGACGGCATCCTTCCAGATGCAGGTGATCTTTTCCGGTTTGCCGAATTCGCTCTTGGGTTTCTTAGCGGCTCGTTTGAAGTACGACGGAGACTCCGAGTCCCCTTTGGACCAATGGACCGTTTGACAGCCGCCGCATGCCGCGAGAACCACGGCCAAGACCAAGCTGTAAAGGGTAGTCATTTTTCGCATCATCGTTTCAACTCGATTTCAAAGGGCTAGAAATTTATGGAACGTCCGTTCGATGGCACCGGACCTACCGCGGCCCAGTGGGATTTGGCGCCAACTCGGGGGCTGGCAGAATACCATCGCGAACCGAGTTAGAATTGTCGCTAGTGCCAGTTGGTGCCGCGTAGGAGTTGCCGTTCGGAACGACTTCGTTAGGCACAACCGGATTTTGCCCCAGCGGATCGGCATCCGGATAATAAACCCGAGGTGCGGTATAGACCGGATTGGGGTCCAGATTCGTCGCTCCGTAGATTTCAGCCACATCCGACAGGCACCAGTGCATCCGATCCATTTCGTCGTAATTGACGAATTCGAGATCTTCTTCGCTATCCACGAGGTAGGGTGTGAGAATCAGCATCAGCTCGCGCCGCTCGGCTGCCTCTGACTCGAAGCGGAACAGTGGTCCGACCACCGGCAAGCGACTGAGGAAGGGAGCACCACGCTGCGTTTTGATTTTTTCCTCCGTGATGATTCCGCTGAGGACGATCGTCTGTCCACTGCGAGCCATCACGGTGGATTGCAGCTGGATCTTGTCGATGTTTGGCGATCGAATGATATTGCCCGCGGCGTCAACGAAGACCGGCACACCTTGAGCGTCAGGTCCGAGCTTCGATTTTTGAGCGTCGACCCGCAAGATGATCATGCCATCCTGGCTGACGCGCGGCGTGACCGAAATGATCACGCCGATATCGACGTCTTCGATGTTGTTCGTGACGCCGAATTGGTTGTTGGTAACCCCGCGAATCCGCGCTACGGTTTGACCGGACTGGAAGGAACCGGTCTGGTTCTCCAAGGTCATGATGTGTGGCTTGTCGAGGATCCGAGCGCAGTTTTTGTTTTCGAGGGCTCGGATCAAAATGTTTAGCGAGTCACTGCCGGCCGAGAGCACGAGGCCCCCGTAACCCAGGTCGCTGTTGATTCGCCCGACGCCGAGGTTGGACAACCCTTGGCCGGCCAGGGCATCCCGCGTGGCCAGCGAGGCCGGGGTGCTGTTGTTGCCGATCCCCGCTTGATTGAAGGGGAATCCGATCACACCGATCCCGCGGTCGAACAGAAGCGAATCTTGCACACCGAATTCGGCGCCGAATTCTTCGAGCATCGACAGGTTGACCTCGGCCAGCAAGACCTTGATTTTCAACATAGGTGGTCGTCGGTCGAGCCGTTCGATGACGCGGACGGTTTCATACAAGTACTCGGGGAGAGCGCTGACGATCAGCGAGTTGCTCACGTCTTCAGGTACCAGGATGACGAACTTACGGCTCGCGAAGGTGGGGTCCGCCGTTTGGATGCTTTGTTGCCGCGAGTTGAGCCACTCATTGACACGCTGGGCCACGTCGGCCGCCGGGGCGTTACTCAGACGCAGCACGACTGTATGCCGTTGATTGAGGGCTTGTTCATCGAGCCGAGTCAACAGGTCTTCGACGACCTGCAAGTCCCCGGCAGGTCCCGTGACGATGATCGAGTTCGTCCGCTGATCGACGGCGAATCGCATGTTGCCCAGCGTGATACCGTCGGTGGCAGAAGCGGATTGCGCGGGGAGCTGCAGCGTTTGGGCTCCGCCAACTTGTCCGCCGAATTGCCCACCGAATTGCCCACCGAATTGTTGACCACCGGCAGCCTGGCCACCGAAGATCCCTTGGAGGCTTTGCAAGAGCACTTGCGCGTCGCCGTTAACAATTTGGAATACCTTGATTTGTGTTTCCACATTGGGGATCGCGTCGATCTGCTCGATCAGCATCGCGATCAGAGGCATCGCGGATTCCGGTGCGCTGACGATCAATGAGTTGTTGCTGGCGTTGGCCGTGACCCGCGCCTCAAACATGATGCCGCCGTTGACTTTGTTCCCCTCGCGGTCGACGGTCATCAGTTTGATCGCCGGTGCGCGGAGCGTCGAGGTGTTCGGGTTTTGCTGCAGGCCGAAGTTTTGGTTTTGCTGCTGCAGACCGAAACCCTGTTGCTGCGAACCCGCGAAGCCTTGCCCCGATCCGAACTGTTGCCCGTTGAGAGCGTCCTGGAGTGGCAGGGCAATTTGTTCAGCGAGTGAATTTTTGAGTGGAAACACGCGAACCATATTGACGGCCAGCGACTCGTCCACGTCCAATTCCTTCAGGAGCAATTCGACTTGCTCGTAGTTGGCGCGAGTCCCTTTGACGATCAACGTGTTGGAACGGAAGTCGGCAATGGTTTGGACCGGAACAGCCGGCCGCGCCTCCACGACGTTGGCGTTCGGGAACTGGTTGAAGAATAGATCGACGCGGACCTTTGCATCGGCGGCCGAAATGTAGCGGAGCTTGAATGCCTTGAATTCCGGTCCGATCGGGTCGGTCGGTACGCTCGGTCGATCGAATTCCTTTACCAACGACTCGATCACATTGAGCGCCTCATCACGGCCGACGACGAACAGTCCTTTGGGATCGTTTACGCCCCGGATCGTTGCCGCTCCGTAGTTGTTCGCGAAGTTGGAATCG
The DNA here is from genome assembly GCA_937941455.1 of uncultured Pirellulaceae bacterium. Lineage (GTDB taxonomy): Bacteria > Planctomycetota > Planctomycetia > Pirellulales > Pirellulaceae > BJ22. Next base: position 70,354 of record CALDHM010000007.1, on the reverse strand, counting down.
TAGATGTCTTGGATGGTGTCAGCGAGATTTTCAGCTTTAGCCCCTTCGATTTGAATGCGGCGGTACTTGCGACCGAGTTGCTTTTGTTGTTGCAAAATCTCTTGAATCGCCAGTTTGACCTTTTCGACTTCCTCGGGAGGACCACTGATTACGACCGCATTGAGTTCGCGGTTGATGGTGACGCGGACGGGCCCGGTCAATGGCTTTCCCTCTTGGTCCGTGGTCTTGGTTTGGATTTGGCTTGGCAGTTCGTCTTGGTTTTGAAGTGCCGGCAGCAAGTCCTGGCGTGGCGTTGCCGGATTGGCGACCGATACGGTGGAGGCCCGCAACGGCCGCGGCGCGAGGCGCGCCCCCTCGGTTTGGGCGACGGTGGCGATTACTTCGGGAGATGCCGTATCGGTCGCAGGAATCACGGTGACTGCTGAGCCAAGGCGATCGTCGCTGTCGAGCAATCGGACAATCTCGAGGCATGCCGTGGCAACTGCCGGATCAGCATTGACGGTGATCTCGCCGGTGCCGCGATGAATATTCATCATCGCCTCACCTTTGGGCGTCGGAATTTTCACGCGAACGGTTTCGTTGGCCGCATCCCAAGTCGCTTGGGGATCCTTGAGCCACGATTTCACGAGTTCCCGTTCGAAATCAGCACAGGACTTACGCTGTAGCCGGTACGAAGTAACCGCCGCGGTTGTTGGGGCTGTGCTCATGGAGCCAGCTGCGGTTACGCTGCGATCTTGGAGCGGCAGGGCTGGACTCAGCGACTGCCGCGCGGCCGACGCTGGATTCGTCGCCGGAGCGAGCGGGGGAGCCTGTGGCCGAGGCAATTCCTTGAACTCCACATTTTGACCTAATGCCGAAACCGAGAGGCAGCCCCAAGCCATGACGGTGGAAAGGCAGCCTCTCATGCGCCAGGATGATCGCGTGAAAAGTGGATGACGGGGTTCCATTGTTGAGTCCTGTTGAATTCGTTGGTTGTCCAGGCGCTTCCATGGGTTTCCGGGAAGTGACTGGTCATTGCGTGTTGATGCGGTTGGCCGATCGCCGCCCTCTCCACATGCGACGGCCGTCAACTCCCCCTAAAATCGCGCGACGGCACTACTTCGGGACAGTCGTACAATCAGAAGAATCGGCATCAATTGCCTGTTCGCCAAAATAAAAGTATCAGAAAAAATCGGAACATCCCTAAAAGTTTGCCCAATCGTTCCAGCAGTAGCGGTGTTGGTTGTCAAGCGAGTAAGTTCCAGTAAGCAAGCGTGTGGCTGCGACATTTTCAAGGTTCAGCCTGCGCGACTCCCGTTGTCACCGACTGCACTGCTGCTGAACGTCTGGCTCAATTGGCACGTTTTTCTAAAGCTGAATCGAGGGATATCCGTGCCTCGAATGGGGGCAGGGACCGTGGGGATCCGTTCGACCACGTGTCGCCGAGAATTCTTTGCTGCACCAGGGACTTGATGACGGCGAGTGGCATGGGGGATGGATAACAAGGAGAGGCGGCGGGATTTGCGCGACACGCCTATCGCGGCTTGGGGGGATGTTTTGGTGTTTCTGCGGTGGCAACCCCGTCGTTGTCATCAGTGTCAGCACGCACGGGGAGCGGGGCGGGGGCTTTGGGGCCATGCCGCAGCTCCTCGCGTACGACTGCCAGATCCTCGGGAGCGTCGATTCCAATCCGCACTCCCCCCCCCGAAATGCGGACCACCGTGATTGCGATTTGATCGCCTATCCAAAACTTCTCACCGACTTTTCGACTCAACACCAACATACGTAGGCTCCGACCGTGGACCAATGAAAATGAATTCGCCAGACTTTTTCTTTGCGCTGTGTTGTCAAGTTCCATCATGAGACAATGTTCTGGTGGCACCGTCAAGCATCCCGGATTGCCCAGTTTTTTTTCCTTGAAGGAAAACTTACGCATTTTCGCTAGCGAATCCGCTGGTTGTTCCGCGAGAATTTTCGAGAAGATCGTCAAAATCTGAAAAATTCGCACACCCACAACGAAGTTTTGACGAAAAACTGTTAACGGAAGGCTGGTTGAACCCAGCTGGCCGAGGGGGGTTGAAAAATTGACAACACGATCGGGCTGCCATTCGCATAGGGCCGCTCATAATTGCAACCCTCCTTTTCCAGCACGCGTCAGCCGGAGTTGACCAAACCATCATCAGTTTGAGAGTGTCCGCCGACGCGAACGCAGCTCAAGCAAAAATCGAGTTGGTCACATCCAATCGCCAAAAAATCGCGAGGGCTTATCACTCTTGCGACCGTGGGAGCAACCTTACGCTTGACCCAAAACCCCATCGTCGGGGTCAGCAAGGCGAAGGGCGCCACTGCAAATTCGTTGTCTTTCAGGAGGAATCTAATGCGACGTTTAGTTCTAGGACTTGCGGTTGCTGTCGCGGCTGCCTTTCCCAGCGTAGGGAACGGTGATGACCAACAAATCGCAAATTACATCAAAAGCCGCCTGCAAACCGAACAAAAGGCCGGCAACCTCAAGGGCTTCAGCATCGACATGCGAGTCGATCAAGGAACTGTCTGGTTTTCCGGCTACGTTTCGAGCGAAGCCCAAGAAGACATGGTGCTGAGCATCGCTCAACAAGCAGGTCACATGGGAGTCGTCCAAATTGTGGATGAAATCGAAGTTCGCTCGGCGGGAATGGCCAGCCAACCCATGATGAGCGTGGCCACTCCCATGTATGAGTCGGCCATGTCCGTAGGCTATCAAGAGCCTGTGACAAGCCCGCCGACTCCAGCCGCTCGCTTGAATGGCCGGTTGGTAGAAAACAACGGCAACCCCAACGCGACGGCAGGGCCACAAGGCGAGCCCATGCCCCTGCCGATGGGCTACACCGGCGACGCCGCGATGAGCGGTATGGGTGGGGCCCCCGCGATGCCTGGCTATGCTTGGCCTGGCTATGCTTCGCACCCCAACTACGCAGCCGTGACCTATCCGAAACAATACTCGGCCTCTGCTTGGCCCTACATCGGTCCGTTCTATCCCTATCCGCAGGTTCCACTGGGCTGGCGCAAAGTCCAACTGGAATGGGACGACGGCTGGTGGTACCTGGACTTCAAAGAGCGATAAACCTTAGTCGTGATTCCTACGATGCAAGCAACGCACCTCCGCTGTCACCCAGCGGGGGTTTTTTTCGTCTGAATCTAGTCTGCCAGGAATTAGGCAAAAGTGCGGCGTCCCTTCAAAGTCAACTTCGCCGCGATGATCGATCTTCGAATCAGCTAGCGGTCCGGATTGGCTACACGGCGACTGCGGTCGAACCCGATGGCCCATACTGCATACGGTCGATCTCAGCGGCAGTTCAACGATCACTACTCATTCTGAGCAAAAAAAGATCATCCGAAAACAAGCGGTCGAGTTGGTGTCGATTCGGCCTTGGATGCAGAAGCTTGCTCGGCCATCTTGTTGACCTCTGAGTCTTTTCGCAAAGAGTCTATCGCAAAACTTGCCCTCGCTTACCCTTCGGTCTGCGGAGTCTGACAGTTTTGGGGTCGGCGGTATGCCTTCGCTCGAAACGTTCCTGCTGATTCGCGATGTGAACATGACCAGTCCCGCCGATTTTGCGAATCTGGCCGCAGATTATGGGGATCCACTAGGAACAGCCATCGCAACGTTCAAAGCTCGGCCACGAAGGAAATCGCCCTGTTTGAGTTGTTTTCGGCGCATTGCTAGCGTTTTTCGGGTGGACGTTCTCACGAAATGCCGCGGAATTGCCGAACGTTTTTGCCGATTTCCTCGTTTTTAACTGAAAAATCCGCAAGTCCCGCAAAGTTTATCACGATACATACGGGTAGAACTGCATACCAATAAGGGATTTGCAATGCACAATCGAACGCTAAAGACTTGGTTGACCTTGAGCTTGGTCGTCGTGACCCTGGTGAGCACCGGTTGCTTTGCTAACTTAGGGCCGACCCTAGGGATCTTCAGCATCCCGTTACCCGTGTCGCCGTACTGGCAGAAATCTTACGAGGACAAATTTCATGTGCATGAACGCTATGCTCGCGTTCCCATCATGGGACCTCTGACACAAGGCGGACCGGTGGTGGCTCTCGATCCACCGAGCGACGACGAAGTCTGGTGGGCTTTCGAGCGAGCCAATCCAGTGCAAGGCGGTATTCCCTTTCTGCATGAGATTCAACACAACAATATCGTGATCGTGAAGGACAAGATCGCAGACTACATTGATCCGCCTCGCGTTGTCCCGTTGATTGGCCCCGTCCAACTGCATCATGCTCACTACAAATGCACGATCTTTTACACGGAACGAAAAATCGTAGGCTGGCCATTCCCCCACACCTTGGTGGATGAAGAAGCCCAAGAGGTCATCTATGTCGACCACAACCATTTCCATATGGTCGGCAACCTCGACTTCGGAACCGCTTACAGCAACTACTAGACGTCAACAATACCACTTGAAACTCCGACAAGCCGCTGGTCATCGCCAGCGGCTTTTTTCGTGGAATTTTTGGCGATGTGGAAGAGCTATCATCGACGAGGATCGCTGGCGGTCTCGACTGTTTTTTCGTGCGGCGTTGAATGGATTGGTCGCTTGACCTAACCTAACAGAGCGACGTTTGCAGACAATCATGCCACTTTATCGTGTTTCTTCAGTTGAACGAGCGCTCAGACCTGGGTTAGGATCGTCGAAGCAATCCTCTTCTGGCGGTTGTTCTTTTCTTGGTCATCAAATGAGCGAAGTCTAGCGGATTCTGTCAGCCATACATGGTGGCGATGGATCGTCAGCCGAGGAATTGTTGCCGCTCGTCTACGACGAAATGCGAAAGTTGGCCGCGTCTCGGCTCGCCGCAGAGGCAACTGGACAGACACTGCAACCGACCGCACTTGTGCACGAAGCTTTCTTGCGGCTGGTGAATGTGAGAATGTCCAGCGTTGGGATAATCGGGGTCACTTCTTTGCAGCCGCGGCCGAAGCGATGCGGCGGATCGTGACGGAGAACGCTTGACGCAAGCAGGCGGTCAAGGGTGGAGGGGGAAAACGGCGACTGCCGCTGGAGGACTTCCATCGAGTGTCGGAATCCCTGGATGATCTGCTCGACCTGGAACAGGCCTTGGAACGGCTTGCCGAAGCGGAACCGGACAAGGCTCGGCTGGTTCGACTACGCGTTTTCGCAGGTCGTTCGGTAGCGAAAGCGGCTTTTGTTCTCGGTATTTCTGTGGCCACCGCTGAACACTGGTGGGCATTTGCTCGGGCCTGGCTCTACAGCGAGCTCAAGTCGAATGAAGAAAAATTCACGGAATAGTGAGCGGTTTCGGCTTTAGTTTTCGCATTGAGGATAGCGACATCGAACTTCAAGAGCCTAGAAATAAGCCAGTCGTCGGTAGTAAACCTATTCCTGTCCGCACTCGAGAAGGTTTCGCACCCCGAACACGCCGCCTACTTGGATGAAGCCTGTGCGGGTGATGAAACGCTGCGCCGCCGCGTCGAAACGCTGCTCGAGGCGCATCCGCAGCACCGATTCGGTCGGCTCCGTCACTGAAAAAGTGATTTCCCTTAGTGTCATAAATGTGAATGATGAAGCACCGGCATTGATGGTGCTATCTGCCCAGACCGCCGACGAGGACGTCGATTTGGCGGTTACGGGAATCTCGGTCGCTGACCCTGACGGCGGTGATCTAACGGTCACGCTCGGAGTAAGCAACGGCATTCGGAGTCAGCAACGGCACGTTGACGGTGAGCACAACGACCGGCCTCACGGTGAAGGGAGATGGCAAATACTGTCACTCTCTATGGCAGCATCAACACGCTGAACGCGGCCCTGGTCAATGTGTTGAACCGCGGTGATCTCGATTACAGCGGCAACGACAACGTAATTGTCGGCATCAGCGACGGCATTTTTAGCACCAGTGGCAGCGTTGCCATCAACATCAAGTCCGTGGCAAAACAGGCAGCCGAGTTGCGGGCACGTGTGCAGGCACTTCGCTCGGCTGGAGTTCTCAATACAATCCAAGCCAAGAATCTACTTCAACCGCTTCAACGGCTGAGCAGCAATGGAGACCCGAGCACGGTCGAAGAATTTTCGGTGGTCGAAGAATTTTTGGCAGGCGTCGCCTCTTTTAGCATAGCGCCATAACGTACTGAGCCAACAACAGGCCGATGGGCTTCTCTACGGGAGCGACCTGTTACTCCATAGCGTATCGCGACGCTGACTCTATTTTTTTGTCGAGCCATGGGTGAGAAAGGCGAAACGGACCTAGTCCGTCGGTAGTTTCTACAACGACGGACTAGGAAGCGGAAAACAAAACGCTTCTCGCGACGGTTAGCGGTTGGTTCGTAAACTCGATTCACGAGTCATCGCGGCGAACTTTTTCAGATGCCTAGTCGCGGTTGCCTTCAATCCCGCCCCGCGAACACGTGGAATACCGTGAACGGGCAGCGGGATTTAGGGATTTAGTTTGGAGATTTGTCTTTGTCTTTGGATTTTTTGGGATTGGTTTTCGATTTTTTGCCTTTGCCTTCGGCGGGTGGCGAATCGGCCTGAGGTGGGTCTTGAGCAGGATTGCCTTGCAGTCGCGGTGGTGGGTTTTCGACAGCCGGTAGATCTTGGGGACGCTCTTGAAGCTGCCCCGCGGGGATGATTTCTTCCAGCAGATCCTCGATGCCTTGATTTGGATCCGCGGTGCCCGGGATATCAACGAGAAAATAACCGGCCCAGAACAAAGGATGTTGCGCGGTTATCTCGAGAGGTTCTTTACCTTTGGGCTTAGCCGGTCGAGGTTCTCGCGTAAAAACAATCGGTTCGGAAAGCATTTTTTGGCGAGCCTCATGGATCGCCTCCATTGGAGCTTTTTTCCTGTTTTCTCGCCAATAAATGTTTGAAAACTGCAAACCACTGACACCCCCGGTCGTCCAGCGGCTGATCATCAAAGTCCTGGCACCGGACGCTAATAGCGACGTGGTCAAAAGAAACAGGTCGTCGCCAGCATTATTTCCGGTGACGCCACGTGCTCCCAACGATTCGAAAAATGGGAGGACAATATGTTCAGCGCCATGCCATGGCAGGCCTAACCAGTTCGACAGACGGCTCCCCTTGAGCCCGCGATCTTTCTGGACGATTTCGAGGCCATACGGTCCATCGCTCGGCATTTTACCCATGCCGGACCACACTACAAATTCATCGCAGACCGCTCCGAACAGTGCAGAAGGTATGGGTAGACGATCGTTGTAAGCGACCACGCCGGGCCCGGCCGCGAGGTTGGCCTGGAACTCTTTGATCACGCCGCTACTATCGAGCAAATCGGAAACCTTATCGACAAAAAATACGGTGCGAGAATTCTGGCGGGGACCTCGTTGGGGGACGACGGCAAGCCCGACGGTGGGCGAGTAGCGAACGCGGGCGCGATCCATGAGGAGCTCGGTTTTCTCGTCGGATACCGCTAAGCACAGTGCCTCGAACGGCAGATACCACAATGCACCCGAGGGCACGATCACCACTTCGTGCGGCGTTTGTTCGTCACCACTCAGTGTGATGCCTGGAATCAAGAGCTTGGCGATCTCAGCGGAACTTTTTGCCCAGGTCTTGCTTTGCAGCATCTCGGGCGTCATTTCTTTTTCACGCAAAGAGCTTTCGCGGAAAAATTTGTTGACGAGATTCACGACATCGCGGCTTGAATTGGTGGAGATCAATCGAATGCCCAACGATGTCAGCTCGAAAATGAACACTTGGTTATTGGTTTCGATGCAATACAGAACTGTTTGGTGCGGATTCAATGACAGCTTGACGCTATCGAAATCGAGCTGCGGCGGAAATACCATCTCGGCCGGCTCGCGACGCAGAGCGATGCTTGCCAACAGCGAGTCCTGCAATAGGGTGAGTCGGCCATATTCTGCGAAGGCTTGCACGTAGGCCTTTTCCTCCTCGGATTGAGGCGGATGGTGGAGTGGGCGTGTCAAGAGATTCAACCTGAGCCTGTCGGCTTCGTTGCTGACTTCGCGGTACTTGGGATAACGGGTCAGAAAATCTTGCCGTTGTTTTTCGGCGGATTTCGTCAGGGCTTCGCACGGACCGTGCATGGTCCAGCGGAAGGCGATTTCGCGTCCGCCCAGCGGCAACGTCGAGTAAAACCAATGGCGGCGATACAGCTCCGAAATCTGGATAGCTTGCTGGTAATTCCGATCGGCAATCGCGATTTGCTGCCACAGATTGATCGAACTGAGATGTGGAGTGATCAAAAACGTCATCGCCTCGATCGGATCGCTGCGCCATTCGCGTTCGTTGGGATCGCGGAGTAACAAGCCGAATAACGTGTTCGCATGGCGCGGCAGCAGGGATCGGCTCAGAAATGCCTCTTCGGTCCAGCGCAGCCGGTAGAGCCAGCGTGAGCAAGACGCGAATTCGGACAACGCCTTTTGCAACTGATTCATGCCGGCCTCGAAATTTCCCTCGACGAACTGATTCGAGGCGGCGATGTAATTAGCGCGGCCGCTCAACTGGCCAACACCGAATCCAGTACGGCTGGAAAAGGCGCGGCTCGCCTCGGTCAGCAAGCGTGCAGAACCCGCGGTGTCACCTGATTCGGAGAGGCATTCAGCCAAACGTATTTTCAGTGAGATGGCTGGCAACTGGGCTCGATTTCGCTGGGCCCAAGCAGCCGCATCGGCAAGTGGCGGATAGACGCCCGAGCCTTTCGACTCTAGGTGAATCGCGGTGCCCAGCGAAAGGGCTTCTTCGACAACATCGAATTGTTGGAAAATCGCAGCCGAGTAAGACGCCTCGAGAGCATAGTGGGCGGCTGTCGGTAAGTCCCCCTGTCGATACGCTACCAGAGCCAAATGCAGAAGCCCCAACGGCGTGAGTTGGTGGTCGAAGCGTCCGCCGAACTGCAAGCCAGCCTCGAGATTGCGTCTGGCTTGATCGTATTCTCCTGCCGCCGAATACGCCATGCCGGTGAGTACGCCATTCCATGCTCCGAAGAGCGAACCGTCATTGCGGGGTGTCGCCTCCAGTTGGCTCAGTAGCTCGCTCGTCAGTCGATCGAACTCGCACACGCGACCCTTGATCAAGCTGCGGCGGTGAAGCGCCACCCCCATGCACCGCATGATCTCACCCACATCGACCGAACGAAATCGAGCTTCATCGACCACGCCACCGCGCAGCCTGGCGAGTTCGCCCGAGAACATCTCGCCAAACATCATGTTGATCGAATCGGGCAAGGATGGAATTTCGAAGGCCCGTTTCGGTTGGCCCCAGGTGATTCCCGCTCTTTGCAAAGCGTTTGGAAGTGCGTTCGAGATGTTCGGCGGGCGCAAGCGATTTTGCCAGCCGGCCGCCTGCAGATTTGCAAACAGCCGCAACGCGTCTTCATAGAACGCCATGGCCGATGGGTAATTTCCCATCTGGTATTGGCACTCGCCGGCTAATACCCAATAACAAGCCGAATCCAGGAAACGATCCGTCCCCTGTCGAAACACCCCTGGAGTCGTCCGCGCGTCGCCGAAGACTTGGTTGTACTCTCCGTTGTAATAGGCGGGGTACAGCAGATAGTACTGCGTCGGGGGAAGTGGGCCTTCGCCGATTTGCCCGCAGGCGATCGACAAATGGCTCAGCAAGGCGATGACGAACGTGACAACAGCGGCCCCAAAACGAGGATGCATCAGTTTTCTCCCGGTTTCGCTAGCGAACTTGGCCCCAACTTCCCCGCCAGCATTGTACCAATTTCGGTGATCCGGCATGCGGATTGGCCGTCGAATTGTGGGACTGCTAGCCATCGCTTTTTTTTTTCGGCGAATGTCAAAGTTTGCCGGTTTCGACGCCGATACTGACTTTGACGGTTCTTAGTTTGACGAGAACTGTCGGCGGTTTGGTTCAAGAAATGGAGTTGCCTAATGAAATTTTCTGAAAAATACAAGTTTGCAACGATTGCACTGGGCGGCTTGTTTCTGTGCCTCACCGCGGTGAACACCGGTTGCCAAGTCAGCGTGGGTGGCCAAACCCTGCCAAGTTCGTACTACCACCACGACGACATCCAGTACTTCCCCAAGGGGCCAGAGTTCAAGTTGCAGAAACAGGCCGCCGCCCTCAAGGCCGCCCGTGCCGAGCAAGAATCCCGACGGTAAACTCCGTCCGACTCACGTACATCGCAGCAGCCCGCTCGGTAGAGAAATCTCCGACGGGCATTTTTTTTGCGCTGAGCCCAAACTGGGCGACGATTTTTCGTTTCTGGCCCGTCGCGAATTGTCGGCAATTTTGTATATGATGCTGAGGTCCACTGCGGCCTACGGGACGGCTTATCATCCGCGTTCGTCCCTGCCATCGAGCCGCTCGGAAAATTTTCACGTTGAAGCGTCTGATCCCGATCAACCGGTTCGACGTGGCCTGGTCCAAAATTCCCCTGCCCACGGGTCGGGAGGATCGGGGAACGCCGTCGCAGCACATCGCCATCGTCATGGGTCGACATAACATGAAGCAAAAAGTTCTGATCGCCAACGGCCAAGGTTTCTGGGGAGACAGCATTTTGGGGCCGATTCGGCTGGTTAACGAAGGGCCCTTGGATTATTTGACACTCGATTACTTGGCCGAAGTGACGATGAGCATCATGCAGAAACTGAAGAGCCGCAACCCCCAAGCGGGTTACGCCACCGATTTCGTCGAAATGGTGGCAAGAGTGCTTCCCAAGTGCCGCGAGATGGGGATCAAGATCGTTGCCAATGCCGGCGGGGTCAATCCGCAAGCTTGCCGGGCTGCGGTCTTCGCAGTCGTCAAAAAACTGGGACTCAGTGGCGTCAAGGTCGGCGTTGTGGAAGGGGATGACATTTTGGCGGACTTGCCCGATCTGATCCGCAGCGGCGAACCGTTCAAGAATATGGACAACGGCGAGTTGCTCGAGTCCTATTTGCCTTCGGTCCGCAGCGCGAATGTCTACATCGGAGCGGGGCCGATCGTGGAAGCGCTCAACCAAGGTGCCGATATCGTCATCACGGGACGGGCCACGGACCCATCCGTAGTCGTCGCTCCAATCGTTCATGAATTCGGGTGGGACATGCAAAATCACGATTTGCTCGCGGCGGCGACGGTGGCGGGCCACATCGTGGAATGCGGCGCGCAGTGCACCGGGGGAAACTACACCAATTGGCGGGAAATCCCCGATATGGCTCGCATCGGCTATCCGATCGTCGAGGCGCATCCCGATGGCAGCTTCGTCGTCACCAAGCATGAGGGGACCGGGGGCCTCGTCACTATCGAAACCGTCACGTCGCAGTTGGTATACGAGATGGGCGACCCGAGGCGGTACATCACTCCCGATTGCATCGCAGACTTCACGTCGGCGCAGTTGACGCAGGAGGGTCCCAATCGCGTCCGCGTTTCAGGCATCAAAGGCGCTCCGGCGACCGATACATTGAAGGTCTCGATTTCGTTCCATGAAGGTTACAAAATTTTGGGTCAACTGACTGTTGCGGGCCCTGATGCGATCGACAAGGCTCGGCTTTGTGCCGACATTGTCTTCGAGCGGCTCAAGCTTGATGGAATCAACATTCCTGAGGTAGACCGCTTCGTCGAACTTGTCGGTTCGAATGTGTGCCATGCCGGCATCTTGCCTCCGCCGAAACAACCCGGCGAAATTGTGCTGCGAATCGGAGCCCGAGGGCAAGATGAGGAACAGCTCAATCGGCTCGGCATGGAAATCGTTCCTTTGGTGACCAGTGGACCACCGGGAGTCACCGGTTTTGCGGGGGGGCGGCCGAAAGCCACGGAGGTCATCAGTTATTGGCCGGCCCTGATTTCCAAAGACCGCGTGAAAACGACAGTCAGCGTCGAAACGGTCTAGGCTTTGCGGCAACACGATCAGTCGTAACGCCCCAAAGCACAGCACCACGACGCAAACTCCGGCCGCTTTTTGGCCAAATCTGAACCTTTTTTTCCGATAAAGTGAACACCGTTTGACAGTTTGAGGTCTTTCCCTAAAATGAAGGACTTCAAATGCCAAGCCCACTGCAAGTTGGGCGTGTAGCTCAGTTGGTTAGAGCGCGTCGCTGATAACGACGAGGTCCCAGATTCGAGTTCTGGCACGCCCACTGGACGGATTCGAAAGTTTTCGGAATTTTTGTTGATGACGGGGACGTAGCTCAATTGGGAGAGCACCTGCTTTGCAAGCAGGGGGTTGTCGGTTCGATCCCGATCGTCTCCATGCCCAAAAACCCGGCAAAACCTGATGGTTTTGCCGGGTTTTTTTGCGTGTTGGGACTTGGTTGGCGGCTTCGCGATTTGTCGCAGAAAAAATTTTTTGACCCTGATCGTACCACGCTCGGGGAACCTTTGGGGAAACCGTTCGCGCACACTTTGGGGGAGGGGTGTCCGCGCCGCTGGCCCGCGGAGTTTCAGCGTAGGGAAACTCTGCCCCATGACGAATCGAGGAGATGAGACCAATCAGGAGACGAGACGAATCGAGGACATGCACCATGCGCGTGCCGTGTTTTATCAATTTTTTCGTATTCGCCCTTTATGTCGGCGCGGCGAACGCCCAAGTGAATGACGATCGCCCATTGACCGTAACCCTGGACGCGCCGCGGGTAGTGGTCGACGTTGTGAATTCGACGGGACAGCCCCTAACACTGCTGCGCGTTCGCGGGGATGTGACCGAGAAGGTCATCGAATGCGGCGATCGTGATCGCTTTCAGATCGACGTGCCGTCGGGGATTTACTGTTTGGTAAGTCCTGTGAATCGGGCGAGGAACCAAGTCATTCGGGTCCCCGTGCCGGCTTGGCATGACGCACTCGTAAAAGACTCGGCGCGGGCTGCACCGATGCCTCGCGACCGGACCGATGCGCAGCACGAACCCGATTCCAAAAGCAATCGGCCGATGTTCACCATCGGAGTTTCCGACCAATCCTGGTTGCGAAGCGAAGCGGGATTCTGCTGGATTCCCCCAGGCCCCGCACTGGTGGGTGACCGTTTGGGTGTCGGCCAACCCGATGAGCGACCGCTGCGGTTGGTCGAACTCCCAGGATTCTGGATCGGCGAAACCGAAGTCACCAATGCTCAATACGCCGAGTTCCTCAACGCTCAAACCGATATTGTTTCGGGCTGGCTGGATCTTGACAGCCGCAAATGCCGCATCAAGTTGCAGAACGGACGCTTCGAGGCCACGGCCCCCGATTTCCCGGTCGTTACCGTAACCTTTGATGGGGCAACCGCCTATTGTCGATGGCTGTCGGAAAAAACCGGAAGGAACTATCGTTTGCCGACGGAGGACGAATGGGAAAAAGCGGCAGGCGGACCATACACATTCATTTACAGCTATGGGAATACTTACCATCCCCAGCGGGCGAATCAAGAAAGTGGGCAGCTGATGGCGGTGCGGAAATTCGGCGCCAACGGTTTTGGGGTCTACGACATGACGGGAAACGCCTTCGAATGGGTGGCCGGGAAAGTTCGATCGACCGATCCCAGCGATCCGATGACGGCAGTGCTGCGTGGCGGATCGTTTGTTTTGGACGGCATGTACCTGCGGAATAGCTTTCGCATGAGGCAGAACCCCGCGACCATGACCGACGATTTTGGATTTCGGGTGGCACGCGATGCCGTCCCGGACAAATTCTCAGCTCCAACCAAATAACCAGGACCGAAAAATTATTGCGGGTTGACGCCACATCTGACATGGAAACGCGTGGATATCCGACCTAGAATGAGTTGATTGGTCTGCGATCGAAATTTTGCAGAATGTATCCTAAGCGGCTTGGCAATAACCTTCGTCAATTTTCTTGGCCTGCGATTAAACGCGAGGCCCGTTGCTACGGCGCGCGGCGGTTCCTCCTGAGCCTTGGTTTGATCTGCCTCAGTGCAACGGTTTGGGGGCAAATGGAAAAGCGGCGCGAGTCGCTGTACGATGCGGCGCAGTTTCTCGTCGCCGCTCCAGCGGTCGGAACGATGGCTCCGGACGTGGAATTACTGGACCCGGCGGGAAATCCGGTAAAACTTAGCGATTTTCGCGGCAAGACCTTGGTCTTGATTAAGGGCGGGTACACGTGACCGCCGTTTCGTCGAGCCTCCGCCGGGTTGCGGAGATTGCACGATCAATGGGCGGATCGATCCGACGTCGTGATGGTCGTTGTCGCACAGAAGGAACCGCATGTCAGTCGCATGGCGTTCAAGGAGATTGCACAGCCACAGACGCTGGCGGAGCGCTGTGAACTAGCGCAGCGGATGAAAGACGAATTGGAATTGAATATGCAGATTTTGATTGATCCGCTCGATGACCGGAGCCGAGAGTTGTTCAGCGACTTGCCCAGCCCTGCCTTCATCATCGACCCCAGCGGAAAGGTCATCGCCAAATTTCCTTGGGCCGATCCTCAGCAAATCGCGCAAGCCGTGCGAACGCATCGGGCCGATCTGACCCCTGCCGCTGTGGGGACTCAACCTTCCAAAACACGTTGACATTCAGGTTTCTCGCATTATGGCTCGCTTTTCCGTGATCATCGCCGCCGCCGGACGCAGCACGCGATTCCGTGATCCTTTCTACAAAAAGCCGTTTGCGCTGCTGAATCAAAAAGCCGTCTGGCTGTACTCGGCAGAAAAATTTTTGGGTCGCAAGGATGTTGGCCAACTGATCGTGGTCATCGCCCCGGAGGATCGCGAGGATTTCATGTCCCGCTTTGGAGCCAATGTCGCGGTGATGGGGATCGATGTCGTGCTGGGTGGCGAGGAACGATTTCACAGTATCGAGCGAGGGCTGGCCAAGGTTTCCTCGGATTGTGACTTTGTCGTGATTCACGACGGCGCTCGGCCTTGTCTCGCAGAGGAATGGATCGAGGATGTTCTGGCGGTGGGCGTAGATTCAAAAGCTGCGATCTTGGCCACACCGATTACCAGCACCATCAAACATTCCGAGGATGGAAAATCGGTGACGAAGACGGTGAGTCGCGAAAAGCTCTGGCTGGCACAGACCCCCCAAGTGTACGCCAAGGCCCTGCTCCAAGAGGCCTTCGCCAAGCGAGACCCGACGCTCCCGCCGACCGACGAAGCGCAACTGGTCGAGGCTCTCGGGCATCCCGTGCGGATCGTCCAGGGGTCTCCGCTCAACGTGAAGATCACGACGAAGGCCGACTTGAGTTTGGCGGCCGCGTGCCTCAAGGCTCTCCCCGCGCCAAAGTTCGACGCTCCGCTTCACCCATTTAGCGATGATCACTTATGGCGGTGATCGTGGACGTGCCGCGATCCAATCGCATGAACGGCAAAAAAAACTAGCGGGACAGCACCAGTTTCAATCGATTCTGCCAAAATTCTTTGGTTGAAAGTAGTTGAACGTAGCTGCCGTCGCCGGACAGTAATTTCCCACAATTATCCGCGTTCTAGCGAGCGACTTCGAAAAAGTAGCGCTGTCCAACTAAGGTGTGCATCAAAACCCATCCAACGCATCTCACGAGCCCGCGATCCTCGCAAAAACCGGACGCTCATATGTTTCGGTTAAAAGTTCTGAGAAATTTTCGTTGTTGGCGCGCAAATCGAGAAATAAATCTTCCGCAACGTTGGTCTAAACTGAAGCAGATATTTTTTTCCATCACTCGTACTTCGAGATTATCCGTGATCGCGCCAACTTGTTCATTTGCCGGCCTGGGGCGCTTGTCGAAAGGTGATCGTCGGCAGGTTCGTACCGAATCCGCAGCGCCAAACCAAAAAACAGCCCTCGCTGACCCTTCGGGTTACTGGTGCTGTTGGTTTTGGGACAGGCGATTAGTCGTTAGAGTCTTGTTCGGTCTTGCAGTCGTCGCTGGTGTTAGTTTGACCGCGGTCGCCCAAGAATTTCCCGGTAAGCCAACCGGAACCATTAAAGTACCTGCCGAAACTACCAAACAATCCGTCCCTTACGATCCGCTCAAGGTTTCCGGCGGAGCACTCAAGACGTTACTGCTCGACGTCGACGATGGCAAGCGAAATCGTACGGTGCCGATCAAGGTCTACCTGCCCGAAAACGAAGCGCCCGTGCCGGTCGTTTTGTATAGTCATGGTCTCGGCGGCAGTCGCGAGACGAGTCGTTTTCTTGGGGAGCACTGGGCCGCTCGAGGATATGTCGCCGTGTTTATTCAGCATCCTGGCAGCGATGAATCCGTGTGGCAAGGTCGTCCGCTGCGCGAGCGGATGCAGGCGCTGCGAGAGGCGGCCAACGGCGAGAATTTACTCCTGCGTTGTGCGGATGTCCCGGTCGTCCTGGATCAACTGCAGCGCTGGAATGACGATCCGCAGCATCCGTTGTCGAAACGCTGCGACCTGGACCGCATTGGGATGAGCGGCCATTCCTTCGGCGCGGCGACAACGCAAGGGGTTGCCGGGCAGCAAGTTTTCGGAGAGGCTCGTTACACGGATAGGCGTATCAAAGCAGCGGTGATCTTCAGCCCCAGCGCTCCCCGAGTCGGGCAGACCGATGACGCTTTCGGTGCGGTGTCTCTGCCGTGGCTGCTCATGACGGGAACGAACGACACCGCGCCGATCGGTGACGTCACGGTCGAAAATCGACTGTCCGTTTTTCCTGCGCTCCCCGCTGACGGCCAGAAATACGAACTAGTGCTCCACGGTGCGGAGCACTCAGCCTTCACCGATCGCCCCTTGCCCGGCGAGCGGGCCAATCGCAATCCCAACCATCACCGGTCGATCAAAGCATTGTCGACGGCGTTTTGGGATGCCTACCTCAAAGGTGATTCGGCCGCCAAGCAGTTTTTGCATGACGAAAAAATGGTGCGAACGGTCTTGGAGTCTGATGACAAATGGCGACGAAAATAACGCTGCGAATCGACTCCGACGATTCTCCGAGCCGACTGGAATCCCAGGAGTTGTCGGGGCGGGAATTTCGACAAAATTTGCGGCGATTCGGCGAGATTTCGGCCGGGGATGCCGTGAATTTCTCTCGACATAACCTTAGAATCAGCAATAATTGAGTGTTGCAAAGCCGCGAGAATTCTGGAAACGTCGAACTGGAAAATTCTCAGTTCGGTCAAGAGCCTATTCCAAAACCAGTCCTCGCTTGAGCTTCCGGCTACGGTTGCTGTTGGATTGGGGATAGGCTCCAAGCACAAAAGGATTGCCAAAAGCATCGAACATCAACAGGATCAACCCTATGAACAAAACGTTATCCGCCATCATTGTCTCTGTCTTGCTCGGCTGCTCCGTGTCTGGAAACAGTGATGATGCGGTTCGCACGGCATTTATTGCTCACTTGCAGCAGATCGATAATCCGGCGGCCCGCGACGTGCTGGCCGCGGTTTCGCAGACCGAAAATACCGCCGATGCGATCCATAGCGCTCTAGCGAAAATGTACCCCGAGTACCAAGCGCTAACGAATGCTGCCGATGCTGGAGAGCTCGATGTGGCAAAGTCGAAACTCTCGACGTTGCTTGAGACGGCAGACAAGTTTCTGGCCGCTGACGCTTCGTTCTATGTTGGTCGGGCTCTGATGAATGCCGAACGTTTCGAAGAGGCTCTCCCATTATTGCGCGATCTGCAGAATGACTTGTTCGACTATTCGGCCAACCAAGGCGTCTCGCAGTACTACGTAGGACAGGCACTAGCCGGCATGTTGCGGCATGACGAGGCAGTGGGGGCACTGATGGAATTCCTGCAAACGAATCCCGATGCTCCGGAACGGTTGCGCGTCAGTGCTTGGCGGCAAATCCAGGAGTTGCAAAACGTGAAGCCGGAAACGATTCAAGACGCCTATCATCGCATGGATTTTTCGCGACGCCGCTTGCGGTTCGCCGAAGCCGGTGAACAAACCCAAGAGGAGCAGCACCGGGTAGTCAAGATTTTGGCCAAATTGATCGAGGAAGAAGAAAAGAAACAATGCAGCGGCGGGCAGTGCAACAAGCCGAATCAACAGTCGCAGCAAAACCAACAGCAAGCTCAAAACCAACCGCAGCAGAGCAAAAGCCAGTCGGGCGGGAACAGTAGCAACCCTAATGGTCGCTTTGTCGAAAAATCTTACGACACGGGAACGGCCAGTCCGTGGAGTCGCCTCCGCGACATGAGCCGCGATCCGGCGAACGTAGGTCTCAAAGATAAATTGCCGCCGCGGTACCGCGAGTTGGTCGAACGCTACAATGACGCGGTCGACAACAATTCGAGGAAGACCGAAGACAATCGCTGACGCCCTTTTGCAGTCACCACCCATTGACTCGGTTCATCCTTGGCGAAGTTCCGATCCTAGGTTCGTTTCAAAAGGATTAGCCGGAACCCTCTAACATCCGGTTTTCGTGAGAGCCGCCGGCTAGTGCCCCTGTGGCTGACGGGTATTCGCAAAAAGCCTAGCACCAATGCCGGCCGCTGAAGGCTGGGATTTTTGCCGTCGCCTTGGCGTCGGCGAGGTGCAGTGCTCCTGCGCTTCGCCGCTTCACTCGATCAGCCATCGCCCGGCGGCTGATCGAACCTCCGGTTCCCCGTTCGCGAAAAATTTGAAAGAATTTTTCAATGCTGGGTATCATCAAGCAGTGCGGTTGTTCTGCTCGTCTACGCGTCGTCAAGGAACTTGATCTCGAATGGCTGGAACGTCCTGGATCGTCGTCACCACAACCTGCGATCGCCGCGATGTGCTGGAAACGCTCGCCCTTATGCTCGTCGAACATGGGCTCTGTGGCTGCGCACAAATCGCCGGACCGATCGAAAGCCATTATCGCTGGCAAGGCGTTCTCGAAGTAAGCCAGGAATATACGCTCAGTATCAAGACGTCGTCCGATCGTTTTGACGGCGTCGCCGCCATGATCGCGCAGCAACACCCCTATGCAGTGCCGCAAATCGTAGCGGTGCCGTTGCAACATGTGTCCGCTTCCTACGAGGCCTGGCTAGCTGAATCGCTTGCCAAACGACCGTAGAGTCAACCCAGCTCACCAAGTCAACTCGCCATCGCCACGACTCGACGACGGATGGGGTAGTCCAACATGAGCTGCAGCGGCCAATCGCGAAGTGGATCTGTCCTACGAGGGATGCACTACCGCTCACGAGGTCGAGAGCTTGCCGCGGGAGTCCTCCCTCCGTTCCCTTTATTTTTGCTGCCGATCGTCTAAAATGGGGGACTCAACTTCGGCGATTCGCGAGAAAAGCCAGTTCTTGCCCTCAACCTTCAAACCAGCGGTGACCTTGTGAGTATTGCGGAAACGGGTAAAAAAACGATGCGGGAAATGGCCAAGCTGTCTTACAACGGCAAAGAGCTTGAGATACCAGTGGTCGAGGGTTCGGAAAAGGAACTCGGCATCGACATTGCCAACCTGCGATCGAAAACAGGCTTGATCACACTCGATGAGGGTTATGTCAATACGGGCTCGACGACCAGCGCAATCACGTTTCTCGACGGCGAAAAAGGTGTTCTGCGATACCGCGGCTACCCGGTGGAAGAACTGGCGGCAAATTGCGACTTCGTCGAGGTCTGTTACTTGCTGATTTATGGTCACCTGCCCAAGCGGCAGGAGTTGGAACTATTCCGGAACTCGATCCGCCTGCACACGATGCTGCATGAGGACATGAAATCGTTCTACAACGGTTTCCCGCGCGATGCCCACCCGATGGCGATTTTGTCGAGCGTGGTGGGAGCGATGAGCACCTTTTATCAGGATGCATTGGATCCGTCGAATCCGAAGCATGTCAACATTTGCATCCATCGGTTGATCGCCAAAATTCCTACGATCGCTGCCTACAGTCACAAGAAATCAATTGGGCAACCCTTCATCTACCCCGACAACAATCTTGACTACGTCGAGAACTTTTTGCACATGATGTTCGCGGTGCCGGCGGCCAAGTACGTGGTGGACCCAGATTTTGTGAAGGCGCTCAACTTGCTGTTGATCGTCCATGCGGATCACGAGCAGAATTGTAGCACCTCGACGGTGCGCATGGTCGGTTCCTCCAATGCCAATTTGTTCGCCTCGATTGCTGCTGGGATTTGTGCCTTGTGGGGCCCGCTGCATGGCGGAGCGAATGAGGCTGTGGTGTCGATGCTCGAGCGAATCCGCGAGGATGGAGGCAACGTTGAAAAATACGTGCGGATGGCCAAGGACAAGGACAACAACTTCCGCCTGATGGGCTTCGGCCACCGGGTCTACAAGAACTTCGACCCGCGGGCCACGATTATCAAGGCGGCTTGCGATCGCTTGCTGCACAAACTGAATCTGGACGATCCGCTGTTTGAAATCGCACAAAAGCTGGAGGCGGTCGCGCTCAGCGATCCCTATTTCATCGAGCGGAAGCTCTATCCCAACGTTGACTTCTATTCGGGCGTGATTTATCGGGCCTTGGGGATCCCCGTGCAGATGTTCACCGTTCTGTTTGCGATGGGCCGTCTGCCAGGGTGGATCGCGCATTGGTTGGAGATGCATGAATCGCCGACGAAAAAGATCTGCCGCCCGCGCCAGATTTACACCGGCCCACAGAAATTGGCGTTCGTACCCATCGATGATCGGTAGTCAGACATGACCAGTCTCGCACAAGAGCTATTGATGGTCGCGGGGGGGGGAGCGGTCGGGGCCTGTATGCGATATCTGACCGCGATCGGTTTCGCAAATTTCGGCAGACATACTTTGCTGGCGGGCCAACCGTCGTTTTTGATCGCGACGCTCTGTGTCAACTTGGTTGGTTGCCTTGCGATTGGCATCTTGGGGGGGGCCGGCTGGCTCACGTCGAACCAACCGCAGCGGTTATGGCTCGCCGTGGGATTTCTGGGGTCGTTGACGACATTTTCGGCCTTCGGCTATGAAAGTTGGCAGTTGATCGAGCAAAACCGCTGGGTATGGTTGCTCGGCAATATCCTGGCCAATTTGTTGGGCGGTTTGGCTTGTGTCGGATTGGGAATTGGGCTGGCTCGCATCTTGATGGCTCCAGCCGGATAGGAATTTGTCCGATCATGGATCCGTTGCGTTTTTCCATTGCGATCATCCCGTTAGCCGTGTACCTGGCGATCCTCGGGATGATCAACCTGCGGTCGAGGCCGTTTGTAACGACCGGTGCCCGGGACGTCGGGGCGGTCGGAATCGGCATTCTCGGCCTGATGATTGTCGGGCCGCTCGAGTTGTTCATGCCCGAGGCGGTCGCCATACGCTTCGGGCCGTATGTCTGGTTGTTCCTGTTGGCCTTTTACGGCTTGTGCGTGTCGCTGATCGTGTTATTGCTGCGGCCCCGGCTCGTCGTCTACAACAGTACGGTCGAGCAAATCCGTCCGTTGCTGACCGATATCGGCAAAAAGCTCGATCAAAAGAGTCGCTGGACAGGCGATAGCATGATCATCCCCCAAGCTCGAGTTCATTTTCACGTCGAGGGGGTCGAGTGGCTGCGCAATGTGCAAATCACCGCAACCGGAAATCGGCAGAGCTACGAGGGGTGGCGTGAATTGGAGAAGCGGCTGCGTGTGGCGACTGCCGACTGCCGAGGCCGACCGAATTTTTTGGGTATCGGTTTTTTGTTTACCTCATTCGTACTCGCGGTGATCAGCGGTATAACTTTGTTCCAAAACCAGGTGGAGGTGGTGACGGCCTTCCAAGACATGCTGCGGTTGTAGCCCCAGCTGCCGTTCTCGGAATTTGCAAAAACCGGACGCTGGTGCGAACCGGCTAATTGGGCTAATAGCTTCGGGGACAAAGCCTAGAAAATCTTAACCCGACGCGTCAGCGCGGGAGACTGGCGACGGCGCGACCAAGGCTGATTCCAAACATTTCCTCGCTCACGAGTCGGGTTACTTACGCTGAAGGTTTCGGAGTAGGTTCGACGGTTGGTTCGGAGATTTCCCTGGCTCACATCGCGGAGTACTCATAAGCACAACGTCGAAATAATCGCAAAGCACAACAACAAAGACGCCTCATGAACACCTGGACTGCCCCCCCCGAAACAGTCGCGCTGATTTTCGACTGCGATGGCACTCTGGCCGACACGATGCCGATTCATTACATCGCTTGGCGACAGGCACTCGATCCGGTGGAGATTCCCTTTTCCGAGGAACGTTTTTATCAGCTTGGTGGCATGCCGACGTCGGCCATCATTCGCCTGTTGGCTGAGGAAGCGGGCCGGTCGGTCAACGCGACGCAGATCAAGCGATTGATACGGGTCAAGGAGGCGGCTTTTTTGGAACGACTCGACGATGTGGCACCGATACGACCTGTTTTCGACATCGCGCGGCGGTACCATGGAATGCTGCCCTTGGCCCTTGCTAGTGGCGGGCAACGAAATGTCGTCGAGCGGACGATAAGGTCCATCGGTGGCTTGGAGTTGTTCGACGCGATCGTCTGCGCCGAAGACACGACCCGGCACAAGCCGGAGCCGGACGTTTTTCTCGAGGCAGCCCGGCGGTTGGGCATCGCGCAGCCGCATCGCTGTGTTGTTTTCGAAGATACCGAGTTGGGGTTGACCGCCGCGCGCCGGGCAGGCATGACTGGCGTCGATATTCGTCCGTGGCTGTCCAACCCCTTGTTGAACACCAAACCGGCGTACGAAAGAAATCCTGATTTGTAAAAGGCAGTCGCGCAGGCCGATCCGCTTTTTCCTCGTGCTAGGCTTCATGATGTGCCGTACGTCGATTCGACGTTACCGACCGCTCGCCTCATGATCCCAGCACTTGTCGGCGGCGCCACGAAAATCGAGGTTGCCGTAATATTCCCAGCAATTACCGATTCGTTGTGCTCCCCTCCTGTTTCTGAGCGGCTATGCGTTGAGCGCGGCTGGCTTGCGAAACGCCGGTCAGGTAGTTATCGATTTGCGCGTCATCGCGAATCTTCAAGAACCTTTCGTTCATCGCAATCCGCATCTTCTTCTCAAGAATATCGGTGCGGAGCGTGTCGCGGACGGCGTCGATGTCGAAGACCTTGGGCTCCGTATGCCCCGTGCACATCAAGATGATGTAGTACTGGTCGACTTGAACGACCTTCGAGATTTCGCCGACCTTGAGAGAAAACGCTTCCTTTTCGAGTTCGGGCCGGCCGCCATGTTTTTGGATAGGTGGCACCAATCCGTTGTTCGCGCGGGAGGCGTCCTCGATGGAGTACTGGGCGGCGAGTTTTCCAAAGAATTCTTCGGTCGGGTTGGCGTTCGCCATGTTCCACACGGTTAGAGCCCGACGTTGGTCATTGAGGACGATAGCCAAGACTTCGACTTGGGGGCCGAAATTGGCCTCGAAGCCTTTTTGCATGTCTTCATCGGTAACGGAGATCCGATTGGCGACGAGTTTCTTCAACGCGCAGGTCGGCCAGACCTCGTCTTCGATGTAGAAGTCGACTTTGCTCGGATCATTGTTCGTGGTGTAGTTCAACCAAGCCTGAATGTCGACCTCGCCTTGCGGCGTCAAGTAGCCGAACGATTCGGCGGCACGCATGATCTCTTGATCGATATCTTGCCGTGTGACTTGCAGACCCGCTTGCTTGAGCGCTTGCAGGAGCAGCGTCCGGTTGATCTCGATTTCAACCATGTCGTGGCCAAAGCGAGCGATGCATTCTTCGGCCAGCATCCGCAAGGGAATCTCGTAGGTGTCTACCTTGGCGGCGATCCCAGGATGTCGTTTGCTCAATTCCGGATCATTCATCACGTTGGTGATGGTGACGGTATCCTGCAATTGCTTGAAGAGATTCGTCGCCGCGTCGGCGAGTTTCATTTCGGAAATTTTGGTCACCAGTTTTTCTTTTTCCATGGCCAGCTGTTGTTCCGTCAGCTGTGCACCAGGAAAGATGCGTTCGCATTGCAGAATTACGAATTGATTTTCGGCGACCTCCAACACGTCAGAAATTTGTCCGGGTGTCATCGAGAAGATCAATCGCTCGATCGATTTGGGAGCCCCGGAGTGAAGTGCGATCGGGGGCAAGAGCCCTTTCATAGCCTGGCTGGCCGGATTTTTCGAATAACGTTTGGCAAGGTCGCCGAATTGCTCGGGGTCGGCCAGCGCCATGCGGTACAACTGCTCGGCTTCCTCGCGTGATTCGCAGACGATTTCCCGCACTTGGACCTTTGGGCCGTACTCGAATTCGATCTGCTCGTCGAGTTCTTGCGGGGTGACTTGGATTTGCCGTTCAGCCAACTTTCGCAAGGCCAATTGCATCCAAACAATGTCGTTTTTGTATTGGTCGACGGTAATGTTTCGCCGCGAGCAGATCGTTTCCATGAAACGCTCGGCGGACAAACCGACCCCTTTGGCATTTTTCACGATTTCATCATTGATATCCCGCTCGGTTATGACGATGCCGCGGCGTTGGCACTCGTTGAGCACCAAAATCTTGTTGACGATATTTTCCAGAACAGTTTTGCCGTAGCGGCGCAAGCATTCACTGGCCACATGTTGCCGCGTGATCTGCTCGCCATTGACGACGGCCAGCACCTGCATTTGCTGTTCGGGGTTGGTGTTTACCGGATTTTTTGCCGGATCGAATTGCTGGGCAGCGACGAAGGTGGGTTTGCCGGCTAGGGTCAAGCAAATCGTGGCCGCAGTGACCAATACGGTCCAAAAAGCCAGCAGATGTTTCATTTCGGTTTCTCCTTAAACCAGATGCGGGGGCGTCCATTCCGTCCAACGGCGGGCAGTATAGTCCGCTCGGCGAAAATTGGTCAAGAGAAACACAAATGGACGATGAAGGACAACCACCATGGCCTCTTCGCGGTGGTGGGCAAACAGCAAGTTGGCAGGCCCCTACCACCTCTTCAATACTCAATTTGGTAACCCGAAGCGTCAGCGAGGGAGGATCGCAACAGCAGTTACCCGGCAAAATTCTCGTGCGAGCGTTGCATGGCAGCAAACATGGGACCGTCACCGACTGCAGCTTTGCGGAACAGCTAGCAATTCAACAGCGAGGGATTTTCGTCGTCGCCCACTCGGTGCCCGCTCGGTGATCGTACTCGTTTTGGCAGAAAGCCTAGGCTTTCTGCCAAAACTCATCTGCCGCAGGACGCTCGCCCGCGGTTCTCCCGAAAACCGGGTGTCAGCGCGTTCCGGCTAATCGTTTGGGGACAAAGCCTAGTTCCGCGACTTCGGGCCGTCTCTGCTGGCCGCTTCCGGGATCCTCAGTCGGCCCGTCATAATCTTGCGACGGAACATTGGAATCAGTGGTTTGGGCCGTCGCCGCAATATTTAGTGGGCGTTCCGCATCATTTGCTGACCGAAAAATAATTCAGCATGGCGATCTCGGCAATGTCGCGATTGAGCGCCAGCGGCATGTTGTGGAAAGAACAAAAATCACGGGCTTGCTGCAAGATGTCGTCCACATGGCAGAAGCGAAACGGCTTGTTCTTTCGCTTGTAGTGGTATTCGATTAGGTAATCGATGATGCCGGGTTGGAACTCGAAGCCGTATTGTTGCCGCCGTTGTTCGAAGAGTTGTCGGAACTGCTGCTCGGTGGGATCGAACACTTCGATCTTGTAGGGAAGTCGCCGCAAGAAGGCTTCATCGCATAATTCCTGCGGGTTCAAGTTCGTCGTGAACACTAGCAACAGATCGAACGAAACCTTGATTTGTCGCCCTGACGGGAGATTGACGAAATCGTGACCCTCGCTCATCGGCAGAATCCAGCGATTGAGCAAATGGGGCACGCTGGTTTGTTGTCGCCCTAGGTCCTCGATGGCCAAGCAGCCGCAATTCGCTTTGATATGAATTGGGGCTTCGATGATTTTGGTGATCGGATTGAGTGTGGCCTCCAAATGATCCAGGGTCAATTCACCGCCGACGGATAGGAAGGGACGCTCGATCAGTGCCCACCGCTCGTCGATCGGGTTGTCATTCGCCAAGCGTTGATTTTCTGGCAATTGGATTTCGGTATGCATCGACGGATCGAATACCCGCATCACGTCGCCACCGATACTGAGCGCGCGGGGAATCCAGATGTAGGGCTCGATGGCACGAATGATCCTTTTGGCGATCTGCGTTTTGCCATTACCGGGGGAACCGAACAGCAGCATACTTCGTCCGGAGTTGATGGCCTGCCCGATCTGCGCGAGCAGTAATTTCGACACGACCAGATCGGAAAACGCCTTTTGAATAGCTGGCAGTGTGATGGCGCAATTGCGAATCGATTGGCGCAGAATCGCGTGATGGTATTCTTCAAGGGAAATTGGTGCGGAGCCGCAATAAGTGCTGCGTTCGATGCAAATCCGCGATTGCTCTGCTCCCTTGGGCGTCAGCTCGTACAAGTAGTCATGATGAGAACTGGCCGATTTGTGGGCGATCAATTGATTTGTTTTCAGGGCGCTCAGCACAGGATTGACGATGCCGAAGGGTAATCGCAGACGCTTCGAAATGGCACGTCCGGTTTGGTCGCCATGCAAAAATAGCATCCTGAGGATCAGTGGATAGAGATCGTTGGGAGCAAGTTGCGCTTCATCGAGGGTTGCTGGCTGACGTGGCCAAAAAAGAGTCGCATGCATGTCCGGTACACTCGACGGTTGGGTTGCCGGCATGGACGGTATCGTGTAGGTAGCAGCGCTGGTGGCTGGAGTGAACTGGGACATTCGTGCTCTCGCAAGTGTACGGATTGAATTAGGCCGCTTGAACTGTTCGTCCGCGTCGGCAACCGTGTGCAGCCCAACAGTCGGCAAGGCGGGTTTATTCCGGCGGACGCCAGAAGGGTCTACGGGAAACGCTGGCCAGAGGAGTCCCGCTCATTAGCGTTAGTTATCGGTGATCGGACCTGAAAGGTCGGCATGGATTATCGAAAATTCGAATTGCGTGAATTGGCCGGTTGTTCTGGTTGGGTCGCGCGCCCGAATAACCGATTCGATCGAACTTTCGACACCCGAATCCGAAACTTGGCCTAGGCTTTGCTGGAGAATTGTCCTCGCGCCGAAGCTGTTCGAAGGGACTAATCGATGTTCAACCTTTCAGCCACGGGCGATCCCTCGAAGTCGTTTGTTTCCAAGAGTTACCGCGATGATCCACGTCCGCAATCTGACAAAGATCTACAACGGATTTCAGGAAGGTGACTTCGTGGCCTTGGGGGGGATCAGCTTTGACGCGATGCCGGGACAGGTCTTCGGACTCTTGGGCCCCAACGGTGCCGGAAAGTCCACCGCGATGCGAATACTCAGCACCGTGTTGAAGCCGACCTCAGGAATCGCCTTGGTCAACGGCTACGAGGTGACCGAATCACCCAGCGACGTCCGACGACAAATCGGGTTCGTGTCTGTGAACACGATGATTTACGATCGCATGACCGCCTGGGAGATGGTGGAACTATTTGGGCGGCTCAATGGGATGAATGAGGACGAGCTACAGCTGCGCATGGAGCGACTATTCGACCGTTTCCAAATGAACGGAATGCGCAACCTGCTCGGCAGCAAAATGTCCACCGGGATGAAACAGAAGGTGTCGATCGTCAGGGCCCTGGTTCACGATCCGCCGGTTCTGATTTTCGACGAAGCCACATCAGGGCTCGACGTCTTGGCGGCCCGCGAAGTTTTCCGTTCCGTCGAGGAATTGCGCGATGAAGGGAAATGCGTCATCTATTCGTCCCACATCATGTCGGAGATCAGTCGCCTCTGCAATCTTGTCGCCATCATGAATCGCGGACGGATTGTGGCGGCGGGTTCCTTGCAACAATTGGCCGATGAGCACGAGGTGCACGACGCCGAGGAGTTGTTCTACGAATTGATTGCTCAAAGCGAGCGGGAGCATAGCAGTCTAGCGATGAGAAACGGATGACCTGGACGAATATCAAATTGATTTTGATTCGCGAATTGAAGGACCAACTGCGGGACCGCCGGACGCTATTTACGGTGGTCGTGTTGCCGCTGCTGCTGTATCCATTGCTGGGATTGTCGCTGATTCAAATCACGCAGTTCTTTCGCGAGCACCCGGTCACGATCTGGGTTGTCGGCGCCGGGAATTTGCCGACCGATCCCCCCTTAATTCGCGGCGAAGAAGTGGCGTCCGAATGGTTGCCGGAGAACCAGGCGTCGCTGGTCCGGTTGGCGATCTCGCCCGTCGATGAACACGGGTTTTGCGAAATTTTCGATCGGTTCCGCCGTGCTCAGGAAAGCGAAGGGACGCTGGAACTGATCGATCAATGGATCCAGCAGCAAATGGCCCAGCGCAAGGTCGATTTGACGGTCGTCATCCCGCGACCCGTGGATGCAGACGTTGCGGACGCTTCGCTTGCACCGAAACCGAACGCTTACATGTTGACGAGTTCTGCATCCGACAAATCTCGTATTGCCTTGGAGCGGTGGCAAAGTGTTCTCAATCGCTGGCAACTAGCCTTGTTCGAGCGACGCTTGGCCGAACGGCAGATGACGATGGCCGACGCCCTGCCGGTGCGATTCGAGGTCATGGATGTCGCAAGAAAAGCCGAACGGAACTCGGCTGCTTGGAGCAAAATTCTGCCGTTGCTGATCATGGTCTGGTGTTTGACCGGAGCATTCTATCCTGCCGTCGATTTGTGCGCCGGCGAGAAAGAACGCGGTACCTTCGAAACCTTGCTAAGCAGTCCGGCTAGTCGTTCGGAAATCGCGCTTGGAAAATTATTGACGGTGATCGTGTTCAGTATTGCGACGGCCGTGCTGAACCTGGCCAGTTTGACGATCACAACCACCTTCGTGATGAGCAAGTTGAGTCATCTGGCCGGTGGTCCGCTGGGAGTTGCCGCGTTGGGGCCGCCACCACTCCTGTCGGTCTTTTGGTTAGTGCTGGCGATGGTACCGGTCGCGGCACTCTTCGGGGCCGTATCCTTGGCAGCGGCCGCGTTTGCCCGCAGCTCGAAGGAAGGCCAATACTATCTCGTGCCGCTGATCATGGTGTCGATGCCGCTGATGATTTTGCCGATGCTGCCCGCGACTCAACTCGATTTAGGAACCAGCTTGATTCCCGTCACCAATGTGATGTTGCTGTTGCGTTCGTTGATCGAGGGAAGTTTCGACCCGGTGTTGCGGTATTCGGTGGTGGTGATTCTCGTCACATTGCTCGGCGTGGCTGCCGCCGTGCGTTGGGTCGTCTATCAGTTCAACAGCGAAGGGGTCCTGTTTCGCGCCTCCGAGCGTTTCGGCATCGGAGCATGGCTGTCGTTCGTGTTGCAGCATCGGGGGGATCTACCCACGGTCGGGCATGCCCTGCTGTGTGGTGTGTTGATCTTGCTGGCGAAGTTCTTTGTCAGCTTCGGCGTAGGTGTTCCCGACGATTGGTACGAATTCGGTCGGCAAACCTTCGTCATTTTGTTGGCGACGGTCGCAGTGCCCGCGGTGTTGATGGCGACGATTTTGACGCGGCGACCGCTTTTGTCTTTGCGGTTGACATGGTGCCGTCCTTCGTTCATAGCTGCCGCAATGTTTTTGGCGGTCTGCTTTCATCCTGCCTTTGCCACGCTCAGCCGAATCATCTTGGCGATTTATCCGCCCGCCCATGATTTGGCGGCGCTGCACGGGCTCATAGAAAATCTGCTGGCGTCGACGCCTCCTGTCTGGTTGCTGTTGCTGGTGTTGGCCGTGATGCCCGCGTTGTTGGAAGAATTGGCGTTTCGCGGGTTCATCCTCAGCGGTGCTCAGGGTGTGAAGAACCAGTGGCTGGCGGTTGCAATCGCTAGTTTCTTCTTCGGCGCGGCTCACGCCGTATTTCAGCAATCGTTGCTGACGTTTTTTGTCGGCATAGTTCTGGGTTTTCTCGCGGTTCGCACGGGGAGTTTGCTGCCCTGCATCGCCTACCATGCCGTCCACAACTCATTGACGGTGCTGGGAGCGAATCTAGCCGGTTCGCAGTGGTTGTCGAGTTTTGAATGGTTGCTCAGTGTGGGAGAACGGGGCGGGATCTCCTACCACGTCGGTCCAGCTTTGTTCATGACGGTAACGGGCGGATGTTTGCTGTATTGGATGTGGAAAGAAACGTCGCGAGCCGATATCAAAAATTTCGACTTTTCGCGACTTGGTAGATTCTGCAATCAACTCCGCGGCGTTTATCAGGACCTTGCCTGATCGCGAACGATGGTCATAATCGTCCGCATGCCAACCGTCCAGGATTTTATCGCCGACTGGATTTTGCCAATTTCAGAGCCGCCGATCCGGCATGGACTGATTCGCATGGCGGGGGCGCGGATCGTCGAAATTCGTGAAAGCAGGTCGGGAGACAAAGGGATTCGCCTGCCACAACATGCGATGATCGTACCGGGATTCGTCAACGCGCATACCCATCTGGAGTTCAGCCACCTGAGGGAACCGCTCGGCCAGCGCGGACTAGGCATGTCCGCTTGGATTCGGGAAGTCCTTCGCGAACGAGCGAGGAAGGCAGAAATCGGCGAGGAGGTTGAATCGCGCCGCCGCGCGATCTCGCGCGGCCTTGACGAATCGGAGCGACACGGCGTAGCCTTGCTGGCGGATATCTCAGTCGCGCCATGGGACCTGGCTCCCTATCGCGAATCACCATTGACGAGTGTTCCATTGCTCGAACAATTGGGGATGCGGGAGGACATGATTGAATCGCGGCAGCAAGAATTGTGGTCCACGTGGGAACGGATCACTGGAACGAAGCGCGGCGAGCAAGTGGGGCTGAGTCCGCATGCCCCCTATTCGCTTCACCCGCGACTGTTCGAGTCGATCATGTCCCTCGCGATTCAAGAAGACGCCTTGGTCGCCATGCATTTGGCGGAGTCGCGGGAGGAAATTCAGTTCCTGGAGACTGGGCATGGCCCGTTTCGCGAATTCCTGACGGAACTGAACCTTTTTGACCCGGCGCAGCGATTGTGTTCGATCGATTATTGTTTGGATTGGCTCAGTCGCGCGCGGCGCAGCCTCATTATTCATGGGAATTATTTGCAGCCCAAGCAATTGGATTGGATCTCCAGCTTTCCAGAGATGTCGATCGTGTACTGCCCGCGAACTCACGATTACTTCGGGCATGAGGACTATCCGCTGCTGGAGATGCTCGCGCGGGGGATTCATGTGGCGATCGGTACCGACTCACGAGCGAGCAATCCCGATTTGGATCTGTTGGCTGAGTTGCGGATGGTCGCTGCGAAGTTTCCGGAACTGTCAGCGGCGACGATTCTCGAAATGGGGACCGTAATGGGGGCGGAGGCCTTGGGACTGGGGCATCGCTTCGGCGCGTTACGAGTTGGAGAAACCCCCGGCGTGTTGGTGATGGAACTCACGGACCCGCTTGGCGACGATCCCGCTGCTGCCTTGCTGCACGGGCGCGTCAAATCTCGCTATTGGCTTGATCGGACTTGACCACGGACGATTCCTGAGCAAGTTCCGTTGTGCGCTGACAGAAGACAACGACAGGCCCGCAGAATGAAGGGGTGACGACCGCTGTGATGCGGCGATTGCCGCGACTTTTCAGCTTGGCCAATTGCTCGTAGGTCTCCTGTTCGATCGCCCTTTTTTTCCATTCGATTTCGCCGAATTGTTCGCGGTGGATATGGTTGGCAACCCGCTCGATACTCAAGGGAACGACACTGTGTATTTTGAAGCATGTCGCCAGCGCGGTTGGCCTTGTTTGACCGCCGGTGAGATAGGCGGAACCATGTCCGACTCGCGACAACCCTAAGGCCCGGGCCAGTCCGTTAACCAAGCGCGATGCCAGAACGACCGAATGCGGTTCGTACAAGAAGTCTCCAAACTGCTGCGCGAGCGGGCAGGGCTGGAATTGTTCCTGATTTTCGAAAGTCATCGACTCTGCACCAGAACTGCGGAGGACAGTACAGGTCGTCATGTTGTTCGGCAGGTCGGGATGATGCAGCCAGACCATTTGTTGCTTCGTCTCGCGGCGCTCACCGATGAATTCGCGGTGAATCTTCTCACGGACGTGTTGGGGAAGGTTTGTGGCAGGGGCGAGTTTGATACCGGTCAAGCGGCGACCGATTCCCGAGAAAATGGCGTTGATGGATGGAGAAAAATCATGGGCCAGCACCGTGCGACCCGCTACGCGGCGGTCCGGATCGAAATGCAGGCAATCGATCTCGGAGATATCGAATTCGGCGAAGGTCAAATGATAGACAGCGGCGTCGTGCAAACCGTAAGCTGCCAGATTGTGTTGAGCCATCCGCGCGATCAATTCCTGTTGATCGACGGCCGCGATTAAGCGATTGGCTGCCAACCCGATGGCGTCGCCACCGATGCCGCAACAGATGTCCGCCAGGCTGGCCCCCGGGGGGAACCGCGAGGACTTGTAGCGGGCCAGCCGTTCAGAAGTCGCTTGTTCCAGCGACTGCTTTGTGAACAACATTTGGTCGGCGCGCGAAAACTTCGATCGTCCGCGGATTTGGAGTTGCGCTAACTCCAACGCCATGGCTGCCTGGGGGGGGGAAATCGATTTGCGCAGACTTTTCAGGATTCGCAGGATGCTGTCCTTGGCCAACAACCGCGTGCGAGCCTCGGCGGTTCGTTCTATTCCCGCAGGGGTCAAAAGCCAATGGTAACTATCCACGATCGAGCAATACCCTAATCATCATAAACTGCACGTAGCCAACATCGTCGACCCGAGTTCGCTGCGCTGCGACGGAAGTTAAGCTCCACTATTGTAGCATTAGAAAAAAAGTCGAATTGGGGTGCAGAAAACCACGTTCGTGGGGGGCTGGCAATCTCGCACGGCAACGAACTTCATCGTGTCGCATTGAATGGAAACGTGGCTGACTCGCATAAAAAAATTTGTTAATCTATGATGACTGCATCGTTAATTTTTGGAGAAATTCTGCCGGATGAGTGCCGAGTTGTGGGATGAGTTAGTTATCTACCTGGATTTAGCGATGGCCTACAAGAATCGTGGCATGATTTCCGATTCCGACCGGGCTTTGCTGATGGCCGGTTGCTGTGCCAGCTTGGCGAAATACCCGCAACTGGCCAGTTATCTACGGCATCAGATTTTGCAGCGGAATTCGAATCACATGATCCGCCGCTGGGACGATTTCGAAGAGGCCTTGTCGGCTCCCGAGTTCCAGACGTTGATCAAACAAGTTTCGGCGAAAATCCCTATCGAGAACTATGAAGAGACGTTGAAGTCCTTGGGCTACCGCCGCAAATCGACGTTGGATGACTTCACGTCGGAGCTGAATTTCATCGCCCATATTTTGAAGGTCGATCCCTCCTGGCTCGACGATTTCTGAACCGGCATTTTCATGGCAACCCGATTCATCAGCAAATCTGCTGCAGCTTTGCTGTCTTTGGTGGCATTAGCCGAAGGGTATTTAATAGAACGGTCGCCCCTGCCTTCGACGGTTGTGGATGCCGTCGCCGCCTGATCGTCTTGCGGTCGAGCATGCCATCCGCGGAGATGAAGCAGTAGTGCCCCGGCAGTCTGAGCATTGCGCGAAGGAAAGTTGAATATGTCGAAAAACTTCTGGCCAGCAGTGATTGCAAGTGTTTTGGGGATACCCTTGCTCATGACTGTCAACGAACCGACCGCCCCTTCGTTGCAGACCGTCGGTGTTGGGGAAAGTCTCGATCAGTCGCAGCCGTTCGAATTGGCCAGGTTCGCACGCGGTGTTGATTCGGCGAGTTATCCAGCATTATCAGCATCCGCAGTCTCGTCGGTTGCCACAGACCAGGCGCAGTATTTCGCCGATCCGTGGTCTCACCAGACAGCCCAAGTCCAGCATCCGGTCGTCGGCGATCCGATCGCCATGAGTTGGCAACCGTCGATCAATTTTGCCGACGTGTTTCGACCCGACATCGATGCCGTTTGGGTGAAACGGAATTGGGAAAGGATTTCAGTTCTTCCGAGCGCTCACAATTTGACGGCGTATCGTTGTGAGTTCAGTTCGGGGCGTCAAATGACGGATATCCACGGTGCCCTGACCTACTATTTTGATTCGTCA
Source organism: uncultured Pirellulaceae bacterium (assembly GCA_937941455.1). Classification (GTDB taxonomy): domain Bacteria; phylum Planctomycetota; class Planctomycetia; order Pirellulales; family Pirellulaceae; genus BJ22. Next base: position 36,662 of record CALDHM010000007.1, on the reverse strand, counting down.
GGCAAACTGGCGAAGATCGCCTTTCGCGGGTGGACTGGCGACCCAGAGGCCTTCAAGAAATTCACGGCCGACAACTGGAAACTCCGGCCCAAAGGGGGTAATTCTCAGAGAGTTTTCGTCAACAAATCGTGGACGGCTGTTGGCGGAGCGTTGATCATCCAGGAATCCTCGGTGATTCGCCGCGAAAACAACTATGAAAATTACGCCGTATTTTTCGAAGTCGCGTTGCCCGCGTTTCGCTTCGGCATCAGCAAGGAGATGGCGGATGCCGTCGAACTGCTGCAGTAAAAACGAGCAGATTCGCTTGTTTCTCGCTGAATCTTGGCGGACTCCGCGCGGAATGGAGCAAGCTGGCGACCGACAACCCGCACGCTTCGACAACTTTTCCACGGCGCAATTCTGAACCAGAACATGCGTGCCATTTTTTTTCGTGCGAAAAAATATTTTTTTCGCCCTACTTGACACTCGAATGCAACGAGAATTTTCGGTCACTTTTTGTTTCATTTCGCGCCGCGATTTTTTTTTCTCGAAGACGGTTTGACAGCGGTGCTAGCGACCTTAGAATCATGGACCACTTGAGCAGTTTGCTGGGAAGCAAACCGAACGGTAGCCAGCTCAAGTGGATGCATGGAGCCGCTTCTGATTGCCAGTAAATCGCTCGGTTGTTGGGCTTCGTTTTCTGGCTCAGTGACGGGCTTTGAAATCGAAGCGAGAGGCCTCTTTGTTTTGCCGCCAAGGTCGCTCGCCTGCTAACGGATGACAACCGATGAAGGAGTTTGATCAGGACGTGGCCGTCTCAGTTCCCCAACCCCTACAAACTACCGCTAGGCCAGAGGACTTGATCCTGGCAGGTATTGCGAAAGAGATCGGCGACAGTCTCTTCGCATTGTGGTTTTCAGCCGATCGCTGCCTCGAAGTCGTTGGCCAACGAGTCCGAGTATTTGCCGAAACGGAATTCGAGGCTCGACGATTGCAGCGAGGCTACACCAGCACCTTGCGGCGCATCGCGACCGCGGTGCTCGGGCAACCGCCCGAAATCGAGTTCCTGGTGCGGGAGGATGGGACGGACGAACTTGGTGGAGAGGCACCCGGCGGCATGGCGGCGAGCAGCCATGGCCCGCCAACCAACGACGATCGAACCGGCGATTCTCCGTCGCCAATGATATCGGCGCTCAATACGGGAGCGAGCCTCTCGCGAGCGGCTGTGCCAGGCCGAGTAAGCTTCGCGGCGGCCGTCCCGAGCGATTCGCCCCCGCGGCGACGGTTCACGTTGCATGACTTGGTGCTCGGGCCGGAGAATGAATTCACCAGGGCGGCTGTGATGCAGATCCTGCAAAATCCCGGTCAAATTTCTCCCGTGCTGATCTGCGGTGGGCCGGGTACGGGGAAAACGCATCTGCTTGAGGCGCTCACTGGTGAGCTTCGCACAGCGAAGAAAATGACCAATTGCATCTATGTGACCGCCGAACAGTTTACCAGCGCGTTCGTGCATGCCCTCCGCGGCGGGGGATTGCCCAGTTTCCGCCGCAAGTATCGCGATGTGAATGTTTTGGCCATTGATGATGTGCAGTTTTTTACCAACAAACGGGCGACGATTCACGAACTGCAGTACACTATCGATCATTTGCTGCGGCACGGCAAGCAACTGATTCTCGCCAGCGATCGGCCTCCACTGGAACTGCGGGAATTGGGTTCGGAGATTCTGACGCGATTCGGCAGCGGTTTGGTTTGTCCGCTGCACCCCCCCAGCGAGTCCAGTCGAGAGGCGATCGTGGCCCGAATCTGCCGCGAGCGGCAATTGAATTGGCCGAGCGAGGTTTACCGCTTGATCGCTTCGCAAGCGACGCGCGATAGCCGTCGTTTGCTTGGGGCTGTCAATCGCATTCACGCCATGTCCACGATCCGCAACAGTCCAGTGACCGAAAATTTCGTGGCCGGGATTTTGGAATTGACGACACCGACGGGCCATCGCATGCTCACCATGTCGCAGGTTGAACAAGCCGCGGCAGAGTTTTTAGCGACGAGTCCAAGGGAGTTGCGATCGGCGACTCGCGTCCAGAAAATCGTCAACGCGCGGATGATCGCGATGATGCTGTGCCGCAAGGCAACAACGGCCGCATTGTCGGAGATTGGAGATCACTTCGGTGGCAGAAGCCACAGCACGGTGATCGCGGCCATCAAGCGCGTCGAAAAGATGCTAGAGGATAACGAGCCCATCACCTTACCCATCGGCCGATTTCCCATTCGCGACGTGTGGGACTCTCTCGAAAATAAATTGCGCTTGAGTTGAGGTTCGCGGGGCGTCCCTGCACCCCGAAAAAAACTTCCCTGCAATGGTGCCGATTCTTCAATTCTGGTTACGAGTAAGCAATGCGAGAATTTCGCGAACGCGATGTTTTGTGGGCTCGAGATCGGTGGCATCCGCATGGCGTTCTGCGACCAGATCCAAGCGATCGCCGTCCGCCGATTGAGGAGTTGGAACCGCACGGCGGCTTGTGCTGGGGTTTAACTTGAACGGAACTACCTCGGCTGGCCCGTCATTCTCTGCCGTCTGATCCAAATTCAATTTCAATGTAAATTCTTGCACTGCGGAACAATCCGCGGTATCGCGTGGCAGTTCGCCACGAACAACACGTACCTCGCGGGGGGCATCGATTCCTAGGCGGACGGTATTGCCTTTGATCTGCAGAACGGTGACTTTGACGTTTTGACCGATGATGATTTCCTGGTCCGTCTTTCGCGAGAGGACTAACACGACAACACTCCTTTGCTAGTGGGAAGGAAAAATTTGCGGGGACGCTCGAATGAACTTCCTACCGTCACTATACGCATGGAAATTCCAAAAGTTCCCCAAAAAACCTCAAGTCGCGCCACGCCGCGGACGACGCGTGCAATTCCAAGGCGATCCGTTCGCGGAATAACCGAGTATTTTACGGCAAACGTGCCACTTGCTAGCATGCCAGCAATCGATCACCGATCTGACGCTCGACAGCTACTCGACATTTAGACAGGACAATCGTACTCGTACTCAGTGCAACGGTACTCGTGCTTGTGCTTGCAAAGATCGCGTGATGGCAGAACCAATCTTCGACCATGAGCGACTGGACGTATATCGTCCCGCGATCGAATGCGTTGCGTTCTCGCATTGCCAAATCTCTTTCTGGCGTCAATAGACAGGCTCGGGATCAATGGCTGCGTGCCGCTCAATCGATTCGCGCTGAACATTGCCGAAGGAAATGGCAAGCAACGGCTCACGGACAAGAATCGATTCATGGGAATCGCTCCTGGGTCGGCCTCGGCATGTGCTTCGATTCACGACGTCTTGCGTGTTTGCGATGCGATTGACGATGAATCGAATCGTCGTGGAAAAGCAGACCTGCAACGAATCGTGTCGATACCTACTCGGTTGATTCAAGGAACGGAAACCGTCGCGGAAAATCGAATCGAGAAGGTGTACCGCGAAGCTGAGTACGAGTAGGCGGAAAGCGACACCGCAAGATCCTGGCGAACAAGCGGATGCACCTAACCGGGCGATGGTGCGGGTGTTGGTAGTGGATCATCGATGTTGCCCGCTCAGTGATCCTGGTCGTTAGACGAAGCGTTCGTGGCCCGAGCGACCGCTGAGGGGCACAAGATGTACGACCATTCGGCGAACACGGCGCGAGGTAAGCCGCGTTGCGCCATCCATCATCGCCGGTGAAGCCGCGAGCTGATTTGATCGCGCAACTTGGCCGCCAATTCAAAATTCTCCTCGGCGATTGCTTCAGAAAGTTGCTCGGACAGAGTTTTGTCGATCTTATAGCGGGACCGCAGGCTTTGCTGGAATTCTCGCAATTGGATGACCAATTCGTCTTCATCGAATTTGTCTTCGGCTTCGTATTCGATAAATAGTTGCCGAATCTCTTCCAAGCCCTTGGCGACTTCTTCGATCGCCAGTTCACCAGAGTTTTCGACATCCGATTCCAGGATAGCCAGCGCTCGCGCCTGCGTCCGGTGGTAGAGCACGAAGGGGCGATACTGTTCATGGGAGATCGTCCATTCTTCGTCCGGGGAATAGGCTTTGCAAAAATCCATGAGTCCCAAGGTATGTTCTGCATCCCGCACCGCGCGGTCGAACTCCCGCATATGCAGCCAACAAACACGGCGGTGATAGAACTGGACGAACTCGCGGTCGACCTCGGCACATTGCTCTTCGGTCAATTGGAAACGTCCCGGCTTTTGATCGCGCTGTTTGCGCAGGTAGTCGAAATAGGTGGTCTCCCCATGCGGTCGTTTTCCGTCGGGGCGACCCAAAATTTCCATTTGCAACAGGCCCATGTCCAAGCGGAGTTGAATGACAGACCGTTCTCCAATGCGGACGCTGCGCACGTTGATGCTGGTCGGATCAAAGGGCCAATTCTTCAGGATGTGATCGATATCTTGTCGGTTATCCATGAGCAAAAATTTGATGGGATTGCGGCGTAGTCGACGTTTAGCGCAATTTCACCCCCTCGGCAAGGGGCAGTCCACCCTGCGACGGGCTTTCGTCGTAGGCATGGTCTCAAAACTGCCATTCGCACCGCGGTAGCCCGCAGTCCAGGTGAACAAATCGGACGCTGACGGTTTCCAGTCGGCAGTTTTCAGATCGAGCCGCGAGTCAAATCCAGGTTACGCAGGTTTGGCCGCAGGCCTTGTCGCGGTGATCCTAGCGGCCGCAAGCGAAAATCGCTCTAGATCCCATCGTACCGCAGGGAGCGAAAAAGTAAAAACGGGCGCAGCTCAATCGGACGATGAAATACCCCGCCGCGACATTTTTTTGTCACTAGTTTTGCGCTTCTTATCCAACCGGCGTCGGCGAGCGCCCGCCGTCGGCTTCGTCGGCTTTCTCGGCTTCGGTTTCTCGATCGCCTTGAGCAGCAATTGTCGCAGTTTGCCAAGGCAATCGTTGGCGTTGCGGGGTTGATCGCGATAGCGGCTGCTGGTGGTAACAAAGCGGTCGTCGCGAGTGATGCGAGTTCGATTTTGCGATTTGAATCGCTGAAGCACGTCGTCGGGTAACGCCGTGGTGACGCTCAAATCCCAAGTCAGTGTCGCTTTGGTGTTGACCTTGTTGACATTTTGTCCCCCCGGCCCGGGCGAACGCGAGTAAGTGAATTTAAGTTCATCGGTGGGGATGGAAATCGTCGCAGATATTCTAAGCACGGGAGGTTTCTCGATTCAGGGCGGAAAACGCCGCTCCCTTCGTTTTGTTGAGCGAGCCTTGTAAGTATCTCGCACGATCACCCGGGACGACAAGCGGACGGTGTTCGAGCACGAGTACTCGGTTTTGTCCTATCAGCGATTAGCCGGAATGTGTCGGCGTCCGAAATTCGCGAGAACTTTGGGTTAGCGCCCTGCGGCTGCCGGGGTTAAACGGTTTTCGAGTAGTTCCGCGGCTGTCGGAATTTGGCACAAGCCCTGACCTGCGCGACACAAAATTGTTCGCTCAAAACAGCGGCCGCCGTTGACTGATTTCAGGTCGCACCGACGCCCCCTCGTCTTGGGAACAGCGCACGGCCCGCAAAATTTCGCGGCAGTCCAGGAGAAAATCCCAAGCTGAATCGAGCATGCAGTGGTAACCCAACCCCTCGATGTCTCCCCCCATCAATTCCGCCTCGAGCGGACCTTGGTAACCCGAAATCGCCAGCAAACGAATCCAGGACCGCAGGGGCACCTCGCCGCGATCGGGCAGGCAACGAGCGTGGGGGACCGATCCGCCGCGGCGGCGATCGGCGATTTGAATTAGTTTGAGCCGTTCACACAATCGCTTGCGGTATTGCGCCAGTTGCGAATCGAGGCCCAGGTGGTACAAATCAACCACCAGACCGAGTTGATCCGGCGCGAACTCTTCCACGATTTCCAAAGTCTCGCGAATGCCATTGAGGATCGTCCAGTCCCGGCCTTCTGGAATGAGCATCGGTTCGAGGACCAATGACACGTCATACACCTCGGCGCAGGGTACCAAGATTTCAAGTGCATGACTCAACAGGCGGCGGGCGTGCCGCGGCGTGTGTAATCCCTGGGAGCCGGGGTGCAAAATCAAGCAGTGTGCCCGCAGTGCGGCAGCTTGAGCGATTCCCTCGACGGCATCATCGATGGCCTCCTTGAACGACATACCGTCGCTCCCAGTAAAACCACCGACCCATCCCAAACTGGTGACCGACATTTTCATTTCGTACAAGAAGTCGGCGGCCTCATGAACACCGACATCGTCGAGTTTTGCGCGCCACAACCCAATCCCGTCGAAACCCTTGCGGGCGTATCGAATTACGTCTTGAAAGAAATTCCACTTGAGCGAAGAGACTTGATTAACCGAAAGGCAATTCACCTTGGTGTCCTCGTCAGGCCTGGATGTAGTTGATTCGCAAAACAGTATGCCCAGACTTGAGGAAACTGTAAACCTATCCTTCGCGTCGACGCAAGCACTTTCGCGCCGTTAGCGTACTTGCGTTGGCGCGAGTTCTTCGCGATTTAACGCGGCGGCTTGCACAACCAGGTTGCGCAGGTTGCGGACCGGGAAGATTGGCCGTCGCCATTAGGACGTTGTGAACCCCAGCCTCCGACAGTGCCGCAACTTCAGGCAACTCTCTCCCTGCGTGATGGTCCGTTTTTCGCGCAGAGCCTTCGTTTTGCGATCCGCAAACTTGGAGCCCCAGTCTGCACCAAGCATCGATAGAAAAATTTCGATTGGCTCGTTGCTTGCAGGAGCCAACGGCGCGGGCAGCGTGCGACATCGCAAGGTGCGTTGTCTGCTCAAGTTTCGCACGGCGAGAAATGGCGGCGGCTAAGTGGGAGTTGGCCGACGTACGGTTTGCCAATCGCCATCGGAGATTGCGCCCCGCCGGGTGAAAAACCTTTCCGAAAACGTGCCCTCGTCCCAAAACGTGCCCTCGCTTACGCTTCGGGCTACAGCCGCGGACGGTTTTGAGAAAAGCTCTAGGCTTTTATCGCTGGTAAAAGCGACTCCCGCCTTCGCCTATACGCCTTGTAAAAAATACTAAGTGTCCAGTTAGTTGAGTTGAAAAATTAGGGGGTTTGCGTGAAATGGAGAACCCAAGGGTGCTGCCAGATGCTAGCGAAAGGGTGCCGATTCGTAGCCGATTTCGATAGTTTTCGTTATTTCCCTTGTTCCCCGCAAGGTGGTGGCAAACGATTTTTCAAAGAAAGCTCGAATCGCTCGAGCCAGAGCAAAGTGCTCAGCGATCTGGCGGCAATCCCGCCGCAAATCTCGGGGAAACTCTTTGGCTTAGGGCGATGCGGACTGGCGACGCGAGAGTCGTTTAGTAAATGGGGAGGTAACGGAAACGGACTGCGGGCGGGCAAACAAAAGGGAATTTACTTATCAGGCCGAATGTCATCTTGGCGATTGGCCGCAACCATTTGCTTTGTTCTCGCGTATGGGCGTATGGGTTGATGAGCGGTTGAAACTGACCGGTAATCGGTTCGTGAGATGTGAAAGGACTTACCATGGCTGACGCTCTGTTGGAACGAGTGAGGGTCGAATACGACGACGAGGATTTGCGATTTCGGGTCCAAAATTTTTTGAGTACTCGCCAATTCCCGAAATTGCGCGATGTTCAGATCCAAGCGAAAAACGGTGCGGTGTCGATTACGGCGAAAGCCAACTCTTTTTATGAAAAGCAGGTAGCGTTGAACAGCTGCCGCCGCGTGGCTGGGGTTCTTTCGATCGTGGACGGCATCGAAGTCGCTGAAGGCTATCGGACCGAAGTCGAGGATCTTGCCGCGAAAGATAATTGGGACGACTATCCCTTGTACACCGATTTCGCTCGTTCATAGCCGCGCGGCACCCACAGAGTAGTGTGGACGTGTTTGGGCATTGTCGCAAAACGATTTGCCGGGAGGGGGAAACGCCCTGTTTTTGCGGGAACCGCGGGCCTGTAACTTGCGGTACAGGGGTCTCGGCACATAGCCTAGTGGGTGATTAACGCAGACGAGCGTTTTTCTGTTCTGTTGGCGCGGCCAGAATAGATTCGACCTGATTGGCGACGTTGCATTTCTGATCGATCGAACTCCGCGCTCGGGCAACCTCTTGCGACAAAAACTGGCGAAGTTCCTCGCCGAACGTACTGGCTTGGAGTTGCGTCGATCCTCGCGACGAACGGAGTTGTTGGTTGCGCGTGTGGGCCGCAGCCAACGCGGCATACAATTTTTGTCCAAGATCGGATTCCAGCGAAGCTTGTAGTTGTTCGCGAGTCCCCTGAAGTTTGACCGTGAATTCGAAATTTTGAATCGCGGCGACTTCTTGATTGAGCAGATTGCGGATGTCCTCCCCCCCCGCATGCGCCGCGACCTGTTCGATGAAAATTCCTGATCCGGCGACCGCAATGCGAATGCTGCCGGTCAGTTGGTTGTCGATTACTTGCAGATCGGCTTGGGCCTGGCAGGTGGTGCTCGAAAGGTTGGCCTGCAAGGTCGATTCGCTGCCGAGAGTCCGGGCGGCGATGTTGAAGTCGGGGCAGACGATCGAAAAGTGGTCCGCGGCGGAGGGGCCGCTGCGGTCGAGCGTGGCGTTGACTGCGAAATGATGTTGTCCTTGGGCTCGGAAGCCAATCAGCGTTGGCCGATTCGTCGAACCTGGGTGAGGGGAATAGTTTTCTAGCTTTCCGGCCAACTCGTAATGCTCACCGTGGATCGTACCGGAACCCTCGATATCCAGAGTCTGGATCAAAAACGCGGGCGCCTCGGGCAATCCGCTGAATTGGACATCGCGGCCCGGCGCCGTGCGTGGCGTGAAGTTACGGTCGGCGTCAGGGTACACCGAATAAAACCAATCGAGCCATTCCAGAACCTTGTGGGTTTCTAGCAAGGCCAAATCGTGCAGCAAAATTTGCGTCAAGGCAGCCTCGTGCGTGTCGGCCACAAATAGAAGCGGCGTAGGCGCCGCTGCCGGATTCAGTTTCGGCAGCGTCTGTTCGATCTCTTTTTGACCCGCGACGTCCATGTTGTCCAGTTGACGCGAGATCGCCAGCAAGCGGTCGCGCAAGTTGACAAGTTGCGTTTGTTGTTCGCTGCCGTTCTCCTTGGGCTTTCGCAGCGGGTTGGAACCTTGCGTCGAGGCTTGCACGGCTTGGATTTTTTGTTGGAGCAATGCGTGGACTTGATCCGCCTCAGCGATTAGTTCGTTGAGTTGTCGAGTCCAGGACGTTTTCAACACTTCGGGATTGAAATTGCTCATCGGCGTATCCGCCTGACTCGGAGCCGACCAAGACAGCATATGGTCGAGGAACAGGTGATGGGCCTCCGGAATGGATCGCTCCCACACGAACTTGGCCAGTCCGAATTGATCGAGGTTGTTTTGGGGCGGACTAGGCGAGTCGGCGCCTTGTCGCGTTCGCGGCGTGTCAAGGCGGACGCCGCTGGCCCTGCCGCGCGTGATCACCAAACGTCGATGGGCAAGGGCCGCCAAGTCGAAATGCATGACCGCCTCGCGGGCTTGAATGAGGTTGCGATTGGCTTGCCGCGGATTGCCGATGGCGAAATCGTGAACCTCCATCGTGCCCCGGCGCAGATCGGTAGCGACCTCCCCGAGGTCAACAATACTGCCTGTAGTCTCCTCTAGATGGCTTTTGACCATGCGGTGGATAGTGGGTTTGGAGATCATCCAAACGATCAGCATCAACAATGTCAAAATCACGATTCGAGCGGACAAGTGGTTCACCTGCATCATTGGATCATCGATTTGTAACGAGGGTATGAACCATCTGGATCGCTGGGGTAAATTCATTGTGCAGGGTCAGATTCTGGAGCCATGAAATCTCGCCAGCGGGCCAAAATGTGGGGATGATACCAAGCGAAAAAGCCATGAGTCAAAATCAACAGTGGCAGCCAGCCAATGGCCAGCGTCACGAGCGATCCGGCAACGATGGTGTTGTTGATGCGCAACCAGGGGACTAGCGGCAGTTGTTGCAGCCAAGCCAGCAGTGGCTGTGCGCCTTGATAATTCAGGCAAGCCCAACCCCAGTGATCGAATGAACCCTGCAGCCCACCCAAACCGAGAATCCCGATGGCCAAGCCGATCAATCCTGTCAATAAGTTGGCGCGACTGAGCACCAGTACGATCGCCAACAAAAAGGGCAACGCAGAAAACTTCGGGATCAAACCGATGGCGAGTCCAAGGCACAATCCCCAAGCCAATTGCCAGGGCGCATCGACGCCTCGGATCGTCGATTTCATGGCAGTCCAAAAACCGGAAGCTTCCGGCGTAGCCGATGTTACGGACATGTTTCAATTCGCCACAATCGAATGGTCTTTATCTGCCGCGCGGCGCTCGAACATCGGCAATCACTTTGCCGCGCGTCGCCGCCGACTCAGGGAGACTTATAGGAACTTGGCGAAAAACTGTCGAGGCGGATTTATTTGCTTGTTCGTCAAAGTTTGAGACGACCGGAAATTCTGGGGTGAGTTGGAGGGACAAGAGGTCTACACGACTCAATCCGGTTTTGCTTGCAGATGCCCGTCGTCCTCAAGTCCTGCTGACCTTTTTTGCTTGAAAGGCCCATGAGCTGCCGATAAACTGACTGTGCGTAGCTACTTTTGCCCTGACGCTAGCGGGGATGGCCGCGGCAAAGATCACTCTCACGAACCCCGTACAGAAACGAGAATCGAAGAATGAACGTGCGAGACGAAATTTTCGCGGACACCATTGGAGAGATTTCCCTGTCGGGGGGGATGGTTCGCATGGATCTAGTGTCCCTGGTCGGCAGTCAAAGTGCGGGCGATAACAAGCCGCGATTCGAGACCAAGTGCCGGCTGGTGATGCCGCCGGAAGGCTTCCTGAGGAGCTTTAGCGCGATGGAAAACCTCGTCAAACAATTGATTGACGCCGGTCTGATCCGCCCAAACCAACCGAATGAACCGTCGGGTTTTGGCCAGTCCGGGGCCAATCCGACCCCAAAATCCCCAAATTTTTAGTCGATTTTTCTCGGAAACTGAATAAAATGGAGAGTTGTTATCGTCCAATATTTAACCCACGGCTAACAGCTCTCCGGATTAACAGGAACAAAAAGGTACCATGGCTAATAATTTCGCGCCCCTTGTCAACGTAAAAACGACTGAAATCGAGGTTTCCCAAAAACGTCTGCTTTCGTCGCTGATCGAAGTCCAGGATTTGGACAATAACCCAATCCTGCGTTATCGATTCCGTGACAACGGGACGCTGAACACGTCTGGGTTTTTCACGCGGAATGGGGTGAAAGTTGCTGCAAACCAGTGGATCGAGGTGGCCGCTGAGGAGCTGTCCACGATTTATTATCACTCCGGACTGATTGTCGGCCAGGAAACCATCAGCGTGATGGCCTATGACGGCCGTTGGAGCAATGTCGCAACGGGGGCCATGCTGACGATCCGAGCGAACTTTTTCGCGCCAGAGGTGTCGGCGACGCCGGGTTCGGTATTGGCCAACGAACTGCGGCTGATCAATGACTTGTTCACCGTGACCGATCGCGATGGCGACGCCATTCAGCAATTGCGGTTTTGGGATACGCAGGCCCATCCCCATTCGGGCTATCTGACTTTCAACGGCGCTCAAGTTCCTGCCGGGCAATGGTTCACGATCGACTTCGACCAACTGAACCAACTGCGTTATGTCTCGGCTTTGTACGGTCCTGCCTCTGAGACGATTCGTATTCAGGCATCTGACGGAAAACAGTGGGGAAACATCGCCGATATGGTGATGTCGACGACGCCAAACCAGTTCGCCCCCGTGTTGAACGCTCGCGACGTACAAGCAGCGGTCGGTCGTGACGTGTCAGTTCGAACATTCTTTACTGTCTCCGATCAAGACGGAAACTCGATCAAGGAAATTTGGTTCCGTGACACTGGAGTGGCTGCCGGTAGCGGTTACTTCACGGTCAACGGCGTTCCCAAACAACAAGGCGTCTTTTTCAGCGTTCCCTACTCACAGCTCGACACGGTTCGCTATCAATATTCGAGCTCTGGGGAAGTCGAGTTTTTCGATGTCCAAGTCAGCGACGGGCGATTCCTCAGTCCGATTTCACGCGGCCAAATTACGGCAGTGCCTCGACCGGTGATCGAGGTGGTTAATGACAACGTCATCATGGACGCGATCCAATTCCAGCCTTTGCTGCCGATGATCAACAAGGTTGACAGTGGGCCGGCATTCACTAAGTATGAAGTCTACGGCTTCAATTCGAATTTCGAATCGGCTCGTATCATTGTGAACGGCTCGCCTCTGCTGCAAAACCGGATTTATGAATTGTCGGCTGCTCAAATGGCGAATGCCCAAGTCCGTTCGGCCGTCTCCGACCCAGGCCGGTCGCTCGATGAAATTTATGTCCGTGGCTTTAACGGCGTTTTTTGGACGGATTGGCAGCGGATCAACATTCGGACCGAACCCGTGGCAAATCAGGCATTGCAGTCGTTCGGTCGCTGGGACAACAACGTGAACGGCAAGACCCAAGTCACGTTCTCGTTTGCTGACACGGCCCCACCCTACTATCCCGAGGGCGACGAAAACCTGGAAGGTTTTGAGCCGATGGATCCTGTCGCGCGGGCGGCAGTGAGGGCCATCTATCGCAACATCGAGACGTTTGCCAACCTCCGCTTTGTTGAATTGCCATGGTGGCAGAACGGCGCATCAGCGAAAACGGTTTGGGCCAAGAATACGCAGCAAGATTCGCAAGGCTATTGCATTGGGCCGATTCGCGAGACAGGGCAATTCGATCCGATCGGTGATATTTGGATTAGCAATGCTGGGCCCACGGCCACGTCGGACCCTGACCGCGGCACTCCAGGGAGCTTCGGTTGGCTCACCTATTACCATGAGATTGGGCATTCGCTCGGCTTCAAGCATCCTTTCGAAGGCAACCCGGTGCTGCCGAGTTGGATCGATAGCCATCAGCTAACGATCATGAGCTACAGTTCCTCGTTCGACGCGCCACCCAGCGGGAACAGCGGTTACCCGATTACATTTACCCTATACGACGTGTTGGAGATCCAGCGACTATACGGCGCTAACATGTCCCACAATGCCGACAACACGCAGTATCGCTGGGCCTTGGGCGACAATGACCTGCGCGTCATTTGGGACGCTGGCGGCATCGATACGCTGAATTACGGCAATCAAGTTGCCGCGGCCAATATCGATCTGCGTCCCGGCCGCTACAGCTCGTTGAACGGTCGACAAAATGCACTGGGTATTGCTTTTGGAGCAACGATCGAGAACGCTCGCGCCACACCCAATAACGACACGATCATCGGCAATGAAGCGCGGAATATCATCTGGGGACTGCAGGGCAATGACCGAATCACCGGACTTGGCGGCAACGATGTTCTGCGTGGCGGAGCCGGCAACGACACTTATGTCTGGGGCCCGGGTGACGGTCGCGATGTGATTCGCGAGGCGGGAGAGGGTGGCCGCGATGCCATCGAAATCGTTGATCGTTTCAACCGGTTCAATTCGCTGGAGGTGGACTTTACCTTCTGGCGGACTGGCCAAAACCTGAGGGATCTTCGTATCGAAATCACTCTGGGGGATCGTCAGTCCATCGGCGGTATCACGATCGCCGAAATGTCCCAAACCGCTTCTCAAGTCGAAACCTTGCGGATCGTCGACCGCAACGGTCAACAACTCGGCCGAAGTGTTGACCTTACATCCGTTTGGGTCGGTACAACTGACCAGAAAAAGAACTTCCGCATCACCGATTTCCAAACGCAATTCGGTTATGTGGCGGTTCCAGTCTAAGCTTTCCAACCGGTAACCTGATTGGTGACACCTCGTCGGTTTTCCGGCGAGGTTTTTTTTTGACCTGCTGTCGAATTGGAAAAATCAGTACAATTCCCCCATGTCTTCCGATCCCCATAAAGCCGAACACAACCCTGCTGTCGATCCCAACCAGCGTCAGCCCGGCGCGGCGGAGCCAATCAGTCTGCCGGTTTCGCGTCCGGGGGGACAAAGTGGCGGTTCATCGCCCGACAGCACGACCTCGAGGGCCACCAAGGCCGAACCCTCCAACGCTGATAATGCGAAAAAAAACACGGAGAAGTCTGCTGACGATCAAGAGGTCGGCCATACTGCCGTTCGCTGTCTGTCGTTGATCGCTCGGCATCACGGCCTTGATGCTGCCGCCGCACGGTTGATTCACGAATACTCGCTGGAAAACGAAGAGCCATCGAACTCGAAGATTTTGAGGATCGCGCGTGACCTGGGCTTGAAGGCCCGCTTCACGCGGATTAGTTGGAGCCATTTGGAGCGTGCCCAACAAGCCTTTCCGATCATGGCCAAGCTGGAAAATGGTAACTTCGTGATCCTCGTCGGCATGCGCAAGGCACCGGTCGAAGGCGGCAAATCGGTCAACCAGGTCGCCGTGTTCGATCCCTTGGCCGACCGCCCCGATTTTATCTTTTTGACGAGAGAATCGTTCGAAAAATCGTGGCGCGGTGAGGTGCTGTTGGCCAAGCGGACCTATCGCTTGCTGGATCAGAATCAACCGTTCAGTCTGCGCTGGTTCTTGCCGGAAATCGCCCGACAATGGACCACATTTACTGACGTTGCCATCGCTGCCGTCGTGATTCAAATCATCGCCCTGGTCGTACCTCTGTATTTTCAATTGGTGATCGACAAGGTGCTGGTGAACAATGCGATGCAAACCCTGCACGCGATCACGATCGGCATCTGTGTGGCTCTGATTTTCGATGCGATTCTGAATTTCCTGCGCGGCTTTCTGCTACTCCACGCGACAGCCAAGATCGACGTGCGGGTCGCGACGAGAACGTTCCAACATATGCTGTCGCTGCCGATGGCGTTTTTCGAGCAGATCACGGCGGGTGTGCTCTCCAAGCACATGCAGCAAACGTCGAAAATTCGGGAATTCCTCACGGGCAGCCTCTTTCTCACACTGCTCGACACAGTCTCGCTGTTCGTATTCCTGCCGATCATGTTTCTGTACAGTGTCAAGCTGACCTTGATTGTGCTCGTGTTCACTGCGCTGCTCGCCCTCAATATCTTTTTGTTGCTCGGTCCCTACAGACGTCGTCTGGAGGCGCTCTACAACGCCGAGGGCAACCGCCAAGCGATGTTGATCGAGACGATCCACGGGGCACAGACCGTCAAGGCCCTCAGCATGGAGCCTGTGCAACGCAAAAAATGGGACCAGCGGTCTGCCGAAGCGGTCGCGATGCAATACCGCGTTGGCAAAATTTCGATTGCCGCCACCACAGTGTCGAAGTTGATCGAGAAGCTCATGATGATCGCCGTGATTTGGTTCGGGGCGACCGATGTGATCAATCGCGAAATCTCCGTGGGGGCCTTGATCGCCTTCCAGATGATCTCCGGTCGCGTGACCGGGCCACTCGTGCAACTCGTATCGTTGATCCATTCGTTCCAAGAAACGGCTCTTTCGGTCCGCATGCTCGGAACCGTCATGAACAGTCCGGCTGAACCGGGTATCGGCCACGGCTTGCGACCGCCGATCCAGGGACAGATCGAATTGGAGCGGGTTACTTTCAGCTACGCCCCTGCCCTGCCGCCGGCGCTCCGCGATGTTTCGCTGAAAATCCCCCAAGGGAGCGTGATTGGAGTCGTCGGGCGCAGCGGGTCGGGCAAAACGACGCTCACGCGACTGTTTCAGGGGATGTACGCGCCACAAGCCGGATTGATCCGCATCGACGGACTGGACATGCGCGAATTGGACCTGACGCATCTCCGCCAGAATATCGGCGTGGTGCTTCAAGACAATTTCTTGTTCCGCGGCACCGTGCGGGAAAATATTTCGATGGCGAAATCCAACACGAGTTTCCCTGAAGTCGTCCATGCCGCCAAGCTTGCAGGAGCCGACGAGTTCATCGAGCGACTGCCCCAGTCCTACGACACGATGCTCGAGGAAAATGGCTCGAACCTTTCAGGAGGACAGAAGCAGCGGCTGGCTATCGCTCGGGCCTTGCTGACCGATCCCAGGATTCTCGTTTTCGACGAGGCGACCAGCGCTCTCGATCCCGAAAGCGAAGCGATCATTCAGCGAAATCTCGCAGGGATTGCTCGCGGGCGCACGGTCATCATCGTGTCGCATCGCCTGACGACGTTGACTTCATGCGACTTCATCGTGGTACTCGAACGCGGCGAAATCAACGCGATCGGAAATCATCGGCAGCTTCTAGAGACTTGCAAGGTATATCGGGACTTATGGCAACAACAGGTCGGTCGAATTTGAAGCAAGACGTTAAAGCCGAACGTGAGCGAAAACGTCAGGTGGCTCGCGATGAGATCCGCCGCCGCGATCCTCGGCTGCAAAAAACGTTGATCGAGTTCCAGCCGGATGCCGTGGAAATCGAGCAACGGAGTGTGCCCGGAGGAGCGCGGTGGACGTTGTACACGGTGTTTGCCTTGATCTCCGCGGCTTGTTTGTGGGCCGCCTGGGCCGAGGTGGACCGCATCGTGACGGCACCCGGTAAGTTCGTGGTGGACAAGGCCATCATGATCCAACCTGCCATCAGCGCACCCATTCGCGAACTCCATGCGAAATTCGGACAGCTCGTCCGCGCTAACGATTTATTGGCAACCCTCGATCCCACCTTTTCGGATGCCGACGTCAAACAACTCGAGGCAAAACTCAATTCATTGCAAGCCGCCTATCGGCGCTGGACTGCCGAGCTGAACCAGCAGGAATTTGAAATCACGGGCAAAGAACTCGATCCGGCATGGTTGACGCAGCAGAGTGCCTATCTCGAACGCCAAAGCGAGTATCGTGCCCGCATGAACGAGTTCGCCTCGGAGCTCGACAAATTGGAGGTGCAAGCGGCCAATAACGCGATGGCTATCTCGACGCAACGCAACTTTCTGGAAGCGGTCGAAAAAATCGAAGCACGTTATCGGAATCTGGAGTCCAAGGGTAGCGCCTCGCCGATCGAGCTCGAGGACAAGCGCCTTCAGGTGGAAAAAGCCCGCTTGGAATTGGAAACACAACTTGGCAAAAGCCGGGAAATCGAGGCCGACAAACGGGCCTTGGAGGATCGCAAACAAGCCTTTATCGCCAACTGGCGAAGCGAAATCGCCAAACAGATCGCGACGACTTACGCGGAAATCTCGGAGAACGAGCAGCAGTTGAGCAAGGCAATGCGAGCGAAAGAGTTGGTCGAAATTCGCGTGCCGACCGATCTGCCTTACCAAGAATTCTACGTCCTGGAGGTCGCCGAGCGGAGCGTCGGCTCGATGGCGCAGAGCGGCGAGCCTCTGTTCAAGTTGATCCCCATCGATGCAGCTATCGAAGTCGAAATCAAGTTGCCGGACAAGGATATTGGCCAGGTTAAAGTCGGCCAAGAGGTTCGGCTCAAACTCTCGGCATTGCCTTATCAGCGGCACGGATATCTCACCGGCGTCGTGCGCACGATCAGCGAGGATTCCGTCGAACGTGAGGATACCCCTGGCATGCCTCGTCAGATTTCCTTCATCGCACGCGTCGAGTTGACCGAAGCGACGAAACTCGAACATGTTCCCGATTCGTTCCGACTGCGCCCCGGCTTACTGGTAGATACCGAAATTGTGGTCGGGAAACGCCGTGTCTACGAGTACTTCTTGTATCCGCTGATTCGCAGTCTCGATTCCAGCATTCGCGAGCCCTGATCGGCATCACGCTACGCGCCGTGGGCTGAAACTTCTACGATCGGCGAGCTATCGTTCGCTCCACGCTGCCAATTTGGCCAAGTGATTGTTTCTTCACTACCGGCGATTTTGAAATAGCTCTTCGATCGTTTCTTCGTCATGCGCGACCGATTTGCGGCGGCGAGCATCGATTTCTGCCTGCACCTTGGCGGGAACCATCGACTGCGGTAGCGAGATTTCGCGTGCAGCGAGGGAAAAGCAAATTATGAACAAGACGGCCGCTACCACGGCATTCGCCGAGAGATAGATGGGCGGAATTTGCGAGATCATATAGTCTGGATCGAGCTGCGACACGATACCCCAAGCGAATAATGCCGTCAGCAACAAATCCGACTCGGAAGAGTTCGCATCGAAATATTTGAAAAACCCGTACAAAATCAAGGGAAATAGCGTCGATAAAGTGTACAAGATGGCGGCAAACACTGCTCCCACAATCGGCGAAGGTCGAGGAAGTCGCGTTCCCAGATATCGACAAAACAGATAAGTCAGCGATACGAATATCGTCGCCATGGCAGCGTGGTAGAAAGCAGCGATTGATGAATTGGTAACAAATAAATTCGAGATACCCTGAAATAACTGGAATCTGGCCAAGTGACTGGCCAACGGTAAGAAAAATACCAACCCGCCAATCAGGCCCCAGATCAATGCAATCGAGCAGAGGTAGCCACGGCCTGGTCCGGGCAAAAGCACCGCGACCAGCGCGTGGAGCCAAGGGTTGTTGGGGATCCCTCGGCGAGCCCTATGCGAAATGATGGGATACTCCGCCGCTGCCATACAACCGAACAAGGCGACAAGATGCCCGATACCCACGGACAGATACCATACGACTGATGTAAATTCTGCATCAATAAATAAGGTGTCAGAACTTGAAACCATGACCACCGTGATGAGGCAAAACAAAAAGACCACGAACGCCAAACGAATGTTCGTACTGCGATTCTCGGCGAAAAACGAGTTGGCAGATACGGCCCCCTCTGTCAGCAACAATGCCAAACCGAAAATGAACAGAGAAAAACCGAAAGGGATTTGCCATCCCAAAAAAACGAACCTTCCTACTAAGATTTCTGCTTGAGAGATCCAAAAGGCGATAAACGCGATGACACAGGCGATCAGAATGGCGAGATAGGCCATGAAACGCAGAACAATTTGACGCCCGATGCCAGCCAGCGCAAGTCCGAGGCCAATCAAGCCGATCGATAGCATCACCGCCATCAGTAAAAAAGAAAAAATTTCGAATAAGCTCAAATCTTGTAACAAGTAACAAAAGGTAATTCCGGGCACGATCGCCGACAAATACACTCCGATTTGAGATAGCGCACTCGCTAACTTCCCGTAGATGATGCCTCGCCCTGACAGTTTGGTTATCGATATCAAATGGAAGGTATCGTCTTCATACTCGGCGATCATCGAGCGGAAGGTCGAAAACGGTAAAACGACGAAGAGTGGTACCCCAAGCATTACTAGATATCCGCTCATCATATTCGCGCCGCCGGACGTGATATCGTCGGAAATCACAAAGGACAAGCCGACAAAGGACCAGGCCACCATGGCGATCAACAGTAACAAAAAAGTATAAAAGAATGCGCGACTATTGACGGCTTGGCGAATTTCCTTCACCACCAGGGGGCTGGAGTTGTCGGCCAGCCATGACAGTCCCCGATCGAACGAATTGGTTGGTTCTTCGAGCAATGGATGTTGAATTTCGCCGGCGGCGTCGCGCTGCACTGGTTCGGCGACGGATTTACTCATCGGACATGTCCCAGCGTGACATTCATGAATGCTTCTTCGAGCGACTTAGGTTTCGGTGTGAAGCTGTGGATTGGGAAGCCGAGCGATACCAATTCGTGCAACAAGGCTCGGCACGCCTCCGCATCTTCCGGTCCGAGGAACTCGATTTGATCTCCTCGCACTCGGACTTCGGAGCTCGCACGTGACTTGAGAAATTCGGCCAGGCGTTCCCCATCACCTGCAAATCCAATCGTGATCGTGGTCAGCCGCTGGCCGGATTCCGTCAATGATCCCGTCGAGTACTGTTCGAGAATTTGATCGATTGTACCGCTGGCCAACAGACGACCGTGTTCGATGATCGCCACGCGATTGCACATCTCAGCGAGTTCGGAAAGGATATGGCTGCTGATCAACATGGTTTTACCATCGGCCAATAAATTTGCCACCATTTCCTTCAATTCGACGCGAGCGCGCGGGTCCAACCCGGCGGCCGGTTCATCGAGGACCAGCACTTCAGGATCGTGGATCAAGGCGCGTCCGAGGCACAAGCGTTGTTTCATCCCTTTGCTTAGCCCCGTCATGGGCTTCTCGATCATGTGATGCATCTTCGTGAAATCCAAGACACGTTTGATTGCTCGTGAACGCTCTCGTCCGATTAAGCCATAACTCCGCGCGAAAAAATCGAGGTATTCGATACACGTTACATTAGGGTAGGCGCCGTAAGTATCCGGCATGAATCCAAGTCTTCGGCGAACTCGTTCTGGGTCGTTGGTACAGGAAAACCCGTACACCAACGCATCCCCCAAATCGGGTTCGTCGATCGTCGCCAAAATTCGCATCGTCGTCGTTTTTCCAGCTCCATTGGGCCCAATAAAGCCGAGAGCTTCTCCCGGTCGAACGGACAAATGCAGATGGTCCACCGCCAGCGTTTTCCCGAACCAGCGAGTAAGTTCGACGACTTCGATCGCCGCGGATACTGACGTAAAGACATTGTTCATGGTTACCGCCATGACCCGTGAATCAGGTGAATTTGATATTTGATCAGTGGGTCGGGATTCAAATCCTGGAGCCAGGGGTTGTCCCGAGCGATGATGAAGAAATGGCCGTCTTTGAGCCAAGTCAAGGGTTCATTGAGCACGAGGCAATAACTGTAGGTCTGCCCTTCGTTGGAAGACATTTTTTCAAGTAAATCGTCGCTTAAAGCGTTACTGTACAAACTGCCGCGAATAAGTTTGCCGCGGAGATCTCGACTATTGAGACATTGCTCGAGTATCTCATCGGCGTAGGTGCGTAATGCATCCGCTGCTTCAGGTGCTGAAACCATCGTGAGCGGCATGGCGGTTCCTGCAGGGCAGTCCCGCACAAGGTAAATCGATTTCTTGTGACGGACAACGCCAAGTTCGATGGGAAAGCCCAACTGATTCACCGCAGCCAATGTCGGATTGTCATTGTCCGATTCCTCGTGCAACTCGATTCGAAATAGCGATTCATGCGCAGCCACTCCCACAGTTGTTATTTGATGCAAGGTTCTAGCACGCATGGTTGTTCCCGATACAGTGGTGGGGCTATCGATCCCATTGATGTTAAGCCAGTTATTGAAACGCCAGTGGTATGGACTGGCGAACGGATGATACTGGCTAACGCTCAACATCTGAGACTGTGCAATAGGCACCGGGCCAGGCCTTCGTCCCGAAAAGATCGCATTTTGCGAGTGGGTGACCGCAATTTGATTGTGCTGGTCCAGATAGGTGCTGGAAAGTCGGCAAACTTGATAGTCGAGTCGATCAATCAGCAAACCGTAGCCGACCAATATCAACGTGACCAGCAGAGACAGGAGCGGCACCAGTAACAGAATCAAATTTTTGCGACGGAATCTCGCCAGTAACAGTAGACAGCCAGGGCCAACCGCAAATGCAAATCCAGTGACCAGCGCCAAAAACAATATTATCGGCGGCTGGCCAACTCCAGGCACTCCCAAGTATCCAGATTTCGCCTGCAACGTCTCAAAACCGACCAGTTTATCGAAGGGTACATTTGGATTGATTTGCGACAATTCTTCAACAGCATGCCAATGAAGATCTTCAAATTCTTTAGGTGCCAAGGTGGTCATGACGAGGCCGCCGCGGCCCCACGCTACTGACGCGAAATCGACCTCACCTGATGTGAGGGATTCGATGGGAACCAGAGAAACTTTCAGTTTTCCGATTTCTCGAAACAAAGTTAGATTTCGATCCGAATGATTAAAGTCAAGAAATTCGGCTGAACGTAAATTATTTGACTTAATCATTTTAGAGGATTGCTGAATTCGATCACTCAGTAGCGCCTCTAAGAGAGCCAATTCGTCGTACTGGAAGGACTCCGGCTTGAGCTGCCAAAACTTAGTGCGGAGTTTTGGGTGCCTTGATGCATCGGAATCGGTTGAGCGGCTAAATAAAGTTCGCAATGATCTGCGAAATGCGAAGTCAGGAGTGCATTCCGTGATCACAAGTTGTCCGCCCGCGGCGACTCGGTCGGCAAGAGCCTGCGCTTTTTGCGGGGACTCTTGACACAACAGTCGGAGGTCTTTTTCAGAAATGAAAATTGTCGCAAACGGGGAAAGTCCGACCCAATGTTCGGAAATATCTCGGATGTCACCAAAGTAGTAGCCGTTTTTGACCAGTGTCTCAATATTGCCGCAATATCCTTCGGGGGTAATATTCCATGCGATTTTATTGCTTTTGTCGCGATCCAAAGTGTTTGGAAGATGTTCCAATGTTGGCATTTCGGCTGGGTTGAATAAGAGATTGGATTGGTCAACAATCATAGGGGGAAATATCGAAAATTTTCTAAAAAATTGGGCCAATTGCTGGCGAAACTTGGCATCTTCGACGTCGTAAACCAACTGATGTGCGCGGGTAGAAACTGGAGGTTGGCTCGACAGGAACAGGTAATTGTTGAGATTAAAACTTGATACCGGGAAGACGTCAGAAAACGCCCCGACAGCAATGCTTTTCGATTGGTGACCAGGTCCAGTCGTGATGCGAATCCATTTGATTTGGTTGCCGTCGAGTGACTCGCTGAAGTAGAACTCATGATCGAACGCAACGGTTGCAGTAGCCGATCCCGCCGCGAAATTCAGAGTCTTCGTCCAGACAACTGGTGACCGCTGATCGTAATGCTCTATGATTCCCAGATGAATATACATTTGTTGGGGAACCGACTTGATGAGCGTTTGGTCCAGCAGGGTGACCTCAACGAAGGTTGTTGGCTTAGCTCTGTAGCATGTGAAGAGTTGTTTGGTGATTTTGAATTTTGCCCGTCCGCCGGGGTTAGCTTGAAATCCCCGGGCAACCTCGTGCTGTAAAGTCAGCACACCAACCAAGCCAATCAAGAGCAGGCATCGCATCGTACGGACGCTTCGAACATAGCTGTGCAGCACATTCGCCGGCATGTTGCTACCTTAAGGCTAGTCAGTGATGGAAAAGGGGGGGGGAGTCAAAGGACTTGACGCGGCTCATTGCCGTCGCTGTTTGCCTTGACGAAGACGCTGCCGTACCAGATCGCCACACGAGCAAGGACAAAAGCGAGCATTCCGGAAATTGTCACTAGGATGGCCGCCGTGACGACGCTATGGCCCCACGATTTTTGCTGGAAAAACGCCAGCAGGGACGCACTGAAAAAAGCGGCGACTGCTACCGCCCAAAACAGAGTAAAGAGCGAGAATTTTCCACCAATCATTGATGCCCACCCCTGCGCAATTCCTCAACCATCCGTCCGCCGCGTGCCGTCGAGCCTGACGACTGTAATGAATGTAACGTTAAAATTGGCCAATGTCAAAAAAAGCTGCCCTTTCTTATCGACTCCAGGCTTGTCGAGAGTTCGGATTGACCGATTCACAAAGAGGGTCCAGAACCCGGTTTCTTTCGGGGCTAGGCGACGCCCGGGATTCGGGGAAAATCCCAAAAAAAGAACAAAATCGCAAAATCGTTGACACTCTTTTTGCCTCGCAACTATACTGAAAATGCAGGCAATGCCCGGACGGGTGCCGAGAGGGTGTCGAAATCCAAGGTTGGTGCTGAGCCAGTCCGTTCGGATGGGCAGTTTGGGGAAATAGGGGGATTGGCGAGGCTGTAATGCCTTGGCCATCGCCGCATGATTGAGGATTTTTTTCAATGAACCTATTGGGCAAGATTCTTGTAGCTTTCATCCTCGTGATGAGCATCTGCTTCCTTGTTCTAGCCGTCATGGTGGGGGCTTCGCAACGGGCGTGGAAAGATCAAGCTCGGGAGAACAAGGCCAACGCGGACGCGTACCGCCGCCTCATCACGGATTTGAAGACCCGATCGACCGAATTGGAAACCTTGATCGAGACAGAAAAGGTTGCGCGGCAACAACAATTGCAGCAATTGTTCTCCCAACTGGAAGTCGAGAAAAGCAACCGCGACGCGGCCGTCAAACAGCTCACGGAAAAAATTGTCGAGAATGAGCGCTTGCAACAAAACGTCAGCACGGTACAAGCCCGCTTGACCCAACAGGAACGCGAAGTCGAATCGCTGCGGGAAACAAATCGCAACCTGGTCGCCGACATCACGGCCAAACGGACCGAAGTCATCGAATTGACCAACCAATACAACCAGCTAAAGCAAACGGTGGAATCGCTCGAGCTCCAGGCTAAGGAACTTACCGCCTACGTCGCGAAGCAAGAAAAGGTCATGCGGAGTGCCGGTTTGAATGTCAACTCGCTGACCGATCATATCCCCGCCAAAGTCGATGGCGTGATTGTGGAAGTCTCCCGCACCCGCGACACTGAAAATATTGTGGTCAGCTTGGGGTTGGATGACGGAATTCGCGAGGGCCACACCAT
Organism: uncultured Pirellulaceae bacterium; assembly: GCA_937941455.1. Lineage (GTDB taxonomy): Bacteria > Planctomycetota > Planctomycetia > Pirellulales > Pirellulaceae > BJ22. Next base: position 12,438 of record CALDHM010000007.1, on the reverse strand, counting down.
GGACATCTTCCGGGGCGACCGCTTCATTGGCAAAGCGGTAGTGGTCAAGAGCGAGCACGATCGTTCGGTCCTCCGCGTCGCTCCCGAATATCGCCAAACCGCGGTCCGCGAGGGTGATCATGTCACGACAAGATTCTGATGACCTGTTCGATTCGGCGGATGCGGTCTTCGACCCGCCGCTGGCCGAGAAGAATGTACCGATGACTTCGGCTCCGTCACAGGCAGCGCCAGTACCGCAACGACGTCCCGAAATCATCGGCAAGCGTCCTTTTGACGTCTATTCGTTCAGCTTGATCATTTCGTTCGTCATGCTCACCGCGGCGGCGATCCTGTTGTTTATCGACGCCAGCAAGTACTAGGAACCGTCATGAGCCAAGCCGGGAAAACCTCTCAAGACATCGTGATCAAGGACGGGAAAATCGTCCGCCCCAAACCATGGGTTGGCTTCAACTTCTTTCATGCCCTGTTGGCCATCTCGGCGGTCATGATTACCGTGGCCACAATCCTAATGTATCTCGAACTGACGAAATGGGGTAATCTGTTGGACTTGCCTTGGAAAACGACCGAATTCGAAACCGAGTTCGTCACTTCGGAATAGCCACCACGGATCTTCATCGTTTGGGGGCGCTTCGTTTGTACTCGGGGCCTGTCGTCCGTCCCCTCTGCTCCGGTGAAGACGGAATTTCTGTTTTTAAGTCGCCGCGATTTCGGTTTCGCCTGATTGCGGCGGATGCGTCACCCGGTCTCGCTGTCAAAGTCTGGGCTTTATCGAAAACCGCGATGGCGTTCTGGCGATGCTGGGGCTGTCTGGCGATCTTGGTTGCGAGTGCATCAGCTGCCAAGGGCCGTCTGTAGCTAGGTCAGCGGCAAGCTCTCCCCGCCGAGCTCTGGAAGATTGCAGGGGAAAGACAAGCCGTCGGCCGTTTTTCGAAGGGGCAGCCGCAAACGTCGTAAATCGTTTAAAATGTGACCAGAGTCGCCTGCCGGGTAGCGGTTCATCGATGAGATCGGGGGAAACGTTGTTTCAAGAAAACTCACAATCAGCGTTAAAGAGCGGTTCGCAATCATTGGCAGCGCAGTTCGCTACGGTTCGCTCGCTCGTCGGCAACATTACGTCTGTGGTGCTCGGCAAGGAGGACGTGGCCCGCTCGTGCGTGATCGCGTTGTTGGCCGGCGAACACTTGCTGCTGGAAGATTTGCCGGGCGTCGGGAAAACGTTGATGGGCAAGGCACTGGCGCGAAGCGTTTCGGGAGAATTTCGCCGCATTCAATTTACACCCGACTTGCTCCCCAGCGACATCGTGGGAAGTTCGATTTTTGCGGCTTCGACGCGCGAGTTCGAATTCAAGCCTGGCCCGATTTTCAGCAATTTCGTGTTGGCCGACGAAGTCAACCGGGCGCCGCCGCGAACCCAGAGCGCGCTGCTGGAGGCGATGAGTGATCGTCAAGTCAGTGTCGATGGAATTTCTCACCCTCTCCGTCTCCCATTCATGGTGATCGCGACACAGAACCCCTTCGAATTCGAGGGGACGTACGTGCTGCCGGAAAGCCAGCTCGACCGGTTTCTTTTGAGGATTTCGATGGGCTATCCCGACCGCGAGTTCGAGGAGGCCATTCTGAACAGTCATCGTCTGGGGGAACCGGTCGATCAACTGAAGCCAATTTGCGATTCGCAGCAAATCGTCGCCATGCAGGCGAGTGTCCGCGAGGTTCAGGTCGATCCCTCGATCTCGGATTATATCTTGCGGATCGTTCATGCGACCCGCAATTCGAAAGACTTGGCCTTTGGCGTCTCGACCCGCGGAGTGTTGTTGTGGTATCGCGCGACGCAAGCGGCGGCGTTCGCCGATGGACGGGATTACGCGATCCCTGATGACGCACGGAATTTAGCGGTCAGTATTTGCGCTCACCGCGTGCAAACGCGCGGCTTCATGCACGGCAACCAACGTGGCGAAGTCGAAGAGATCATCCGCCGCATTGTGAATCAGACGCCTCTGCCGCGTTGATCGGCTGTCAGTATGGAAGGTCGCCACGTGTCCACCGATGAAGCACAAGTCGCCACCACGGATTCCAGTGGAGTCAGCGTCGCGCTGACGCGCGAGGGTTGGATTTATCTAGTGGTTTGGCTGTTCGTTACGTCGGGGGCCTTGTTGCGGAACATCAGCATGCTCGTGCTCATGGCGGCCTTGATGATCGCGCCATTGCTGATCGGCTGGCGGGTCGCGCAGCTGACCTTGCGGCGACTGCGCTGCAAACGGCTGTTGCCCAGGATCGCCTTTGCTGGCGATCCTGTCGATATCACATGGGAGGTCGTCAACGAGCGGCAGCGGCTCAGCACGTGGCAAATGGTGTTGCAGGACCAAGGGCGTCCAGTAAAGAGCGAGGGCGCCTCCGGGAAGGGCTCTCAAGCGGTTCGGCTCCTATATCGGCTGATTCGTCCACAAGAATGCCGCTATCAGAGTTTCAAGGCGACATTCACCCAGCGTGGTGCGTATGAATTTGGCCCGGCCAAGCTCTCGACGCGTTTCCCTTTCGGCCTGATGACCAGCACTCGGCCGCTCGATCAAGTCGATGCCCTGTTCGTCGCCCCGCGTTTGGGGAAACTCAGTGCGACTTGGGATCGCCGTTTGTTATCGCTGGCTGCCGGCGAAAACTCGGTAAAACGAAAACGCGCGTTGAGCGACGACGAATTTTTCGCGTTGCGAGCCTGGCGTTCGGGAGACAGCCTGAAGCAGGTCCATTGGCGCAGCACGGCGAAATTCGGCATCCCGATGGTCAAGCAATTCGATACGCGGACCGACAAGGACGTGGCCTTGATTTTCGACCTCTTCGAAGGGGGGGGGATTTTTGCGGGCCGGGTAACTGCGAACGAAGACCGAGTCGAGCAGATTCTCAGTTTCGGAGCGACGCTGTTTTCGAAAATGGAGAACCGCGTCTTCGGCTTGATTTCCGTCGCGATCTGCGGGGCCAGTTGCGACTTCCATAGCGATCAAAGTTATTCGAAAATCGCCTTGGACGTCTTTCGCAGTCTCGCCTTGGCGCGCAGCAGCCATGCCCCAGCGACGCTCCGCACGGTTCTGGAAATGGGACGCCGGGCTTCGGAGGGGACTCCCATTTACGTATTCAGCTCGCGACCATTTACGGATGACTTGTTGAATGAATTGACGGAGGAGGAATTGATCCGCTACCGATCGTTGCAGGCATGGGTGCGGTGGGTCGATGTTTCGAGCGGTGAGTTCGCAGAGATTTTCAGTTCGGAACCGGCGGCAACGTCGCTCGACGGAGGGGTGGAGCCCCGACCAAGTCGACCGCCAATGCTGGAGGTGGCACGCTCATGAGATGGAGCCGTCGCGCCCTGGAGCTTGTATTTTTGGCGATGGTGATCGTCAGTGCTATCCTATTGGGTATGGGCCAAGGAAGCATCGCGCTCAGCGTGACCGCCATAATCGCGGCGATTCTGGCGTGGATCATCGTCGATTGGTGGAAGCTGTTCCGCATCCCGCGCTGGGTGGCGAATGTCGTTTCGATCGGCATCTTGATCTGGACGATGAGCTACTTTTTCGAGGCGCAGAGTGGTGCGCAGTTGATCGCCGTGGCCAACTTGTTGGTCTACTTGCAATCGCTGCTGCTGTTTCAGGACAAGGCACCGCGACAGTACTGGCAGTTGATCATTTTGAATGTGTTGCAAGTGGTTGTGGCCGCCGTCTTCAGCCTTGAACTCGAAGGGGGGGGCATATTTCTGCTCTACATGATTCTGGCGGCGTTCTTTTTGTATTTGTTGACGGGAGAAGATGAGGAAGAACGCTTGCAGGAGGTCAATCGAGCCGGCACGGAACGCCGCTTCGCCTTCCCGCTGTTCGGCAAGTCCGCGGCTGCCGCGGCTCCGCCGTTGCGGCTGAATTATGCCTTGGCGTCTGCCCCGCGCGACTTTTTCGAGACCTCCATCGGACATCTGATCCCGGCGATTGTAGCTTGCCTGGCCTTCGCCCTTGTCCTGTTCGTGCTGATCCCGCGAGCGCCGGATTCATGGGTAGCCTCGCGAGTGGTGCCGGTGGCTGTGACCGGTCTATCACAAGCGATCAATCTCGATGTCCGCGAAGATATCAAACTGAATTCGACCCAGGTGATGCGTGTCAAATTCACCAACATGGTGACCGAGGAACCGATCCAGATCGCCGGCAATCCTTATTTTCGAGCGATGGCCCTCTCTCGGCTCGTGGTCCGCAACAACGCAACGACCTTCGAAGCCCCCTACGATCGAGTTTTTTACAACGAATACGAAGTGATTCCGCGAATCAGTGCTCGCGAGGCGAGGCTGCCGGAGCCGTTCGTCAACGTCGACTACACGCTTGATGCGACCAACGACCCGTTGATTTACTGCACCTTGCCGCTGTGGTCGCATGCAGAGGATGCTGTCCCCTTCGAAGTTTGCCGCCCCCTCTCGGCGGTGGTACGGCCGCGTCCCTTGGAGTTCATTGAATACGCCCCGTTTCGCTACCGCCTGGTAACAAGCGTCGACAAACAAAATCAGCTTCCCAGTGCCAATCCTTACTTCAATCCCACCCGGGATCCGAGCGAGCCTGCCCTCCGACCCGACCAAGGCGAACATCGCAGCCTGACGTACTTGCCTCCCGACCGTTATCCGACTGTCGTCGAGACGGCGAATCGCATTGCCGGGAGTATTTCCTCTGGAAATCATCTGCTTATCGCCAAGGCGATCGAGGGACATTTCTTGAATTCGCCCGAATATCAGTACACGCTGGAGTTTAGCAAGGTGCGCCGCGATTTTTCGCTGGATCCGATCGAGGATTTCGTCCGGAACCATCGCTGCGGCCATTGCCAGTTGTATGCGGCGGCGATGGTCGTGATGCTGCGGAGCCAAGGGATTCCCGCGCGGGTGGTGGTCGGCTATTGCGGGGGTGATTGGGTCAGCGAATCGTATGTCGTATTGAGCTCGTTCGCTCACGCTTGGGTCGAGGCCTATATTCCGCCGGAGTGGTGCACGCGGGAAATGTTTCGAGACGGCACGGCGAGTCGGGGCGGATCGTGGGTCCGCTTCGATCCGACGCCACCGCAAGGAATCTTCGCGAACGGAATTCGTAACTCGAGTACCTTGCAATTGGCGCGAACGCTTTGGCAAGACTATGTGATGGGGCTGGACAACAGCAGAGACGAAAGCCTGATGGATGTGCCGGCTTCGCGACTGGCTAACGCTCTCAACATCAGCCGGTGGACAGAGTCTGCTCAGCGGGCGGTCATCAACGTGCAGACGAATCCGTTTTGGCAGGCCGTTGTGATTTCTGCGAGCATCGTGGCCTTGTTGCTGCTCACCGCGTTGACGTTTCGAAAAAGTCGCGTCGCGGGCCCGGGCTCGAGAAAATCGGCTGGGTCCGGCCCAATCCGTCGCTGGGCAGCATCGCTGTTGTCGATGATTTCCCCGCAACTTGGCCGCTGGGTGCTGGCCGAACGATCGGCTTATCCGACGGTACCCTTCTATGAAAAATTTCTGACCGTGCTGGGACGGCATCGGTTGACGATCAGCCCCACATCGACGCATCGCGAGTTTGCTCAACAAGTTCGTGCCTCGCTGGCTCCTTCACGGCACGAGTCGCGCGGCAGAGATATCGTCGAACGAATTACCGAGGCTTTTCAAGCCGTTCGATTCGGCGGCAAGCCTTTGGAACGCGATGCCGAGCGACAACTGTTGCTCGACGTCAAAGAGCTGGCCAACATTCTCGATGCAGCGGAAAAACAACCAACTTCGCCTGCCGGTCCAAGCTAGATTTTTGTCGGAACTCTTCGGCTCTGTCCCTAAACCATTCGCCGGAACGCGTTAGCGTCTGGTTTGCGGATAACCGCGAGCCAGGGCCCTGCGGCCGACAGATTTTTTTACAGACCGATTTTTTCGCAAGGCGACGGGCAAGTGAAAACATCCCGTAGCTACCGCTCGCCCAACGCCTAACTCGAATTGCCGAGGATCTGATGCAGGTGGAAGTGAAATTTGCCCAGCTTTCCGCCGTAATTGCCTGCGCTGACAGCCACGATCTGCGGGCCGACGGAAGCGCGAATCCCGACCTGCATCGCGGAGGCGATTGCTGGTTCGCCGGTACCATTGATGACGATTTCGTAAACGGCCTGAGCGCCAGCGGCGAGTTTGCTGGCCACCAACGTGCGTAAATTGGGGCAATACTCGTGATTGGTCGACGCCTTAAGCCCCGAGTATTTCGAGCCCACCTTGCTGCCGCTGCGCACGACTCCGCCGGGAAACGGGGTGATGACTTCAGGGACCGCCGCAATCGCCCCGACGGCACGCCTCGCGGCCGCCAACCCGGCCGCTTCATCGCAGGCTTGGATCAAAAAGTTCCCGCCCGCGACCCCTTTGTCGATGCCAAAGGTCGCTTCGACGAGAAACTCCCCATCCATCACGGGAATGCGCCAAAATCGGCGATCGGCGACAACTTTGCTCTTTTGAAACCCATCACCGAAAAATCGCAACTGGTCACCCAGACGACGCGTTTCGAGAGCTGTCTCGAGGCCATTGAAAACAGCCGTCGATGGGCAGGTCATCACCGCTTGGGCCACGCGGTTAACTACGGCCTGTTCGAGTCGGTCCGCCGAAAAACCGAATAGCATCACGGCGGCCCCTGGACGACCATCGATGGTCGTGGACGCGTCCAGAAGCATTTCGCAACCTACCTCGGCATCGCACCCGATGACACTCGTACCATAGCCGCAGACCGAAGCGACGGCAATGTCGCGCCAGTAAGCGTCGGCTGCCGTGATGATCAAGCGAGTGTAGACCATGCGAAAGGCTTCCGCGAACGTATCATCGATGATCGTATCGCCAATTTTCATCAATAGCACCTGTGGGGGGGCATGCTGACACGCTCGCAGACTTGCCGGTATCCGGCCGGCCGCTGACCGCTCAGCGCGGCCAACGACGTCATTAGGATAGCTGATTCTTGGACGACCGCCAAATTGTCGCGCGGTTAGCGAGTGCCATCACGATCGGCTGCGCAAAGAGTTGATGCTTGCCGTAGATCGTTGGGGACTAGCATGTCGCGGTGATTGGCATAAACTTGAGCGCGGTTTATCGGCACACCCTTGGAATTCCCCGACGCTTCGACCTGTGCGATGCGAAATTACGGGAGAGGCGAATTTATTGGTCGAAATGGGCACTGGTTGGATGTCCCGAGAAGGTTCAAAACGGTCACTTTTCAAGCGTTGCAGTTACCAAACGTTGCGGATTTTACTGTGGTTCGTATTCAAGATCGTTTATCGTTATGAAATCTACGGCCGCGAAAATTATCCGCGCGAGGGGGGAGGCCTCGTTTGCTCGAATCACCAGAGTCATCTCGACCCCATGCTCGTGGGCTCGACGTCGACGCGGCGAATGAATTTTCTGGCGAAAAAAGAGCTATTCGCCGTGCCTTTTTTAGGGCGATTGATCAGTTTTCTCGATGCCATCCCGATCGACCGCGAGGGCGTTTCATCACTGGGCGGCATCAAGGAAACGATGATTCGTCTGCGCCGCGGCGAGTTCGTGCTGATGTTTCCCGAGGGAACACGTTCACCGGACGGCGAACTCAAGCCGATTTTGCCGGGGTTTTGCACCATGGCGCGTCGCACGCGTTCGCCGCTGATTCCCGTCGGGCTCGACGGTGCGTTCCGAGCCTGGCCCAAAGGGCGCAAATTTCCGCGAATCGGTCCCAAGGTGCGAATTGTGATCGGTGCTCCGATTCAACCTGAGGAATATGCGTCGCTCAGCGATGAAGGTCTGATCGATCTGCTGCAATCGCGTATGGCTGAGTTGTTCGAGCAAGCGCGCCGCGGCGGCAGGCCGTCACCGCAGTGACTTGCGCGCAGCGGATCGTTTTGCCAAGCTCATTGCGGGAGTATTTTGATCCTGCGGGAGAAGTTTGACTTTTCCAATTAACTTGCGAGGGGGTGGAGTTTGATTTTTCGACTCCCCCTCTGGGAGAGTGGGCCCGCCGGGGCGGGAGAGGGGTATTTGCTCCTAGTCGGTGGCGTTGATGTTTCTCTTCTAATCGTCTTCGACTTGCGTTTCCAAGAACCGCGCCAAGCGATGAAAGTCGCTGGAAGGTTTGATGTAGCGGACGCGAGTCACCAGCGTTTGCGGATCGACCAATTTTTCAAACGGCTCATAGTGCAGATCGAGTTGACCTGTCACGGAGACCATCACGCCATTCAGTTTCTTCTCGGCCAAGGCGCGGAAGGCTCCCACGCCGAGCTGGCTGCCGAGCATCACGTCGAACGCATGGGGTTTTGCACACCGAGACTCGTAGCCGAGTTGCAGACCCTTGATCCGACGCTTTTTCCCGGTTTTCTCTGTGTAAACTTTGCCGACCAAGGATGAAAAGACATCGCAGAGATTGATTTCCGAAATGGAGATATGGCCGTGATCGTCTCGGCGTACCCCTTCGAGGTAGTGGCTGGGGAGATACTCAGCGAGTCCCTCGGCCAGCACGATCACGCCGTACTCCTTCCCTTCCCGCTCGCGAGCCAGCATCGTTTTGACGATTCGCTCGGCGATCCGTTGAATATTCATGATCGGGCGAACTTTGACACTACCATCTGGAGCCGTAATCCGTTCTTCGTCGCGATATTCGCCGTTGATATCCTCGACGCTGACAACGAAACTGGCCTCTCCAGCGATCGCCGCGCCGTAAGCCAGCCAGCCCGCACTGCGCCCCATCGTCTCGGCGATGAAATAGGAGCGAGTCACTTCGGCGTCGTAGATCAAATTGCGGATTTCGGAGGCCAAAAAATCGACGGCTGTGAAAAAGCCGAATGTAAAATCGATACCGTGATAGTCGTTGTCGATCGTTTTGGGCAAATGAACGATGGGGAGCGTTTTGTTTCCCTTGACGGCACGCTCCTGATAAAGTTTGAATTTGTTGGCCGTTTTCAGCGTGTCATCACCGCCGATTGAGATGAGAGCATCGACATTGATCGACCGCAATGCCGCATACGTCGCTTGCAAAGGTTTGCATTTTTCAGGGTCGGCAAAGTCGTCTGGCGAAGAAATGTATTTCCCAGGATTGGTACGGGCCGTGCCGATCATGATCCCTTGGGAGTTGCGGGTCCGCGAGAGAATCTTCGGAGTCAAATGGATGTAATCGCGGCCCTCGATCAAGGGGCGATCGGGACCGAATTCGACTAACGCGGAGTAACCGTGACGGATACCCACGACTTGGACACCGGCTCGCAAGAACGAGGTGGCAGCTGCCGAAATGACGGCGTTAGCCGCTGGTGCCGGGCCACCGGCGAACAAGATCGCGACACGCTCAAAATGAATTTCGGGTCGTGCTGGGTACGAAAGAGAATTGCTCACGCGGTGCCTCCTGAAAATGCGTTGGTAGCCCGCAAATTCTAGAGCTTTGTGGCCCGTCGTGAAAGCGACGTTGTCGGCCGCGATGCGCTAGGGACCGAACGGCTCCGTAATGTCAGCGCTAACGGCAGGCCGATGCTAAATTCCCTTCGAAATTTCCTGACAAGGGAATGCTACGGTCAATCGGTATCGGTGGATCACACGTTCCCATCTTGAACGGTGATCTGAGAGAACAACCAACGGCGAACAACTTGAAGACGGGACTACCTGATCGCGATCCAACCCTTTTGATGGCCCAGGTTTCGTAACTTGCCGTTAAGTACGGCTTGGGCCAATCGGCGGGAAACGCACGAACCCTTGAGCCAACGTTCATCTTAGGCGTCGCAGAAATACACGACGCCGCCCCGCTGGCGGATCAAATCGGCCACTTCAGGCCAGCGGCCAGAATAGCGGGTGTCGTCTTCGGTTAACGAGATGACGCCTACCACGCCCAGGTCGTCACGTGGTTCGATTACGCCGCCCCACAAGGGAATGCAGTGGCGTTCGTTTTGGCGACGTTCGCGGCGCAGCGTGATCCGCTTGAGGGTCTGCCGAATTACAAACGCGTGGTTCTCCCGATCCTCTTCGTCAAGCCACGACAGCAGGTCGTCGAGCCGATTCATGATCGCCATCGCTTTTGGCGACGGCGCTTGTTGGCCGTTGGCTTGTCGCAACTTGTCCTTGAGCTGGGATTCCTGCTCAGTCCACCCCACGAGCAGTTTCGTGATGCCCGAAATTTTTTCGCGATTGGCCAACGCGAGAATCTCCGTCGCCCGTTCCTGCTTCGCCCGTACATCCGCCAATTCCGATTCGATACGACTGACGTTGGCGACCGCCTTTTCGGTGCGTCGATCGATCTCGGTGCGTATCGCGCGTTTGTTGCGTTCGTCCGACATGAACTGCCGCAGCTTCTCGAGCACCGCGCGTTCGATGGTGTCGGCTCGAAACGTCGGACGATCCGAATCGTCGGTAAACTCCTCGAAGATTCGCGGAGGCGGGCCATAGTAGCGACGGACGATCTTTCGCCCGCTGTGGGTCATCGTGAACCGATCCAATCGATACCCAGTGTCAGTCAAATAGATTAGGCCAGTGAGCAGGTAGCGACCCGGCGTTGGTGTGTTGCTTCCCATCGGATTGCGTTTGATGATCCGTTGGACCCGATCAAATAGTTTGAGGCTAACCAATGGTTCGTGGACGTTCTCGCAGACTACTTTCCCTCATCGTTCAAGCTGCGAAACCGGCCGCGACGTTTGCGGCCCGCCACGATCCGTATGACATAGGCTGGATTGCTGACGGTACGACGTACGGCCGTCGCGTTGAATCGCTTGCCATGCATCGTGAGGTACCCCTGGCGATTGAGATCCAGAGCCACCCCGCCGAAGGACGCTCCCGCAGCGATTGACTCAAACATCAATCGCACGGCTTCAACCACTTTGTGATCGCTTGAGATCACCAATCGCGACGACCAATTCATCGGCTTGGAAAAAGTCTCGTGGCAAGAGAAGCGACGCATCAAACGGCCCGATTCATCCAGCACCTCGCAGTCGTACCCGTACAGCAGGCCGCCCTGCTTTTGGGCTCGCGTGACTGCGAGCCGCTTTCCGCTGACGACTCGGTCGGCCAGCTTCAGCGATTCTTCGCGGGCACCGTATTGGTCAACGATGGCCGTGATCACACCGCCAAGGTTGTCGAAATTCAGTTCGCCCCGTTTGGCCGCGGGTGCGTTCTTGGTCGCGGGCTTGGCTGATTGGGCCTTAGTGGCCTTCTTGGCGCAACGTGCGTTCGTCGCGGCCTGGCAGGTATTGGTCTTGGTTTTCATGGTTTGGTTCTCCGTGTGTTTGCGTTTCGCATTTGTGCGGCGACGACACACATGGAGCCATGAAAAACGTAACACCTCAAGCGCGGTCAGGCCACAATTCGGCTGGAGTTTCCATGATTTCCGGGCCATTTTCATGGGTTTCGCCCCAAAAGCCGGTTCCATGGTGTTCATGGGCTTCAGGGTCAGGTAAACTTTGGAGGGTTCGAAACACGGAAACAATCGGCAATCCAATGGCGAAGCTCAACGAATACGTGAAGACAGCGGAGGCAGCAGCGATCCTGGGCATTTCACAGAACAGCCTTCGCGGCTGGAGTGACGCCGGGAAAATTCGTTGTCACCGCAACCCGGCTAATGGCTACCGACTGTTCAAGCGAAGCGACTTGGAGAAATTCCTGCGAACCGTGGAAGCCAGCGGAAAAAAGCCACGAGTACAGAAAAAGAAGTGAGATGAGGCAATGAACCTCTTGGACACGAGCCAGAAATTTTTTCAGAAATTGTTGCTCGCTGTGACCAAAGGTGTCCAATGAGTACTTTAGGCTGGCAACCTGAGTTCAATAAAAACCGATTCACCGAGGCGACAACAGGAAACTGTTTTACCTGCGGAAATGTCGAGTGTCGGACTGACCGTTAACGTTGAATGTGACATGAATTGAGGACAGACCATGAATTGGCGCGAACGAATCACTGTTGACCCGAATGTTTGCCACGGCAAAGCCTGTATCAAAAGCACTCGAGTCATGGTATCGGTGATTTTGGACAATCTCGCCGACGGCACCACGCGTGAGGAAATTCTGTCGAGTTATCCGTCGTTGGCGAGCGAAGACATTGACGCTTCGATTGCCTACGCCGCAGAACTAGCAAGGGAGCGTTTCGTTCCGATATCGCCGGGGGCCGCTTGATGCGATTCAAGATCGACGAAAACCTGCACATGGAATCCGCCGCACTATTGATGGAAGCTGGCCATGACGCTCTTACAGTCCATGATCAGCGCATGGTCGGCGAGCCAGACGCTCGAATTGCAACCGTTTGCCAGTTAGAACAATGTGCCTTGGTGACTCTCGATTTGGATTTTGCTGACATCCGCGCCTACCCGCCAGCCGAGCATTACGGCATCGTTGTCCTGCGTCCTCGGACGCAAGCTAAATCAGCGGTTTTGCAATTGCTAACGCAACTCATCCCTCTTCTATCGACCGAACCGCTTGCCAGAAATCTTTGGATTCTTCAAGAG
>CALDHM010000006.1 GCA_937941455.1 uncultured Pirellulaceae bacterium | reverse complement strand
TGCTCACCGCGAACCAATGACCTCAACGGAACTGGATTACCTGCTTCCCGACCATTGGCTAAAAGCTCATCCTCAGCACCGTTGGACCATCGATCACATCCGCCGCGAAGAGCGCAAAAGCAAGTCCCTGTAGTTCACCGTCAACGTGCAGTTCAAAGAACGCTCACCCGTCAACGTGCAGTTCAAAGAACGCTCACCGCTGTGGAACGGCTTGCTCGATTCAGCTCTTGTCTGGGCAACCTACACGTCCAGGTTGCGAACCTCGAGCGCGTATTTCTCTATGAACTTGCGACGAGACTCGACCTTATCTCCCATCAAAATTCGGAACATTTCGTCGGCCTCGGCCGCGTTGGTCATGCTCACCTTGATTAAGGTTCTATTTTTAGGGTCGAGCGTCGTCTCGCGGAGTTCCTCCGCGTTCATTTCACCCAAACCTTTGAAGCGTGTTATGGTCATCCCTTTCTCACCCGCTTTTCGAATGGCGGCCAGCAACCCGCGCAGATCATCGATTCCCGTCTCACTGTCGCCGCGGATGACGCGATACCGGCTTTCTTGGATGCCCGTGCGTTGTTCTGGCCACAGGGCATCGATACCGAAGCCGAGGGCTTCGATTTCTTTCAGGCCCGCGTTGATTGTTCTTACCTCGTTGAACTCATTGATTTGAAGCCGATTTTTGTAGCGTTCATCCTCTAATTCCCTCGCTCCATTTCCGTCGCTGCGTGTTTCCGTACCTTCTGCTTGAATATCCAACTCGTCGCCGGTTTTCGCTTCGTACTCACGCAGGAAATCGTCCAGTTCCTTGCGAGTCGAGAACCAGTGTTCCTGCCGCCCGATAAACACATGGTAGATCGGCAAGCGGCCGGTTTCTACTTGCATCCGCTGTGCATGAGTCTTTAGATTGATACCCCGGCGTTCGAGAGCAAGGATCGCATCTTCCATGCTCGCCAGCGTGCGACAGAGCTTAGCCATGTCTTCGCCCTCGATCCGCCGCCCGTCGGACATTATCAAAACAGCATCTTCCAAACCTCGCGCCAACAATTGAGTTTTCCATTCCTCTTCGGTTTGAACGTAGTACGTTTCTTTTTTCGTTTTGATGCGGAACAGCGGCGGTTGAGCCACGTAGATATGTCCACCTTCGATCAATTGGTTCATCTGTCGGTAGAAGAAGCACAGTAGTAGTGTACGAATGTGCGATCCGTCCACGTCGGCGTCGGTCATGATGATGATCTTGTTGTAGCGCCTTTTGCTGATGTCTTGATCGCCTCCCACGCCAATCCGAATCGCGCTGATGATGCTTTGTACTTCTTCGTTGGCGAGGACCTTATCTTCGCGAGCCTTGTAGGCATTGATAATTTTTCCACGCAGGGGCAGGATCGCTTGAAATTCCTTCAGCCGCCCCCCCTCCGCGCTACCGCCGGCCGAGTCGCCTTCCACCAAGTACAGTTCGCATTTCTCCATATCATTGGAGAGGCAATCGCGCAATTTGCCGGGAAGACCACCTCCCCCCAAGGCCGACTTGCGGCGTACTTGTTCACGCGCTTTCCGCGCGGCTTCTCGAGCCTCTGCGGCCTGTATCCCTTTGCGGAAGATAACTTTGGCCGTATTGGGATTTTCCTCCAGATACGTTTTCAAAAAATCTCCGAATGCCGAATTGACGATCCCTTCCACATCGTTGTTACCCAATTTGGTTTTCGTTTGACCTTCAAACTGCGGTTCTGGAACCCTCATGGAAATCACCGCCGTCAATCCCTCCCGGAAATCCTCGCCGGTAATGGTCAAATCTTTCGGGAACAGGTTGTTTTTTTTCCCATAGTTGTTCAGGCACCGAGTCAATGCCGTTCTGAAACCCGAGACATGCGTTCCGCCTTCCTGAGTATTAATATTGTTCACATAGGAATGTACAGTTTCCGTGAGCTCGCTGGTGTACTGCAGCGCTATTTCGTATTCGTGTCCCTCTTGTTCGCCGCGGACATAGATGACCTCGCTATGAATAGCATCGCTGCTGCGGTTGATATGTTCCACGAATTCAATGATACCGCGTTCATAATAAAATTCGTCATTCTCGTTCGTCCGCTCATCGCGGCAGATTATCCTGACACCGCGATTCAAAAATGCTAGTTCTTGTAGACGCTTGTAGAGGAAGTTGTAATCGAACTTCGTTACGGGAAAAATTTGCCCATCGGGTTTGAATGTCGTCTTCGTTCCTCGTTTATCGGTCTTGCCAACCCGTGTCACTGGCCCAGTCGGCACGCCTCGTTCGTATTCCTGCTGGTACACATGACCATCTCGGCAGACCTCGACATTCGCCCATTCTGATAAAAAATTAACTACTGTGACGCCCACTCCGTGCAGACCGCCGGACGTTACGTAAGCTCCCTTCTCAAATTTTCCGCCGAATTTCAGGACGGTCATCACCCCCTCGAGGGTGGTAACTTCTCGATCCATCTGTTCGCTTAGTTGCTTGTGGACGTCGGTTGGTATACCCCTGCCATCGTCCTGCACCGTTACCGAACCGTCGTTGTTGATTGTCACCTTGACTTGTGTCGCGAATCCTGCCATCGCCTCATCGATGGAATTATCGACGACTTCGTTTACCAGGTGGTGCAAACCACGCACCGTTGTGTCGCCGATGTACATGCTCGGTCGCTCACGCACATGTTCCAAGTCCGACAAGTGCTGCAAGTCTTCGCCTGTGTAATTGGATTTTGCTGTTTTCTTCTCTGAACTCATGCTGTTTGTTTCCAAATTCATTTAGTTTTCTGGACGTCTGGTCAAATTACCCGACCTAAAGATTAGTTCGCCAATTTCCAAATTTGGTGCTTTTTGATTGAGCTTTGCCAATAGTTCTTGTTTTCTAAACATCAACTTTTGAATCACCAAATTATTTGCGCAAATAATTTCCAATTTTTTGCCTCTTTTAATTCCAACTTCCGTCATCTGGGCTTCCTCATGGCCCACGATCCTAGACCAGAGATTTGTTAATTCATTTGTTGAGGTTTCCGCCGCTACGCCATATTTCCCTAGCACTTTTCCCGCTAGAGTGCCTAGCTTCCGGATTGGTCTCGATGGAATTTGTCGCTGTTTGACCAACCTCTCTGCGCACTGGAGTTCTCTTTCTTCTTCTCGCATTCTTTGGTGCCTTCCAGTCGTCACCTATTTTTTTGCACCGGCATGATGACGTAGCCGTATTTGTCAGCTGTCGAATAATAGGCTGCATGCTCCGGACCTTCGATATCCATCGTTACAAGCGATTCCGGTGCCAATACCCGCAAAAAATCCGTCATGAAGATGTTGTCGAGTGTTATGTTTATCTTTTCGCCCTCATACGGGACCTCCATTTCCACCCTCGCATCGCCTATGTCGGCTGTTTGCGTCGTCAGTACCAACGTCCGATTTCCGAATTCAAAATCGATCCCGCGGCTCTCCTCACTCGTCACGATGGCTGCTTGCCTTACCGCTGAATAGAAAGGACCGACTGGCAACTCTATTTTGGTGCTGCCCTGTCGATTAGGGATCACTTCTCGCCAGCGAGGGTAGCGACCTTCGACCAGTTTTGTTTTGAACGTGCCACTGTCATTGCCTATCAATAAGTCGTTCGGTTTGCTGACGATTTTTATGGTTTCCTCTCCATCCGCCAGCATTCTTTCGATCAACGACATGCTCTTCTTCGGCACGATCGTTGTGCCATGGTTCTCTGGCTTCCCTACTTTTTTGGCCTCCGCTTCCATCTTGGCTAGTCTTCTGCCATCGGTTCCTACCGCGGTTATGGTATCTTCGCCAAATTCCAGCAGGATACCAGCCAATTGATAACGCCCGCTTTCTTCCTCGGTGGCAAAACTAGTCCTGCGAATCATTTCCTTGAAGGTTTTCGCTGACACTTCGTAGTAATCGCCGTCAGCCATTCCGTCAAATGGCGGGTAATCATCCGGATTGGTGCTTAAAAGTTGGAATTTGCTGCTCCGACCTTTGATCATTACTTTCCCGTCCTGGTTATTCAGAGAAAGACGATCATCGTTGCTTTCACGAAGGATTTTACTCATCAGCATCACAGGCACGACTGCTTCGCCTGGTTGTTTGACGGTTACATCCGAAACGAGCAACTTGACCGACATATCGGCATCCATGGCGATGATTTCAATCCGATTGGCTTGAGCGATCAGCTTGATCGATTGGAACGCCGGTATGGGACTACGCTGAGGTGCGACCGTCGCTGCAAAATGGTACTGACGGGAAAAGGCCTCTCGGTTGAAGTCGACAATCATGAAATAGTTCCTTTGTTTCTCAGTAGGCAGTAGTGGTTGGGTGATGACTATAGCGTGAATGTGGCAAAAAACGTAAAAAATGCCGGGAATTAAGACAAACCGTGCAAAGGAAAAAATGTAGATAGTCTGTCGAAGTGCGGTAAATAACAAGGAGACAAAGGGAGCTTTGTAAACATGATGATTCTAGAGCGGAGAATAGATAGATATGCGTAGACGCCAAACAACAAACGATCAACAGTTTATCCAGGGACGGCAGCCGTTGGAGTGACGGAACTGCGAAGCATGTAACACCGAGACCAGAGGGAATCAATGACTCGAGAAAAATCAGGATTAGAGTCGCACAAAAAAGCGATTTTCCGATAAGCGTGGAGAATCGTCGAATGATCGCGGCCGCCAAAATACTCGCCAATCAACGAATAATTTAGAGAAAATAACTTCCGAGAGAGGAAAATAGCGACACTTCGAGCCAAAACAGTAGTGTGCTTGCGCGAGGAAGAGGTTAAATACTCCGGTAACAGATCAAAGTGATCAGCGACGACCGAGCAAATCAAATCGAGCAAGGACCGAGAGGAATCACAGGCGGACAGCGTCGACGTCATCAGTGGTGCGGGCTCGCGACTTAACGGACCCAAAGACAAATCGTTTTTCATGTAGACGACGAGTCGATTGAGCGCAGGAAAAGAAATCGGATGAGAAGCTGCCAAAGAATCGATTTCCGCAAGGTCAACAGGCAAAGCGTATTTTTTGTATAGCAACTCCAGAATCGCTAGACGGGCTTTGAAACCGGGCGGCCGCAAAGCGATGGATAAACCAGACGATAGTCGACTCGTAATCGAATCGGGACAACCGGCTAATAATTCAGGAGGTGCCGAGCAGGTGATGAAACAAGGAATTTTCAACTCGCGCAAACGGTCAAGAAAGGAAGCAAAATCGACCAAGGCCGACGAATAAGCCAACAAACCATCGAGGTGATCGATCAAGATGGCTTGAAAACCTAGAATCCGGTCAAAAAAGGCATCGACGGACTTAGTATGAATTGCTTCGGCTAAACCGCGGGCGAAATCGACCGACGGAAGATGGCAACACGCCGATTCACCATGAGCATCGGAGGCCATGCGATTGGCTAAAGAGATCGCTAGAGCCGTTTTCCCAGTTCCACTGCCGCCATGCAGGACTACCGGAAAAAAATCGCGGTCGAAGGATAAGGATGAAGGGTCCGAGAAGACACGGAGCAGTTCGTTGGCTTGGTCTCCGACATACCAATCCTCGAGCTGGATATCTGCAACGGAAAAAACCGGGGAAATGCCGGCCTTGAGTGGCAGATAAAACAGTTGTTCGTCAGCAAGAAATGTCATGTCGAGGAATCTATTTTGGGAACCGGCCATGGGGCCATTTTATGGTGGCAAAAGACCAGGAGAAAAATGGGAAAAAAAGCGGGAAAATGCGAGTTTTTACCACTTTGAACCGCGTTCGAAATTGTACCAAATCAGCGGAGAAAACGCGAGTAGCCGACCAGGGTCAACAACCTCGTAAAAGATCGGTCAATTCGGCCAGTTTTTCAGCACCGACACGGACGTCATCCTCGGTGGTATCCCGCCCAAAACTGACGCGTATCGAGCTTTCTACCAGCTCGGTGGCTAATCCCATTGCGAGCAGGACCGGGGAGGGTTCACTGGATCCGCTCGAACAGGCAGAACCCGTCGAAATAGCAATACCAGCGACGTCGGCGGCAATCAGCAGGGCCTGCCGTTCGACACCGGGAAATGAAAGGTTGATCGTCTGAGGTACCCGATCCGCAGCTTCCCCATGAACCACGAAACGACCTCGGCAGCGTTCAGAAAGAATAGAAAGAAACAGTGCTCGGTAATCAAGCCAACGAGTTCCCCAGACAGGGAGTTCGGCCAGGGCTAATTCCAGCGCGTATCGGCAAGCAACCGTCAACGCGACATCCTCAGTCCCGGGTCGCAAAGAAGCTTGCTGGAAGCCGCCATAAAGCAGCGAGGGCAAATTGATGCCGGACCGGATCACTAACCCACCGATCCCGCGCGGCCCATGGAACTTGTGGGGAGTGAAGGTAAGGAAATCAACATCCAGTCCGCGAAAAGAAATGGGGATTTTGCCGATGGCCTGCACGGCATCGGTGTGGATCAAAACGCCGCATTGTCGACAGAGCCGAGCGGCTTCGCGTACAGGTTGAATCACCCCAGTTTCATTGTTGACCAGCATCACGCTGACCAAACTTGTGGGAGCTCGTCGCAAATAGTCACTTAACACATCGAGCCGAATCACGCCGTCCGTAGTGACCGGAAGAATTTGCAGGTTCGCGTCGATCGTCGCGGCGGCATGCTGCGCCGCCAACATGACGCTGGGATGCTCGATGCCAGAGACGATCAATTGCTGGCGGGGACGAGCGTAGCCCAATATCACTTGATTGTTGGCTTCTGTTCCGCCACTGGTGAAGATCAATTGATCGTCGGGAAAATTCTGCCAATCAGCATCGAGCAAGCGTAAACATCCTAAACGAGCCTCCTCCAAGCGCCGGCGCGACCGCTGACCGAGTTGATGCTGGCTGGCAGGGTTGACATGCTGCTCGGCCAGTGCCTGAGCAAGGCACTGCGCGACACGAGGGTCGATTCGAGTGGTCGAGTTGTTATCGAGATAGATCAATTCGGCTGACATGGCGAGTGAGGTATTCAGGCTTATTCTCTCCGATCGTCCGCTCGACATGTCGCAACGATCGGCCCGGCAGAGACCCAGAATGACTACCTTTCGGCTGCGGTGTTCCGGCCGTAGCTTTGTCGAAATCGATTACCAGTAGAAAGGCGAGCGGCAATTGAAAACATACCGTAGCTACCGTCGCCTGACGGTAGTCTTGCCTGGTATCTACCATCCGGCAAAGGTAGCTTGTTATCGGCCCCTCGCCTAACGACAGGGGGCCAATCATGGCAACTCCTCGGGAGGCAACGTCATGCCAGAAACTAACTTCTTGACACGGCGATCGAAATCGTCGAGGGGAATCGGTTCTGGCTGGCGCAAGACGAAATCGAAAAGTTGTGGAATCTCAGTGTATCTCCCGGCGCGGGCACAGCGGGCGACTTGCGGCCACAAAATCTTCGCATGGTCCGGGTACTTTTGCGACCACTGCAAAAAAACATTCGTTCCATGCAGATCCTGGAGATCTAAATACGCGCAGAGGATTTGCGCGTCGTATGCTGTCGAATCGGGTGGCATCCGCGAATCCCAAACCAGATCCCATTTCTGTGCCCGACCAGTGGTGGGAGTCACATAACCCTTGTTGACCAGCCACAGTATCAATGGATCCGAGACATTTTGGTAGACGAGCCCCTGGAGGGTAATCGGCAGCCACGAAGGCCGGACGTACGAAAACTTTCGCCTTGAAAAATCGTCGGGCGAGAACTCAATGCCAGTCGTCGAACCGGATGCCCAAGCGACAAAAAATAAGGTGATGGCGAGCAAGCCCGATCCAACCAATGTGATGGCGAGAGAACCCAAGATAGTACGCGAGTTCATATTCATGCGTCACAAAACGGCAAAGCGATTTGATAAAATTTTTCTTGGAAAACGCCGCTATTGAACCGACCGGAATGCAAACCGTGAGCGAACGTCCCCTTCATGATAACTCAATCCAACGCCTGGAGGCGGTGCTCTTTTTATCGCGGGCACCGATCCATAGTCGCCGCTTGGCGCAGTTGGCCGATTTGGAGGACGGAACGCGGGCGAAAACATTAATCGCTCGATTGAATGAACAATATCGCGATCAAGGGCGAGCGTTTCACATCAAACGTGTGGCGGGAGGCTATCAACTGCGGACACGACCGATGTTCGACCGGTGGCTGCGGATGATCGAAGCGCCGGCGGCCCAGCAGCGTTTGACAATGCCCGCACTCGAAACGCTCACCGTGGTGGCCTACCGTCAACCCATCATCAAGGCGGATATCGAAGCCATTCGGGGCGTCAGCTGTGGCGAAATGTTACGTCAGCTGCTGGAAAAGGGCCTTGTCCGAATCGTCGGCAAGAGCGAACAATTAGGCCACCCTTTTATGTACGGCACCACGAAGAAATTCTTGTTGGAATTCGGGCTAAACAATTTGGAAAGCCTACCGCGGGCCAAATTTTTGCGCGGTCCTGGGTTGCCACAAGGGGTAACTATTGATCAAAATTCAAGCGAGGCTGGTTCGCAGCCGAAACAAGTCGATATTCATCGTCCGTTAAGCCAGTAACGATCCGAAGGAGGATTCAACGTGAGCCATTCCCTAGCCCCCAATCGTTTCTCTCCAGAGTCAGACCTCGAATGGTTCCGCGATCTACTCGCCGTGCCGGTTCTTGGCGTTGATGACGAAGACGAAGAGGATGAGGACGAGGATTACGACGATGACGATGACGATTACGACGACGACGAGGACTACGATGACGATTACGACGACGACGAGGATTTAGACGAGGAAGAAGACTTCGACGAAGTCGTGGACGACGAAGATGAAATCGAAGACGGCGATTGGGAGGAAGTCGACGAAGACGAGGATGGAGACGAAGAAGATGACGATGAAGACGATTGGGATGATGAAGAAGACGAAGACGATGACTGGGGTGACGACGAAGAAGAAGACGAAGATGACTGGGACAAATAATTCCTGGTCAGGACATCGTTAGTCACAGCGCGATCGAGCCCGCTCCATTGATCGCATCAACCATGAAATCGCTTGACCGAAGCCAGCCCGGTCAAGCGATTTTTAAGTTGTGGGCAGGACACAAACGGCAAACTAAATACCACAAGCGTGGTGGGGCACAGCGCAGAGCATCTATTCGACGCGACCGAGTTCGGGTAATTTGCGAATGTAGCGCGGTTCCACACAGTCGACGGACTGCATGATCCATTGAGGTCCCAGGGGCGGCAAGGCTTCGATTCGCCGCATGGTGACATGAAGAATCCATGGGCGATCTTTGGGTAGATCCTGGTTCTCCGGTAACAAGTCACCGATCGTTTGATCGCGGCCGCTCCAATTCAATTGGTACTTGAGAACAAACAACTGATTCAGCGGTGTCGGCGAAATTCGTTTGACATTTTCCAACCACTGGAGGGAACACTCCGGCCCGGCCCGGCGGATTGATAATTCCGGCTCGATGACCTTGTACGCGTCGAACTTGACCCGCCGCTCATCAGACAATTCGCGATAGAACTTGATCAAGTCGACGTCGAAGGAAGGCCGTTCGATGATCTCGAGCGACAACGCGTAGGGCAATTGCAGTTGCCGTTGTTGCACCAGCTGCAGCCAGTCTTCGGCATATTCGCGTGCGAGCGAAAATAAACGACGATCTTCCAATTGTCTGTAGGTTAGCGTCGATGCCGATAGGAACGTGGCAAGGAATAAGCCCAAATATCCGAAAATTACGCCACGCGGTCGTTCGCTACGCGCCTCCGCGGAGACCACGGCGTACAAGGCAAATACCGCGGCCGCGATAGCAAAAGGAAGAAAATACGAGTGCAAGACCGATAGAATCGCACCGCAAGAAGCGATAAAGGCGATCAGGCAAACCGCGCTGAACGGCTGATACTCAAGCTCTTGGAGTTCGTCATCACCATCGCGAAACGCCATAATTCACATCACCTAGGGTTACTATTTGACTTCAATTCGCAGATTGGTCGTCCCCGCCAACGACTTGCGCCACTCAGCATACTCGGCCAAGGTGGCGGCGGGCCAAGGGCGATACCCCAGCCGCGGCATACTCTCGGTGTCCCCAGGAAATTCGCTCAGCAATCGCAAGCGATCCACCAAACAATACTCGAAACTCTCCGCTAACGTCCAATTCGACCAGTAGATCGTGGCCAGCTCCCAGAGCTTTTCGGGACCAATCAACTGGACTTCACCGGTCATCGATTGCCGCGCTTCAGCAGGGATATCCCCGGAGGGAAACACATAGAACGGTGCCCTAGATACATTCACCGTTTTTGCGTTTCCCGCTACCCCAGCAGGATCACCGAGAAAATTCGGGGGAATCGGAGCCATGTGCAGGGTGAACGAGGCGAAACTGACGAACAGAAGTCCTACGGCAATACTCATCAGCGAGCGGCCCACCATCTCAGTGACCACATCGAATTTGAGTTTGATACGCGACACGGCATCGGTGCCCGCCCGCATGATTGCCGTGGTGATGAAGAACAGGGACCAGATCGAGACGAAGGGGGCTACATAATTCCAGGACATATCCACATCGAGAAACGCCGTCGCGACATTAGCGTAGAAGGCAGTCGCCACAAGCGCCCCGATCAACATGTTGAAAAACATCACGGTATTGGACCAGAATCCTGCCCACCAGACCGTGGCCACGATGATGATGAACACAGTGATCATGAAAAGCAGCAGCATCAGTCGTTCCTCTATTTGTTGAGCACGCGCTGGACCTCCTCGAGGGAGGTCACACCCAGGGCAACCAACAGAATCGCTTCGTCGCGCATCGAGATGTGGCCGCTGTCAGCAATCAGCTGGGGCAAGGCCTGCAGATTCTTGCCCGACGCAATGGCCTTGCGAACCGGGTCGGCGATCTTGAGGAGTTCAAACAGTCCAATGCGACCCACGAAACCGGTCCCCATGCAGGTGGGGCAGGGGGGGATTTCTTGACCTTTCGGATCGAGTTGTCCGGGTTGATAGATGTGGGCCTTGTAGAGCAATCGGATGCGGCCTGGCGGAATGCCCAAGGACTGCAGCAGCCGCGGATCAGGAGTAAAACCGACGCGGCAGGACTGGCACAGTTTTCTCACGATCCGCATCGAAAGTATTCCAGAGAGCTGAGCGGCCAGTTTAGGGAGGTCGGGCTTCATCGCCAGGAGCCGCAACAGAGCATCGACAGCGTTTTTTCCATGCAGCCGCGAGAACGTCATCAGCTTCTCGTTTTCAGCCAGATCCAAGATGGCGTTGAGGACCGCTGCGTTGGGAATTTCGGCGAAGGCAACCACTTGGGGCTCACGCAGCAGCAGTCCCCGCATGTCCGAAAATGGGTGCTGGCCGAGTTTTTCATCGTAAGTCACGCTGGTGACGTTGATGACCTCCGGCTCGACACGCGACTTTTCCTCGACAACGTAAAAGTCCCGCGTGAATCGGTCGCAGGCGTTGAGCATGGCCCGCCACAACGTCGTGTAGCCTTCACCCGGCATCGCGGCCGACAGCATCAAGCCGTGGTCGGCCTCGAGCAGGGCCCCCAGTTGCGGCTTCATCGAGCTCCGCATGCCGAGATCCTCGACGGTCTCGCGCGGCGGCCGTTTGAAGTCGACGTAGACGCCGACACGTTCTCCAGCAGCAACGCCCTGGCTGACTACCCGGAATTTGTATTTGACGGAGTTGTAGAGGAGCTTGAATGAGCCGTCTTGCCGCGCCTTCCGCTCCTCGTAGTTCATCCCGGCGATGTGCTTGAGCGCGGCCAGCATCATTTCACCACTTTCCAAATCCATGACGGCCATCGGATGCCACAGGCCGTCGATTTGGTAGCGAATATTGACCCCTTGAGCCGTGAAGTCGAACACCCCGACATCGGCCCGTCGCACCACGAGATCGACGAGCATCATGCACAGGGAATTGAAACCGGGTGCTTCGATCACCGTCGCCAGACGGTTCTGCCGTTCTTCGTTGGTTTGGCCGGCCGCCTCGAACTCGAGTGGCAGAGCTTGAAAGGAGTCAGGAACCCTGGACATCTTTCGATCTCGCTACGATTTGGTTTGAAAAACGCGCTTGATTTCATCGACCGACGTGATACCTGCAAGCACCATGCGATTCGCTTCTTGAAGCAAGTCGCGGTGTCCTAGCTTTTTGAGTGCCGCAGTGACCGCGTCGAGGGTCGGGGTTTTTATCAAGACCTCGCGCAGGCGATCCGTTACCTCCAACACCTCGAAAATACCAGTCCGGCCGAAATAGCCCAACCCTTGGCATTGCGGGCAGGGGGGGATTTCGATCGGTTTTCCCTGCTCGTCGACCGCACCCGGAGGCGGCGGCGAGAAGGGAACGAAGATCGCCTGGATTTGCGAGGGATCTCCCCCCACCTTCTGAACCCATTCCGGCTTCACAGGGACGGACACCTTGCACATCTCGCACAGTTTCCGCGCCAGTCGCTGGCAGGTCACCATTTGGATGGCATCCACAAAAGCTCGGCGGTTTTTGGCCAGCATCATGATCCGCAGCAAGGCCTCGACGGCACTCGTCGCCTGAACCTTGGTCACCACCGTTCGTCGATGCTCGGTGATCTCCTCCGTCAGGCGATCCATCGTCGGCTGATTGACGATATTCGGAATCACAATCACTTCCGGCTGACTCAGTAACGTCGAGCGGAGGACATCGTAGGGGTTGCCGTGTTCTGGAAAGCGGTGGGGGACCAAGTTTTCAATGACCGATTCGGAATCGGTTTCATCAGCGATCAGCACGCAGTCCCGCGTGTAACGATCCATCGCCAACAGGGCGCTGCGCCAAGTCGTGGTCAGACCATTCCGCAGCGGGCTCGAGATGATCGTCATTCCGGGCGAATTGAGTGCCTTGAGTAACTTCTCGGCACTTTCCGGCCACATCCCGGTTTCGCCCAGCGCGAGCCCTTTACCGGTGGCGCGCAGCACTTTGATTTGGGCGCGTTCGCCCGTGGGGACGCCCTGAGTCAACAGCTCGATCCCCGTTTTGATGTCGAGGGCGTGGTATTTACAGCGGAAGGTCCCTTGTTGCCGCAAACGGCGTTCCATCGGATTCAAGCCGGCAAGGTATTTGAGGCTCATCAAGACTTGATCCCCCTCCACCCGGCCCAGCGTGGGAATCGGATGCCAAGCGCCGTCGACCTGCATCCGCCCGTTGACCTCGTGCTGCGTGTAGTCCAGGAGCATCAAATCGGCACGCTTGGCCAACATGTTGCCGATCAAGTTCTTGACCAGCGGAAATTGCGGGGACTGGCGGGCGAAGATCAAGGCTCGCGTCTGGGCATCCTTGTCGTTGCCTGCGGGCGTGAACTCGACCTCGGCCCCTTCATCCTGCGGCAGGACAGCGCGTTGCACCACAGACCCTGGGTTCATCTCGAACGCCAATTTCTCATTCGATTTGAGGGTTGCCCGGCGAACATTCGCATAGGCGAAATAAGGTGCCAGCGCGACGATCAAATACAGAGGCCAAGCGACCCAAAACAAGGGGACGCCCAGCATGATCGCCATGGCCAAAAAGAATCCGCCGATGTTGATCAGATTCCACATGGTCGCGGGCATTTTGAGTTCTTCGCCCCAGCGCAGCAAATCGCGGTTCATCCGGCTCGCCAGAAACACCCACAGCAAGTAGACGATCGCGATCAGAAGGATCTTGTACCACGCAAAATAGGCTCCTACGCCCACGTAGCCCAACAAGATGGAGGGGAAAGAAAGCAATCCCGGTAGCAGCATGTTGCCACCGGTCGCCAGGGGCAAAGGGAGCGCGAGCAACCCGCTGTCATTCGGCAAATCACCCCCGCCAAGCGACAGACCCGCCGGAGTGGGCCACACCCATACGGGCCCCGCTGGCAGAGTCGGGATGGCACACATCAAACACACTGCGGCGAGGATCAGCATCCTGGCATGAATTGGACATCGCCGCATTAGAGGATCCCAGGTTGCGAGACTTTGATACCTTTGAGCGCCATCTTGAGGGCTTCTTTGTTGGGCGCGACCTCGAAGGCTGTCGGGCGATCGATCAATTCATCATCGATCAGTTGCTTGAGGCTCATCGTGAAGTCCTGCATCCCTTCTTGGGCACCGATCCGGATCGCATCGGCCAGCTTTTCGTCTTTGCCCTCCAGCACCAATTTTTTGATCATCGGGCTGAAGGTCATGATCTCGCAAGTGGGGACGCGGCCAACGCCCGGTTTGATCGAGGGCAACAACTTCTGCGCAATGATGGCCTTCATGTTGAACGCGATCGCACTGCGAATGGCGGCATGCAAGTCCTCGGGGAACAAGTCCAAAATACGGCCGATCGTCGAGGGGGCGGTCGAGGCGTGAATTGTTCCGAACACCAAGTGCCCCGTTTCGGCGGCATGGATGGCCGTCATGAACGTCTCCTCATCGCGCATTTCGCCGACCAGAATGATGTCCGGGTCCTCGCGAACGGCGTGCTTCATGCCGATCGAGAAGTCTTTGACGTCGATCCCGATTTCACGCTGGTTGATCAGAGCCTTGTCCTCGGTGAACACGAATTCAATCGGGTCCTCCAGGGTCAGGATATGGACCGCCTCGCGATGATTGATGTAGTCCAACATGGAGGCGATCGTCGTGCTTTTGCCCGACCCCGTGACCCCTGCCAGAAGAATCATCCCTTGGTCGAACGTGCACAAATCAGCCATCACCGGGGGGAGATACAGGCCGCGGAAGTCGGGGATTTTGTTGTTGACACGCCGCGCGACCAGACCGATTTTTCCCAACTGCTGCAGCATGTTGACGCGAAAACGCCAGGTGACGCCGTCGACGTCGACGGTATAGGCGAAGTCGGCTCCCCCCTCCTTGTCGAAAATCTCTTTGAGCCGCTCGTTCATCATCGGGAACAGCAGGGAGGCCATTTCGGCGGCGTCGATCGGACCGCGGTTCAATTCCTTGAGCGCGCCGTGGACGCGAATGATGGGGGGGCGGCCAGTTTTCATGTGCAGGTCGCTCCCCTGCATTTTTACCAGAGCGCGAAAATACTTGTCGACTTCCCGTTCTTCGCGTTTCACGACAAAACGCTTAACCAGATCGTCTGTTACCGAATTAACGTTGACGTCAGCAGATGTCTCAGACATGTTGGAACTCGGCAGAATAGATATTCAGAAACCGGCCCGGGGTCCCGGCCTGCTCGTGGGGTCCTGGGCAGGACATGAAATGTGTGAGTTGATCCAGGCGAAAGGCACGCGCTACAGCCTTTTTTACTTTAAGTGCCGCACGGCCAACGGTCAACTCTCGCCGCTCGAGTTTCGCCCCCGTTTCCCCGCAAAATCGGGGTCGTGCGGCTAGCGCCGCGCGATGAACGCATGCCCCTGGCGTTCTTCGGCGATGCAGGGTAACTTGTGAGTCGATCGCGCGATCCGCGGAATCGCCATATTTCCTATCACCCGTTTCCCTCTTTTGGATTCCACGACAGATCAAACTATGGACTCTGAGCTGATCAACCGAGCCGAACAAATCCAACAACGGATCTCCCAAATGCGAGACAGTCTTTGACTACGCGACGAAGCTCCAGCAAATCGCCCAAATCGAAGATCGCATGGCCCAATCCGACTTCTGGTCCAGCCAGGAGTCCGCTCAACAGACCGTGGCGGAGCTCAAGTCCCTCAAGGCCGTAATTTCTCCCCTGCAATCAGCCCAGGCAGGATTCGATGACTTGTCGGCCTTGATAGAACTCGCCGCAGACGATCCGGAGGCCGTACCCGAGATCCGCAGCGAAATCGAGCGGCTCGAAAAATTTCTCGACGAACTGGAACTCAAATCGCTGCTCAATGGACCCCACGATGCGGCCGGAGCCATCATGTCCATCAACGCCCGGGACGGTGGAACCGACGCCAACGATTGGGCCGAAATGCTCCTGCGAATGTATATCCAGTGGGCGCAAAAGAACGAATATCAAGTTGAACTGTTGGACCGCCAAGACGACGAAGTCGCGGGAATCCAAAGTGCCACAATCGCTATCCGCGGACCGATGGCCTACGGTTACCTGAAGGGGGAAACTGGAATGCATCGCCTCGTTCGCATTTCTCCATTCAACGCCGAGGGGAAGCGGCAAACCAGCTTCGCGGCGATCGACGTCACCCCAGAAATCAACGATACGGTCGAGATCAAAATCGATGAAAAAGATGTCCGCGAGGATACCTTTCGGGCCAGCGGGGCAGGGGGTCAGCACGTCAACAAGACCGACAGTGCCATCCGCCTGACCCACTTGCCAACCGGCACCGTCGTGCAGTGCCAGGCCGAACGGAGTCAACACAAGAACCGAGCGACCGCTTGGAAAATGCTTCGCGCTCAACTGGCTCGGCTCGAAGAACTCAAACGGGAGGAACAAGAAGCCGCCAAATACAAAAGCAAGGCCCGAGTCGGCTTCGGCAGCCAAATCCGCAACTACTTCCAACACCCTGACCAGCGAGTCAAAGACGTGCGAACTGGCTATTCCATGGGGGATTTCCACCGCGTCCTCGATGGCGATATTCAAGGCTTCCTCGACGCGGTCCTCGCCTGGCGAGTAAAACATGGAACGCCGGAAACAGTCGCCGATGACGAATGATGATCAAGCCGCCTCGCAAGGAGCTGGGCAACAAGGGCGTGACCGACGTTCGCTTTACCAAGCCGACCCGACGGCTCCAGCCACCACCGATCTCACGGCCACGTCGCTGCTGATCCGCTTCTTCGCAGCCAATGACCGCTACGCTCATCAGATCGGCTGGCAGAGCGGGTCGCAGTTTATCCCCTTGCTCGAATCCGTGGAGGGAACGGCCGACGACGCCTGGCCCCCTTCGCCACCTTTGCAGCAGATCCATTCGCAAACGCTTCCCCAGGGGCCAGTAACCTGGGGGCTCGGCTCAGCAGGTTGCGGTCATTGGTCCGCATCGTTCGCTCGCCAACCGGCTCCAGCAGGGGCGGCTGCCGCGTGGCTCGTCGAATGGGCTCTCCGCGCAGAGAAAGGCTTGGGTTGGGTCGGCACGACCTACCGCCTGGTGGAACCACTCGCCGAATTCGACGTCCAAAATTCCGACGAAATCGCGGTCGTCGATCCGCGTTCGACGGTGCGACTCATCGTCCGGTCCGAGCAAACGGTCAGATCGCTCAGCAATCAGGAGCGTATACTGCGGCTTCGGCCCCGACTCCCCTGGACCGCTGCGGCCTCTACGCTGACCTGGAGTTATTTTGTCACCGTTTGCCCCACGGGCGACGCAACGTAAAATTTGGCACCAGCGGGCGATGAATCGGTGCCCGCAGCGTGGCAAGGCAGCCTTTGGCCCAGCGGCAGAAGCGGGGCAGAGGACGACTGCCGAATCATTCGCATTTCTGTCAAACAACGATCAACCTACAGAGACCATAACACTTTCATATGTTTATCGACCCTATCTACTTTTTATTCATTGGCCCGGGCTTGCTCCTTTCGATGTACGCCGGTTACCTGGTGAATTCTCGCTTCCAGCATTATTCCCAAGTTCCCTCGGCTCGCGGTATCACCGGAGCGCGAGCGGCCAAAATGCTGTTGGATCGGGCGGGCATCCGGGATGTCGAGATCGTCCGTGTCGACGGTTTTTTGTCAGATCACTATGACCCGGTTAATAAGCGGTTGGCGTTGTCGCCGCCTGTCTATGACAGCCACTCGGTAGCCGCCTTGGGAGTTGCCACCCACGAGGCCGGCCACGCCATCCAACATGCGACACGGTATTACCCCCTGGCAATGCGGTCGGCCCTTGTCCCGATCGTGCAATTCGGTAGCCCGTTCAGCATGTACGCGCTCATGATCGGTCTGGCGCTGATGGCCGGGGGCAGCGTCTTGGGCAAGATGATCTTTCTGGTCGGTCTCGTCTTGTTCGGCGGAATGCTTCTGTTCCAGCTCGTCACGCTCCCGGTGGAATTCAACGCCAGCGCCCGAGCCAAGGCCTTGGTCGTCGAAGCGGGCATCATCAGCCCCGCCGAACGAGAGGGTGTCGACAAGGTCCTGAACGCCGCCGCCTTGACCTACGTCGCGGCCTTTATCCAAACACTGCTGACTCTCCTCTATTTCCTCTGGCGCTCCGGCCTTCTCTCCCGCCGCGAGTAGGCCGCCATGTTTGCCAGACGCCGTTCGCAGGTTGCCTCGGGAGTTCGGCAGTTGTTATCGAACGAGAGTGAACGTCAGCAGCATGGCGATCCAGACGACGTCGAGGAAGTGCCAGTAGCCGGCACAATGCTTGACGGCCCAAAAGCGTTCATGGTCGTAGCGGCCTCGATAGCTTTGAACCAAAACGTAACCTAAGAAGGCAATGCCGCCGACGACATGCAAGATATGCACGAACGCTAACGTGAAGCTCATCCCGTAGGCTTTGTGCGATCCGTCAGCGACT
Organism: uncultured Pirellulaceae bacterium; assembly: GCA_937941455.1. Classification (GTDB taxonomy): domain Bacteria; phylum Planctomycetota; class Planctomycetia; order Pirellulales; family Pirellulaceae; genus BJ22. Next base: position 61,901 of record CALDHM010000006.1, on the reverse strand, counting down.
GCGAAATGGATGCGGAAAAGTTCTGACAATCCAAACGATTGAATCAATACGAACAGCAGACTGAGAACAGCAGCATAGATCAAATTTTTTTGAAACGGCTCGAGCAATTGGCGGCGCACGAACCAACAAGCCCGTTCCAAGTAAAAACTGGTACCGAGGAGCGCCAGCGTACTTAGCCACAGCGATGACGGAAGTTTCAGCTCGAGGTAAGGCACCGGGATCGGCTCGAAACTCTGCCGACGAATCACGATGTAAGCCCATAGCGCCGCAATAAAAAACATACCCAGCGACGCAATGAAAATCAGGAACAATAGCTTGGCTTGATAATGATCGCGCCGAGCAGTCACGAGATGGAAGGATTCTTTTAACATACCCAACTCGTTGGGAATGGTTCGCAATGCAGGACGACTGTCTCGTACGTTGCCAATCGCGTCGGACGAGCTCTATGCGATGTGGTAATTTTATATCCAGCGGAATAACCGCCGACGAATACCCGCTGGCAACCCATTCCAACGGGCCAATTTCCCAATATTTGTTTTGTGTCCGTTCGGACCATCCCCACAACGAAGAAGACAGAGATTCAACCCGAGGCGCCAGACAAACAAATCAACATCAACGGGTACTGGCCAGCCACTCCCCGAGCTGATAGACGCGTTTGTTAATTGTCCACCTTGGCGGAACGAACCCCGCGGGCCGAACGAAACGGGAGAACGAGGGCTATCAACCCCGCGGGCCAGCCATTCCCCAGCTCGGGCCTTCCCACTTCTCGGCCAACCACCGGGTGCTACGAACATCGGGGTTGGCTCAATTGCCCATCGCCGTGTCGGCAGCCCGCGGATAAGCATCAATCGCATTTTGATAATGCTGCGTATCGGTCATGGTCAAACCAATGAACAGGGCCACGAACAAGAACGACGAGAGGAACACCAGCACGTTGAAGCTCTTGTCCCAGTACATATGCATGAAGAACAAGGCCACCAAGGCGGCCTTGATCGTCGCAATGGTCATCGAAATCCAGATCCCAAAGGGTCCCAAATCGACCGTGGCGAGGGCCACCGTCATGATCGTCAGAACGATCAGTGCAAAAAACACCGTAAACAACAATTTCAGCGGAGCTGGATGAGCGAACGAATGATCGTGATGCTGTTCTGCCATGCCAATCGACCTCAAAAAATTATCAAACCGATCCTTATCAACACCAGTCGTCCACCGTCGCTAGTCGATCAGGTAGAGCATCGGGAACAAATAGATCCAAATCAAGTCAACCAAGTGCCAGTACAAGCCAACGTAATCGACCGGGCCAAAATAGTCGGGCCTCCAGTGATTCGCCAGGCTGCGATAGAAGATCCACGACAGGGCCACGATTCCAGCGATGATGTGAATAGCGTGCAGGCCGGTCATGCAGTAGTAAATGCTGAAAAAGATCCCGATGTCCCGATCCAGCTTTTGCTTCGCGGTGTGGTCCTGCGCGTGATCGTGGTCGTCACCATGCTTCTGTTCGTCGGAGGCAGCCAACAACACCAACGGTTCCGAGTGAGCTCGGACGTGCTTGCCGCCCACACCACCGTCGGTGACTTTCATGTAGATATGGCCAGCAATGGCTCCCAAAAAGTAGCCGCCGATCGTGACGACCATACCCGCCCAGAATTTCCCCCATAAAGGCTTCTGCGTTAAATACATGAACGTGGACAGGAACGCGAAACCGACCAGGAGAATCGTGGGAACGATACTCAACCAAATCAACCAGTCCGAAACGCCCAACGACTTGGCGATCGGCAACGTCGCCTCATGGTGATGGCCCGATCCATCGTAAGTGAACGCGCTGCGGACCAAGATCCCCATATCCCATTTATGGCTGTACTCGACCGCCTTGACCCCAATAAAGATGGCCGCGCAGACCATGGTGATCAGGGTCAAGATCGCCACCGCCTGGTTCTTGCCAAGCTGCGCACAGCGGACGCCCCAGGCGATCGTCAAACTGCTGAATAGCAGCACGACGGTGTTCGCCGCACCCAGATACTTATCGAGATGCACGTGGGCCTGTTCGAAGATTTGTGGGTGGTGATAGCGCCACAACGTGTAGGCCACGAACAGGCCGCTGAAAAAGAGAACTTCCGTAACCAAGAAAATCCAAATCCCGAGCTTCCCGGAATCAAACTGCTGCTCCGGCGTATCGAAATGGTGCGCGATGAACTCACCGTGTTCATGATGCTCGTGATGTTCTTGGGTGCTTTCGGCTAACGCCATGATCGGCTCCGCTATATGTTCGCCAAATAAACTGGTAAATCAAAGGGAAATTTTGCAGATCGAAACTAGTGAGCCACCGGTTGTCGCTCAGGAACTTGTTTCGGATCCATAAACTCGCGGAGCACGAACGAATCCAAGGTTTCGTCGTAAACCAGCGAATCAAAGTCATAGGGGTCATTGATGATCGGTTTGTGATCGAAGTTGTGGAACGAAGGAGGCGAGCTCGACTGCCACTCCAGGGACGCTGCGCCGAACGGGTTGCCCGTAACCTTGCGACCATACAGAGCAGCATAGATCAGCACTCCGAAGGAAAGGACGATGCCGATCCCCAGGACAAACGCCCCGATCGTCGACCATTGATGGAAGACTTGGAACTCCAAATCGTAGGTCGCATAGCGCCGCGGCATCCCCCGCGAGCCCATCACGAACTGCGGGAAGAAGGTCAGGTTGAATCCCAGAAACACCAAGAAGCAACCGATCCGCCCCAAAAAGTCATCGTACATGCGGCCGAACATTTTCGGCCACCAATGGAACAGTCCACCGAACAACGCCGTCAACGTGCCACCAACCATCACATAGTGAAAATGGGCTACGACGAAATAGGTGTCGTGCAGATGGATGTCGGTTGCCAAGGCCCCTAAGAACAAACCAGTCAAGCCGCCAATCCCGAACAAAAAGATGAACGACAGGGCATAGCACATCGGCGTGCTGAGCAGAATCGAGCCCTTGTAGAGCGTTGCCAGCCAGTTGAAAACCTTGACCGCTGACGGAATGGCGACCGAGAACGTAATCGCGCTGAAGATCATCGACATCACCACTGATTGGCCGCTAGTGAACATGTGGTGACCCCACACGAGGAAGCCCAACAAGGCGATGGCGACAGACGAAAAGGCGATGAACGTGTAACCAAATATCCGCTTTTGAGAGTAAACTGAAATCAATTCGCTGATCACCCCCATCGCCGGCAGAATCATGATGTATACCGCCGGGTGCGAGTAGAACCAGAAAAAGTGCTGGAACAGAACCGGGTCACCCCCCATGTCCGGATCGAAGATGCCGATTCCCATCACCCGCTCGGCAATCAGCAGCAGCAAGGTGATGCCCAGAACCGGAGTCGCCAGGACCTGGATAATGGCGGTCGCGTACAAGGCCCACAAGAACAACGGCATATGGAACCAATCCATGCCCCGCGGCCGCATCGTGTTGATCGTCACCAGGAAATTGATGCCCGTGAAAATCGAGCTGAAACCGAGAACGAACGCCCCGAAAGTCGCGAACACCACGTGGGTCGACGTGCGGATGCTGTACGGGGTGTAGAACGTCCAACCCGTGTCCAGGCCGGTCGTCAACAAGGCGGCGACCAAGAAACCGGTCCCGATGACCCACAGGTAAAAACTGGCTAGATTCAATCGAGGGAACGCCACGTCCTTGGCACCGAGCATCATCGGCAACACAAAGTTGCCCAGCGCGGCCGGGATGCTCGGTATGATGAACGAAAACACCATGATCGCCCCGTGCAGGGTGAAGAGTTGGTTGTAGCGGGCATTGTCCACCTGCAGCAGACCCCAGCTGGCATCGGCGAAAGTACCGTTGGCGTAGTACAAATGCGCCCGCAGCATTAAGGCAAAAATACCCGCGATGATCAGCGCCGCGGATACACCCACCAAGTACATGATGCCGATCCGTTTGTGGTCCAGGGTCAACGCCCAAGATAAAAAGCCTCGACTATGGGTGAGGTAGTTGGTTTGCTCGGCGTGACCGAACAACTCTCTTCTGACGTCTGCAGTAGCCATATGAGTAACCCAAAAAATTGGAACGAAAGTATTTGATTGTTTAATGATTCAGTCCGTCGCCGCCACCGGACGATTGCGAGCCTTCCTTGGCCTCGCCACCGGAGGATCCCGCATCGTTATTTTCCGTCGTGGTCTCGTCGGCACCGGTATTATCAGTCTTGTTATCCCTGCCATCGGGCTGAGCTGTCGCGTCAGCCGCTTGTGCTCCATTATCGCCACTCTGGTTCGCAGCGGCTCCTTGGTCGGCCGGATTGCCTGCCGCTCCCCCATCGGCCGCAGGGGCCGGGTTGTCCGCGGCTGGGATCACCACATCTCCCGGCTTATCTTTGGCCGTCTCGGGAGTAAGCGATGCCATGCCGTCCTTGAGCTTGAGGAACGCAATTACATGGCTGATGTCCTCTTCGGACAACTTGCCTTTGAAGGTCGGCATTTTCGCTTCATAGCCGGCGACGATTTGCTTGTTCGGATCGTAGATCGAGTCGCGGATGTAGTTTTCGTCGGCCATCCGGCGGGAGCCGTCGGTGAACGTGCGTTCGGTCCCCCACACTTCGTTCAGCGGGGGGCCCGTGTTCCGGCGGCCATCGATATAATGGCAACCAGCGCAGTAGATTTTCCAGATCCGCTGGCCATTGATGGAGGGTGGTTTCTCCGCCTTTTTCCACTCGGTATTCTGCAGCCGATCGGCGTCGGTCGCGTGGACTTGGCAATAACTCCGCATGATCGAGTGACCGTTTCCACAGTACTCGGTGCAGTAAATACGGTAGCGACCTATCCGATTGGGCACCACGTAAAACGAGGTGAAGCGTCCGGGCACCACGTCCATCTTTTGGCGGAACGCCGGAATAAACAGGCTGTGGAGCACGTCGCGAGAACGCAATGTCAATTTGACGGGACGATTTTGTACCAGGTGCAAGCTATCCGTCGTATCGCCATTAGGATAGATAAATGTCCATGCAAAGCTGCTGGCCTCTACCTGGATCTCTTCCGCGCCGTCAGGAACGATTCGCGAATCCAGAAAGCCGACCGCACCTTCGTAAAAGATCCACACGAGAATGATGCTCGGAATAACAGACCACAAAATCTCGATTGTCGTGTTGTGCGACGCGCTCGGTTCGGGTCTAACGCCCGGACGGCGGCGATACTTGACCACGAAATAGCACATCAGCCCCACGATCATGACAAAGAAAAAGGTGGAGATCCAAAAAATGGCCAAGTACAGGAAATCGGATTGCGGCGCGAACGTCGACGCTTGGTCGGGAAAAAAGTAGTGCGCCGTTTCGGAGTGCTTGGTAGCCTCCGTAAAATCGTCGATTTGAGCCATCAAAAGCAGGTTCGCGAGCATTTCAAATTTCTCGTCTAAGAACTAAGTTGAGTTTGTGTTTGTTCGACAGGTATCTTTTGTGAGTGCCCCCGCCGCCAAAACCAGTACGGAACCAAGCCGACCATCAGGCCGAAAATGGTCAGCAAGCCTCCGATCCGCATCAACGCCATGGCTTGGAATGTATATTGACCGGTCGAGTCGTTGTACATGTAGCAACCAATCAAATACTCCAAGCGGTTGATCGAGGGACCGATTTTTCCCTCTGCCGCCTCGATCAACGCTTGCCGTATCGTTTTCGGTTCGTATTCGAGGCCATAAATGTATCTTACAATTTTGCCTGCGGGCGAAACAAGTAAAAACACCGGCGGATGCGAGTACAGCCGCTGTTCGGGAATGTATTTGTAGGTTACCCCACATTGCTGGGCCAACCCGCGTACCTGCCCCTCGCTGCCGGTCAAAAAGTGCCAGCCGCCGTTGTATTCCGGCTTGTTGTAGTAAGTGGTGAATTTTTCCTTGGCTTCCCGTGCTCGTTTGGGTGTTTCGGTCGGATCGATGCAAACGGAGATTACTTGAAAATCTTTGTCCGCCAGCAGTTGCACATCCCGAAGCGCCAGCGCCATTTTCTCCAATTGAACACTGCAGAGCTTCGGACAATCCGAATAGTTGAACGAAAGGATGATCGGTCGCTTGCCATCAAAATAATCCTTCATTCGTACGAACCGATTCTGCTCGTCGGTGAAGGACCAGTTGGGCGAAATCATCTTGCCCTCTTGCGGCTCAATCCCTGTTCCCTCTTCTTCCTGCGGAACCTTCGACTGAACCTGGGCCGACAAACTCGCCGCCGCCAGAAGTGCGATCGACGCTACTGTCAGCCAACAAACCAACCGGGCCACTTGGGACCAGTCAAGCAAATCATATTTTGCTGTTGTTGTTGGCATCGTTTAACTATTCTTCTAAAACTATCGGCAGGCAAACTCGCTCCAACATTTCGTTACCCGTAAGGTGAACCGCAAGGCTAACGGCCGCCGACATCGACCTACTTGCCTCCTCGCGAGGTTTTACCGTATTCCTCCACGACCAACTTCATGGCCTCGGCGATCGAAATTGTCCCCTTTTCGTCCCCTTGTAAATGCCGGCGTTGCTCCTGGATCACCGGAGCGACCCACAGTTCATGATATGTTTCATCCTTCTCGGCTGTTGTCCGGTTGATCATTTGATAAGTGAATCCCTGCACGACAGCGATGATTACGACCGTCAAAATCGCGCTGATGAGTCCGACCATGTAAACGGCCGTCGTATTCACGTCATCGTAGCTGGGTTTGTCCGGTACCGAATGAAGTTGATCGAGAGTCGTTTCCATGTTTTAAACCAGTATCAGAAAATCTCAGGACAATAAATCAATCAAGCGTTTCGATAATTCAGCGCTTCTTCCAGGCGCGGATCATGCAGGGGTACCAGCGGCCGATCGGCGGCGATCGCCGAGAACATCGCAACGTAAACCCCTAACAAGCCAATCGCACAGGGCACGTCGATCAGCCAGCTGAACGGCAACGGATTAGCCGCCGGGTCGCTGCCAGACACATCCGTCGCACCCATCGTAATATTCAGCTGAGGCATGATGATCCAGAAGTGATCTACCCAGTGCATGCACAAAATGAAAATCGTGGCGAACAATAGGTAGGTTTTGTTGCGCCGAACCGTCCGCGCCATCATCGCCAAGAACGGAATCAGCAGATGCCCAAACAGCAACATCAGCGACCAGAAAATCCAGCCGGACGATGCCGAATCACCCATGCGGAATTTGTACCAGAATGTTTCCTCAGGAAGGTTCGCGTACCAGATCAGCATGAATTGGCTGAAGGCGATATAACCCCAGAAGAAAATGAAGCCGAAGGTCAGCTTTGCCAAATCATGATAATGTTCGACCGTGATTTCATCAGTGACACGCCCCGATCGTTGCAACAAGGCGGCTGTCAGGATCAAGACCGCCATCGCGCTCATCACGCCGCCAGCGAAAAAGTAAACGGGAAACATCGTGCTGAACCAACGCGGCGAAAGCGACATTTCCAAATCGAACGAGGCGAACACGATGGTCGCGGCGAGGATGATCATTTTCCAGGTCGCCGACTTCTGCATTTTCCGCGACAACTGGGGATCGGCCGTTTTATCTTGCTGCAGCGACTTGCCGAAGAAGCTGTAGGCCATCATCCCCCAAATCACGAAATAGGTCACGATCCGCACCGCAAACCAGGTCGGATTCAAGTAGGCATTCTTGATCTCGCGAAACATTTCGCGATCTCCGGCCAGCCAGGCTGGATTGACCCATTGGTAGACGTCATCGCGTTGCATCATCACCGGGAGGAGGATCGGCAAGAACAGCACGAACATCGGAATCAAACACATCGCGAAAATTTCGGCTATCCGCCGGACCGTGACGCTCCAGCCGGCCCGGGTGAGGTGTTGTACGGTGACGAAAAACAGGCAGCCCACCGACATCGACAGCAGCGAGCAGTAGGTCACAAGGTAGGAATAGCTGAAGCGCTTCAATCCCCCTTGAGGGATCGACATGAAATATGCCAAGCCCAGGCCAGCGGCGCCAATCAACAAGCCCAGCGGGATCAGTCTCACGTAGCTGGTGCTCAACGAAACAATCGGCGAAGTAATTTTTCCAGGTCTTCGGGAGTGCATGTGGCTAACGTCTGTTGGTTAAAAGTTGCTACCTGTGGACTAATCGTGTTAAGGGCTAGTTTCCTGCGGGCGTGGCTGTGCCTTGGTCATTCGCCAGATCTGCCGGGCTTTTGATTCCCGTCTTTTGCAAGGCTTTCACATAGGCGGCGATCGCCCAACGGTCCTTCACCGGAATCTGGTCCTTGTAGGGGCCCATCGTGGCACGACCGTTGGAAATCGTATCGAAAATTCGCCCCACGGGCTGAGACTTGACCGCCGGATCATGCAGCGACTTGGCGGCCGTCCAGGCCGCATCACCCGTGGCTGCCAGCGATACGGCCCGCTGATTCACGAGTCCCTCGCCGTTGCCGTCATAGCCGTGACAAGCGACGCAATAGATCTCAAACCGCTGCTTGCCTCGTTTGACAAAATCTGCATCGACCGTGATATCTTCCGGAAAGACGTCGACCCACTCCGGTTCTGGCGGAGTCTCCGGAGCCGCCATGCCGTCTTGGATCGCGGCGTAGGGTCCCGATTGACTTTCGCTGGGGGCCGTCCCGGTCTTGTAGCCGCGGAAATATTCGTCGTTCTCGGTCAAATCCCCACGGGCAATTGTACCCGGAACCGGCTTCCGCATCGCGCGGCCATCGGCGAATAGGGGTCGCGGTCGCTCGGGAGTGCCGATGTTCGGACCCCGCGTTTGCGGGTTGTACCGGTCTTGCCAATCCATATCAGGCACGACGTGGAGTCGAGGTTGGCGGTAGGTCATCCCCGAGACGCGGTAGATAAGGGCAGGAGGGAGCAGCAATGCGAACAACAACAAGATGCCCGCACGCCGCAATCCCGCGGGGATTTTCTGATCGGTCAGATCTTCGTGGCATTCCTCAATGGCCGTCGCCCCCCATTCCTCCAGTTGCTGGCGGCTGCGGTTTTCGCTGAATTTGTCGTCTTTCGCTTCCAGCACCAAAAAGAACTTGTCATTCGTTGCTCGGCGAAACATGGGGATCCGTTGCAGAGGGTTCGCCAATCGCGGCAAGCCGTTCAAAATCCACATGCCGAAGAACGTCGCGAACGCGCTGGACAACACGATGATTTCGAAGGTCACCGGGATATTCGCGGGCAAACTAAACAACGGCTTGCCCGAGATGAAAAACTTGTAACCGGGAAAGATCGGCGACTCGTCCGTAGCGTTGACGTAGTACTGTAGGAACAAGGCGAATACGCAAGCACCTAACGCTACCGCCAAGACAAAAAACGGCAGTCGCGTCCGGCGGATGCCGATCGCATCGTCGATTCCGTGCACCGGAAACGGCGAGTAAGCATCGAACTGTTTGTAACCGGCCTCCCGGGCGCGATCGCAAGCGACCACCAACGCATGGGGATCATCAAATTGCGCGACCAGCGAGATCAGCCGCGACTTTGGTCCCGTTTCGACCGGTTTTTCGTGTTTATGCGAATGTGCCATGGTTCGTTTGGATTGTTTGAAAAAAGGTTTGATCGATTACAGTTCGTCCGTTTCGCTCAGAAGGGGCAAATCAACGCCTCGATTTAGTGGGCCGTCGCGTGCTCCTCATGGTGATCGTGGCCATGAGCATGCAAGGTTTGCGGCGACACATTCTTGACTTCCGAAATCGCAATGATCGGAAGGAATCGGCAGAATAAGCAGAACAGAGTGAAGAACAGTCCGAAGCTGCCAATCAGCATCAGAATGTCGATCATCGACGGATAAAAATTACCCCAGCTCGATGGCAAGAAGTCCCGGGTCAGCGACATCAAAATCACGAACCGCTCGAACCACATCCCGATATTGACGAAAATCGAAATGATCACCATCGCCACCAGATTGGTGCGGAACCAACGGATCCAGAATAACTGCGGAATGAACACGTTGCAGGTCACCATGATCCAGTAGGAAATTCCGTAGTTCCCGAACGCTCGGTTGATGAAGGCGAAACGCTCGTAATCGACACCGCCGTACCAGGCGATGAAAAACTCGATCCCGTAAGCCGTACCGACCATCAAGCCCGTGGCCATGATGATCTTGTTCATGTTTTCCAGGTGCCGAATCGTGATCAGCCGCTCCAGCTTGAACAGCGAACGGCAGGGAACCAGCAGGGTCACTACCATCGCGAAGCCGGAGAAAATCGCACCGGCGACGAAGTACGGCGGGAAGATCGTCGTATGCCAACCGGGCAACTGCGATACGGCGAAGTCGAAACTAACGATCGTGTGCACCGACAACACCAGTGGCGTCGCCAGCGCCGCCAAAATCGTGTAGGCCATTTCATAGCGATGCCACGCCCGGGCCGAACCGGTCCATCCCAACGACAAAACCCCGTAGATTATCTTCTGCAACTTGGTTTTGGCTCGATCGCGGAAGGTGGCGATGTCCGGCACCATCCCCATGTACCAGAACAACAGCGACACCGTAGCGTATGTGCCCACCGCAAACACGTCCCATAGCAACGGACTACGGAAATTCGGCCACATCGCGAGATGTTCCGTGGGAACGGGGAACAACCAATAGAACACCCAGATTCGCCCAATGTGCACACCCGGGAACAACCCCGCGCAGACGACCGCGAAAATGGTCATCGCCTCTGCTGCGCGGTTGATGCTCGTCCGCCAATTTTGACGGAACAGAAACAAAATCGCCGAAATCAGCGTACCGGCGTGACCGATACCGACCCAGAAAACGAAGTTGACGATCGGGAAGCCCCAGTAGACAGGGTTGTTGTTACCCCAGACCCCGACCCCCATGAAGAACAGATGCAGCAAGCAAACCCCGAGGATCCCCAACAAGACCACAGCGATCCCAAACACGATGTACCAAGCAGTCGGTGGCCGTCCCGCCTCCCAAATCTCCGCGACATTGTCCGTGATGTCTCCATACGTCATGCCACCCAGAACCAAATCGGCGCGACGACTTGGATCCTCGTAGGTGTTGTCAAGCGAAAGGTCGACCGAAGCTGCCATGATCTCAGTTTCTCAAAATTGTCTACGGTTGTTGATTCGAATCTGCTAGGTACGATTCCCGCAGCGGTTCCCCGCTCGCGGCGTCAAACTTCGATGTTCGGCGAAAGGGTATCGCTGGCCCCTTCCCCTTGCACTCCTCGATCGTCCATATCCATCAACGCCGGATGCGGATTCCGCACCCGGGCCAGGAATCGAGTGCGCGGATAGTTGTTCAGTTCCGACAGCATCGCGTAGGCCCGCGGGTTTTTCGCTGCGTGATGAACGTCCGCCTCCTTGTGGTTCAGATCACCAAATTTGATGGCCCCGGCCGGGCAGACGTCTTGGCACGCCGTGGTGATTTCGTTGCCACCCAGCGGCCGGTTCCCCTCCGCCTTGGCCTTGATCTTGCCGTTTTGAATGCGCTGCACGCAGTAAGTGCATTTTTCCATCACCCCGCGGGTACGAATCGTCACCTCGGGGTTCATGACCAAGTTCTGCAAAGCCCGATCGCCGGCCGACAAGCGGTCGACGAACTGAGAAGGATATTTCAGGAACGTCACCGCGTCGGAATAGTTCAGATAGTTGAAGCGACGAACCTTGTAGGGGCAGTTGTTGCCGCAGTACCGTGTGCCGATGCAGCGATTGTAAACCATATCATTCAGCCCCTCGGACGAGTGCACCGTGGCCGCGACCGGGCAAACCGTTTCGCAGGGTGCATTCTCGCAATGGTGGCAAGCGACCGGTTGGTGGATGATGACCTTGTCATCCGACTCGGCCGCTTCTTGGTTGTACAGATTGTTCCCGAAGTAACTGTCGATCCGAATCCAGTGCATCTCGCGGCCGCGATGGACTTGCCATTTGCCCACGATCGGGATGTTGTTTTCGGCTTGGCACGCCACCACGCAAGCGTTGCAGCCAGTGCATTTGTTGAGGTCGATCGTCATGCCCCATACGTTTTTGTGCTCGGGGATGTCCGCGCGGTATTTCTCGCGAACCCCCGGGGTCAGATCAAACAATTCGTGCTCGTGAAAGGCTGTGGGCCAGTGTGCGTGGTGGTCGTCGCCGCCGCCGCCACCGCCCGCCTCGTAACTGACGTTGTTCAGGATCGGCAAGGCAGCGACTCGGGCTTGCCCTTTGCCGGACGCGTTGCCGTGCGATCCATGACTGTTGTTCGAGTCATGTCCGTGGTGGGAATCGTGATCCTTGTCAGTATTCTTCTTGAAGTCCTGGTAACTCGCGAAGCTGCCTTCACGGAGCAAAGCACTCCGCTCCCCTTTTTCATTGACGAACATCCGCCTCTGGATTTCGTCGCGCCCCGTTTTGTCGATCTCCCACGGCGATTGGGTGACTGCCAGAGGATAGGAAGTGCTGGACGATGTGTTGACCGTGACTTGCGGGTTGACGAACCAGCGAACGGCAGTGCGCAGTGGCGACACGTCGGTGCCCACCGCGATTTTTTTGCTCGCGTCGCCACCGACCGCTCCGGCCATCGTTCGGCCGTAGCCAATGGCGACGGCGATCGAGCCCCGCGCCTGGCCAGGCTGGATGTGCACCGGGAGCCGGACTTCCTGGCCGTTGGCTTGAAAGGCGTACATGCGGTCTTGCTGCAAGCCCAGCGCCTTGGCCGTTTCCGGATTGACCAGCGCCGCATTGTCCCACGTAATCTTGGTGACGAAATCGGGAAGTTCTTGCAACCAAGCATTGTTGGCGAATCGACCGTCGTAAACCGAACGGCTAGGGGTGAACACCAACTCCAGCGACTTCCCATCCCACGGGGTCTTCCAAGCGCCGTCGTTGGCCGGCATCGGCACGTCGGTCGCCGAGACCGTGACCTTTTCCGCTGCGGAATTGGCGATGAATCCGTCGTGCAGCGATTGCCGCCAGAGCTTGTCGAAACCGCTTTCACCGAACCGAGCTTGAGCCGTCTCCTTGACGTAGGCCTCACCACTGACGTCGACATCACCCAACGCACTGGCCAGCACCTCGACCGGACTGCGGCCATCGAACAGAGGAGCAATCAGCGGCTGAGCCAGGCACCATGAGCCGTCCGCCGCCAAACCATCTCCCCAAGCCTCCAGCGGGTGCGCCGTATTGTAGACCCAGCCGCAGAGCAAGCTTGTTTCGTTTTTGTAGTAAGTCAGATGGACCGTAGTCGCGACCTTTTTGAACCAATCGGCCACCCCAGCCTCCTGCGGCGCGTCGAAAACAGGGTTGCCGCCGACCACGATCAGCGACTTGATCGAGCCACTACTGATCTTGTTCCCCAGATCGACCAGCGATTGGACGACTGGGCTCCGTTCGGCATCCAGCGGCGCCACATAAGAAACCGTTTTGCCGACGTTCCCCAGTTTCTGGTTGAGCCAATGGGCTGCCGCATGAACTTCGGGGGGTTGCCGATCGCCAACCACAATCACCCCCGCCCCTTGATGATCGACCAAATCCTGCGCCATGGCAGCCAGGAGCTTATCGCGGTACTTCAAGCCACGATCGACCGGATCGCCAGCCTCCCGTTCATTGATGGCCGCCGCCAAAGCTCCCAGAAAACTCCCGATCTGCGAACTGGGGAGCGACATCCGATGATCGGCGCAGGCTCCCGTTGTCGAGTAATCGCTTTCGACGCAGTACAGGCGGCTGATCGCATCACTGTGATCGACATCGCGGCCAGCGACGAACAAACGGTGGTTGCGAATCGCCGATCCATCCATCAACAAGGGATCGGCGTCGAGGCATACGATCACGCGTGCTTTGTCGAATTCAAAGCGCGGTCGCACGACCTGCCCGAAGGCCACCTTGGAGCCCGCCCGAGCGTGGTCATCATGCAGCGCGGTAAAGTGATGGACGTGCCCCCCCCGCGCCGAAATTTCCTTGAAAATGCGTTGCAATGAAGGCGAGGACGTCGGCTCGGCTAGAATGGCTACCGAGCTCAAATCCGCGCCGCCGAGTACGCTACGCAGCTGGCCGATTACGGCCTGCCACGTCGATTCCTTGAACTGTTCCCCCTCGCGTTGCAAAGGCATCCGCAGGCGATCCGGATCATACAATTCGAGAACGCGGCCTTGCGTGAAGGCCGTCGAGGGACCAGGAGTCCTCTCTGACAACCCCAGCGTCTCAGGATGTAGTCGATTACCGTCGAGTTTAATCGGGCGGCCGTCGTAGCTGGTTGCCTCAATCGGATGAGCTACTCCCATGAAATCGATCATGGAGGCGTAGGACACCGGCTTGCCAGGAATCCGATTTTGCGGCCGGAAGGCATGCGGCAACAAGCGATCTTGCTGGTACCGACAGCCCGCCGCGGCGCCCAAAGCCAAGGAGGCACCCATCAGCTGCAGCCAGCGGCGCCGGGAAAAGCCGTCTCCCGCCTCCCCCTCCAGAGCCGCACCGAACTCTCGCTCGATGGCTTGTTGCATCTCCGGAGTTTCGTTCAACTGCTCGAACGACTGATAATTAAACGCGGCCTTACGTTCGCCGCCGAAGCTATTCGGTGTGATGTGGTTCATCGGTGACAAGTTGAACAGTTGAGATTCGGTTTGATGCCCAATTTTTCCACCCATTCGCGGCCGTACGCCTCCGGGTCTTCAGGCTTGAAATCGAGTTGAGTAACCAGTTCTGGATCGCGAATGTGCGGCGCCGGATTGCGATGGCAATCGAGGCACCATTTCATCGACATCGGTTCTACTTGGGTTACGACCTCCATCGTATCGATGCGGCCGTGGCACGACACGCAACTCACGCCGCGCGTCACGTGAGCCGCATGATTGAAATAGACGAAATCAGGGACGTTGTGCACGCGCACCCATTCGATCGGATCCCCCGTCTCCAGGCTCGAGCGGACTTGTTCGAGCAGGACGCTCTCGCCTCTGATCACCCCGAGCGTTTGGCCTTCCTTTACGCGGTTGCCGCCGTGGCAATTGCCGCAAGTTGCCGTCGGTGGAATCGCGGCATGAGCCGCTTGCTCCACCGTGTTGTGGCAGTAACGGCAATCCAGTTTCAACTGGCCAGCGTGGATTTTGTGACTAAACGGCAAGGGCTGTTTAGGTTGGTGGCCAACGTTGACAATCAATGGATGGGTCGCGGCAAACAAGCAGGTTGCCAAATAGCCCCCGATCGCCAAACCACCCAAAATCAGAATCACGGTGAAGCGATTCACCCAGTTGGGAAAATGAAACTCTTGCATGTGCCCAATGTCTCGCGCTAAAGGTCCGGAAATCTGCCGATCCAGGTGGCTATCGAGCGCTCAGGACATCATGTGGATCTGAAAGCTCAAGCCCATTAAAAACGCCTTAGGTACGCCCAAAGTCTACTGTAATGGTCGGAAAATCGTCGATACGGTAAAGGGTCACACACTTTTGGGGGGGTGTATTGACCGGCCTTTCCGCAGAGCGCAAACTACCCAGATTACCAGGTGTCGCGCGGGCAACGGCATTGCGAAATACCGCAACATTGGCGAACAAAGCAGTGATTTCTCATGGTCGCTCCACGATCTCGTTCCGACACTCCTCGACCTGCAACCGTCGCCGCAGAGCAACTGGATCGCTCGCTGTCGCGCGTATTTGACGCACTCCCTCGCCACCGCGCGACCCGTGCAAAACTCGTCGATAACGTTCGGCAAATTCACCGACTGCGTGTGGCCTGCCGTCGCGCTGTCTCCGTTCTCGACGTGTTTTGCCCGTTGATCAAACGAGGATGGCGTACGGTCAAGCGCTGGCTCCAAGACGTCCGCCGCTCGGCAGGCCCTCTGCGGGATCTCGATGTCTTCATCGCGCAGCTCGGCCAATGCGACTTGCCAGCCGATCTGAAGAAAGCTCTCGAAAATCAAATGTCAGCCCAACGCAAGAGGCTCGACAAGGAATTTCGCCACACCGTCCGCAGCCGGCTCCGCGACCATTCCCGAAAGTCTTTGCTGAAAAAAATTCGCTGGCGGAACGACCGCCAATTTGGATCGCTCAGCGAGTTTTCGACCACGGCGATCGGTGAACTTCAGACGCAACTCGAGATCGCCTTGCAAACGCCACAACCAGATTTCAAACAACTGCATCGCATCCGCATCGCCGCCAAACGCCTGCGCTACGCCCGAGAGTTGCTCCTAGAGCAAGCCGCGGCCAAGCGGGCGAATCGCGAAGTTCTCCGCATGCAGGAATTGCTGGGAACGCTCAACGATCACCTCGGCGCACAGGCCAGATACCAAATGCTCGTCGCCCACTTGCCGGCCAACGAGTGGGGAGCGCTCGTCGCGGGCGAAATCGTCGCGCATCATCGGCAAGCGGTTGCCCTGAGGGAACAGTTTTGCCGCTGGATCCGCCGACGAAAGCGGACGAAGCTACCGCGCGGCAGCGATCACGGATTTTCGTCAAGGAAATGAACGGCACCCGAATGAATGTCATAAACCGCGCCGACGATCAAGATGTCACCGGCCGCTAAATGTCGGGACAGATCGTGGGTTTCCGCTAACGTTTTGACACCGAATCGCACGTTGTTGACCGTTCCCACGCATCGCTTCGCTTAGACCTCGGTTGCGCATCTTCCAGAGGCTGGATCGAGTCGTTCAGCCTGCGAAGCAACTCGAGCAAATCGTCCGGGTTGTCCCGATTTTCGCCCACGTGATCGACCGCTGCCGTGATCGCGCCGCAGTGAGTATGACCGAGCACGACGATTAGATTCGTTTTCAAATAATGCACGGCATATTCGGCACTCGCCAGGACCGCCGTATCGACGATGTTGCCCGCATTGCGAATGATGAATAGATCCCCTAAACCTTGATCGAAAATCACTGTGGGCGGCGCTCGAGAATCGCTGCAACCAATAATCACCGCAAATGGATGTTGGGTCTCAAGCAGAGCGATTCGCGGTAATTCGATTCGCGGTGCGGATTGATCAATTTGCCTTCGAGAAATCGGACGTTGCCAGCCTTGAGTTCCTGTAGCGCATCCTTGGGGGTTCGTGGCATGTCGAACTTGGCGACTTGCGGTTCAACAGCCTGTTCCTGTTGGTCAGCCTGATTGGCGACCGAAGCCATTGCTGGGTCGCTAGCGGCTTTCGTGGTGGGCTCCACCGAGGCTGGCTGGCCAGTGCCTGCTGTTAATTTTTTAGCGCCGAAAAGTTTGGGGACTTCTTGACTGAAGACAAACAGACCCATCATAACCAAGAAAATAGCAAAGGTTCTCTGGAGGGCCTTCTGGTTCATCAACGACCCCAGTGATTTACCGGCAATCGTCCCAGCGATGCCGATCCCCATGAACCACGCGACAGTGATCCAATCGAGATGGTGCCCGCTGTCGGCCAGCACATCGAGATACTTCAAAAAGCCGACAAACGATTTAATGGCGATCACCACCAGGCTCGTTCCAACGGCCAATCGCATCGGCAGGCCTCCCAACAGGACCAGTGCCGGAATGATCAAAAAACCTCCGCCGACACCGACTAAACCGGTGATGATCCCCACCACCAGTCCTTCAACGACGATTTTCCACAGCGGATGTCGATGATCGGAGCCATTGGCCTCCGAAGCTTCATCAGGGGGGGGGCTTTGGCGAAACATCATCCAAGCCGCCAGGAGCATCACTCCAGCAAACAGAATCAATTGCACGACCGCAGCCACATAATGAGCCAACCCAGCTCCCAGGTAGGTCCCGATCATGCCAGGGATCCCGAAAAACCAAGCATTCCGCCAATCGATCTGCCGCGCCGCTGCGTAGGGAATCGCCCCCGCGGCCGAAATACCGCCGACAATCGCCAGGGATTCTGCAATCGCCGGCTTCGCTTCATGCCCAAGCAAATAAACGAGGACAGGTACCGTCAAAATCGAACCGCCAGAGCCGAGCAGTCCCAACAACAGGCCAATCAATAATGCTCCGACAATCGTCCACACGGGTTCAGTTCCTTCAATCCAAAGGGTGGGTGAATCTCGGCGAGCCAAATAACAGAATCCAGCTCGACCTCACCGCCCATGCAAGGGGGGGGGCTCCCTCCGTCAGCAAATGATGGGCGGTTATCGGCAAATCCAAAATGCGCTACGCGCATCGCGAAGCCTGGAAGTCCAGTTGCCAGGAAACCGGCAATCGAGTCGGCTTGCGTTTGAGAAGTCGGACATGCTGGACCTGAGCAAACCGGCGCCAGGGCCACGCCAGGCACATCCGAGATCCGGATCCATCCGTCGGTAACACCTCCTTTCAAGAAAGAGGGCCTGGTACATCCGTCGGATGAGCGGCGGAATTCCCTGCGACGAACGATCGAAGCCCAATCTCGCAACTTCCGGTTCGGAGTTCGACAAGGCACTAGGAATCGCCGTCAGTTTGATCCGATGCTTGGTCGAGTGGATCATTAGCCTTGATGTCAGTCGTCTGGCGTTGCTGGGGGGCCGAACTCGGCCCGCATTGGCCGCTCATTCACGTCGGGACGCCCAGGCTCGGTAGGATCCACAATTGCAGTGCGAACCACAACCCGATCACTGCCAAGATGATCAAAAACTCATACACGGTCGAACCTCCAGTAGGAGATGGCACCGGACCCTTCATCGAGATCAATCCACCTCAGCTGATCTTGAACGTATCCTTAGACCACAGCGATTATCCCTGCCGTGTTGGCAAGGCTTGGTTTCTCGGATAAGTCCCCAATTTTCAGTCACAACTCAAACCGCGAGACAACGCGTTCGCGAAAACTCTGACAGTTTGACCCTTTAGGCGTTCAAAGGTTACAACCGTCGCTCTGCGGAACGCCACAGCACGACGACTCTACGCCGAGGCCCCGAACTTCTCGCGCCAACGTTCACGCAACGCTCCCTGCAAGCGGCTTTGAAACTCAGCAGGCAGCGGAAAGGGGACACCGGCGCGAAACAATTGAATGGTGCCGCGAATATTATCGACCACGATCTGGCATGGATTGCAACCCGATAAATGCGCAGCGAACCTCTCGCAATCGGCCTGGGTCAGGTCGAGGGTCCCATCCACGTACTCATTGAGTGCTTTCAGCAGTTCTTCGCAAGTCATCGGTGCTTGTCCCCAAAAAAAGCGGTACCATCGATTCAAAAGTTACCGCCAACACAGCTCGCGGCAAGCTCGCGTCGCCATTCCAATACAGTCGAATGCCGCGACTCGCTCACGGTGATTGATATGCGTCTCCCCGAAAAAGTTACAAAAAACATCAGTGTCGGTGATCCGGATACACCCGCGTCGACTCGTCTCCGAAATCTTTCGTCAAATGCTCGCGAAGCATCAGCCGCGCTCGCAGCAAACGTACCTTGACATTTGATTCGGAAATTCCCAAGGCTTCGGCCGTTTCCCGCACCGACAGTTCTTGAATGTCCCGCAAAATGAAGACGAGTCGGTATTTGTCGTCCAGTTCATCGAGAGCTTGCTCTACCTTCTGCCGCACCTCCGCTCGCTGGGCAAGGGCATCCGGGGTGTCCTTCCACTGGGCGATGTAATCGGGATGGGGCAGCGAGGCGTAACTGTCCTCGTCAGCCGACGCAGCCGTATACGATACCGTCGGTAAGCCCTTCTTTTTCCGCAGCAGCTTGAGGGCATGGTTCGTGGCAATCCGCAAAATCCACCCAGCCGCGGCCGACTCCCCGCGAAAGGAAGCGATGTGCTCGATCAAACTGAGAAACGTCTGCTGTGTCACGTCCTCCGCATCGGCGCGATTCCGCGTGATTCGCAAACCGACTCCATAAACCCGATCCTGAAAACGTTGCACCAATTCCTGAAACGCATCGAAATCTCCGGTCGCGGCGGAAGCAATCAACTGCTCGTCGGTTTGCTGCTCGATCGTCGTCATCAGCGGATGCACAGATTTTAACAGGGTTTGCCGCGTCCCTAAAAGGACTTTCTACGGATCCTCAAGCTTAACGCAGTCAACGAACAATCGCAACCAAACCTATTTCCGCCAGTACCGCTCGCTGCTGGGACGGCGTTTTCGTGGCGACGTTCCGATCAACCAACAGCTATCGGCAAGGAATCGACATGGGATGGTCTCTCGATCAAGAGACTCAATTCCAAAAAATTTTTTGTAACGAGCAACTCGGTCACGGATCAGGCATGTCACGCGGACCATGGAGTCGTGGTCTAAATTGAACAGACCGATTAAAGGAAGAAGATTAATGAGCCGCAACATTGTTTTGATGGTCTTCGCCGCCCTAGTATCTGGGGTTCCCGCTGCGACGACCCACGCCCAGCGGGCACCGAAGGTCGGGGAAATTTCAGCCAACGAGTTGTACCAACTGGTGCAGCAGCGAGCGCAGCAAGTCGAGGATGCCCGGCAGGCTGGCACCGCGCCCGCGCCGGCTAATTTCGTCATCGTCGACGTGCGCGAACCGGCTGAATACCGCGTCTCGATGATCCCGGGCGCAATCCCCAAATCGGAATTCGAAAAAAATATCAACGCTTACGCCAGCATGACAGTGATTCCTTACTGCACACTCGGTGGCCGGAGTTCGCGATACGCGGAGCAGTTAGCGGCCAAGGGCTATCAAGTCATTAACTTCCGGGAAAGTATCATCGGCTGGTGCCGCGCCAAGCTGCCGCTGGTGACGCCGGACGGGCAGGCAACCCAACGAGTACACACCAACGGAGCCTCCGAAAAGTTGCCCGAGGAATATCGACCGGTCAAATAGGGCAGAGTACGACCCGAAGTTGCTACTAACAAAATCACGTTCCGAAACACTACGTTCCTCGCAGCGACCGGTGGCGGAAGCTTGACCATCGTGGCGGATCAGTCTGTGGTTGCGAAGGACGGTTAGTGCCCGCCAACCGATGACGATGGTCGTCGTCGCGCCCACCAAATTTAGCGTGAAAATTTCCTGGCAGCGAGGTAGTTTGCGGCGGCCCACGACGATCCGTCGGGGGGCCGTCGGGCCTGCTATTGGCAGCCGCGTAAACTGCCTAGTCGAAATAACCGTTATTGAATGCAACGCTTGGAAAGATGCGTGAGCCAACTCTAGCCAGCACAACCGTCCTTTACGAAAACATCGCAAAAACATTTGTTGGAGTGCAGCCGATTGGTTGGAGGGAGGTCCCATGATCCATTCAACTGTGGACCGGATACCCATAATAGGATGTGCAAAACTGTAGAAAACCGTATTAACGACACTTCAAATTCAAGTTGGGGAGCAGGCAATGGCCACACTTGGATACAAAGAAGCACGGACATTGGTAAGCGATTTGTTTGAACCGCGGCCCTGGATTTATTGGGGGGATTTTTAGCAAGTGTTTCCATTGGGTACGCCGCGGCTAGTCTGCTGATCCAGCAGGAATTCCCCTTGCTCGCTAATCTCTTGTTTTACCTTGTGGCGATCATTGCCCTCTGCCGTGCCAGCCGGTTCATGCACGAGATCAGCCATCATTAGGATCGAGAGTTGCCTGGATTCAAACTGACCTGGAATTTGTTGGCCGGCATTCCGATGTTGTTGCCGTCTTTCTATTATGAATCGCACCGTGACCACCATAACATACGCCATTATGGGACCGAAGCTGATGGCGAATACCTGCCGCTGGCACGCTCAAGCTGAATCATATTCGCACCTTAGCCGCTCATCGCTACAGTAGCGATGGCGAAGCGATGACCCTCGACGATCAAATGCTCGATTCCACGGATATCGCCGCGAGAGATCCTTTCACGCTGGCGATTTGCCCCGTCGGCCTGCGGTATCATGGGCTCCATCATCTTTTTCCAGGGCTAACCTACCACAATTTGGGCACGGCTCATCGCCGCTTGATGAAACAACTGCCCAGCAATCATCCGTATCGTTGCATCGTACGGCCTTTGCTCTGGGCCGCCATCAGGGAACTAATTCAGGAAATTCGTCAACCTCAACCCCGCGGTAATGACCAACAGTTCGCCTCCAACCAAGCAGCGTAACGACGTCGTGGCTTGCAAACGCGGCAGTCGATGTAAAACGCCATGATATTGGTGTGACAGCCAACGTCGTGGCGGGACAGCCGAGGTAGCCACCGTTGCCAGACGGTGGTGCACTACTACCCGCTCTTGGTGCCGGTCATTTCGCCGACGACGGTATCGAAGGCGATCTTGCCGTCGGCCAGCACGGGGTTGGTGACATCGGTCGGGCTGGCGATGAACGAGCCTTAGCGAGTCTGCTTGACGTTGCGATGGGCATAGGCGAACCAACCGCCGCTGCTGCCACTGCCTGTTGGGTTACCGATGACGCTCGTGCCACAGCCGTCGAGACTGTCCCTGCCGGTAATTTTCTTGTATAGCGGACTAGCTGGACTATTGCCGCCGCCTTAGGCCTCTTGCCAGTCGGCAAATCATGCACGTTTTTAATGGTTTGGGTTGCCAAATCGCCCTCCCTCTCACAAAAAATGCCTGTCCTTTTTGTTGTTTTTGTTGTTTTTTTGTTGTTTAGCCTCGGGGCAGTCATTCGCAGTTCTCCGGAAAAGCGGACGCGAGCGCCTGCCGGCTGATGGTTTTGGAACGAAGTCTAGCGGCAGCTTTTTGCCGAAGGTGTTGGAACTGCTGCGGGTCGGTGAATTTCGCTTACCCTTTTTTAGCGCCCACCTTCCCCGCTGGAGGGACGGGAGCCACGAACGCAGAAGACTCCGGTTTTGGTGCGAATGATCAAGTCCCGATCGATCGCGGCCGGAGTGGCCATGATTTGTTCCCCGACCTCGTTGGTACCCAGTAGTTCGAAGGTCTTGCCGGGTCGTACCCGATAAATGCGCCCTTGGTCGTTGCAGAGCCAAATCGTGTCTTCGATCAAGATCGGGGAGGCGGCAAACGCGCCTTTTAAGCGTTCGGTCCAATAGACTTGTCCGGATTGGGCATCGACGCAACTGAGGATTCCTTCGTCGCTGATCATCACGATCAGACCGTCCACTAAAATCGGCGAGGGGATCGTGGGCCCGCCGCGTTCGACTTGCCACAACCGTTGCGGTTCCGCGCGACCGTCGCCCGGCAGTTGATACGCCTGCAACATCGACTGCATGAAGCCGGTGCAGACATACAAGCGATTCCCTTCGAGCAAGGGACGCGGCACGTTGGAAAATCCTAGGCGATCGTAGCTGATTTTCCACAATTCTCGACCGGTTTCCGGTTCGTAGGCATACACCCAATTCGCTCCCGCGCTAATCAGTTGCGGCCCGGCGGGACTATGCCAGATCTGCGGGGTGCTGAAGGCTTTTTGATACATCCCGACCTCGTGTAATTTGCCCGAGCGTTTGGTGGTCCATAGCGTTCGGCCCGAACGCAAATCGAAGGCTGCCACGAACTGCCGATCGGTCCCATCGTAATTGAGAAAGATGCGATCGCTCACAACGATGGGTGATGATCCCGGGCCCGTTTCGTGGTCGATGCGGAGGGTGTCGTTGCGCCACAAGACATCGCCTGAGTGGCGATCAATAGTGGCCAGCCCCATCGCTCCGAAACTGCAGACCACCACGTCGCCGGCAATGACCGGCGTTGGCGAGGCATAACTGTTGCGGGCGTGCAAGGGAGGGGGGGAATCGACCTCGAACAGGGATACCTCGTGCAGCAAGCTTCCGGTGCGGCGATCCAGGGCTTGGGCCAGCAACTCGATGCGACTGACCCGTTCCCCGGATTTGTGTTCGATGGCGGTGGTGAACCAGATTTGCTCGTCGGCAAGGACGGGGGAGGACCAACCTCGCCCGCGCAATTCCGTGCGCCAAGCGATTTGTTCAGAGGTCCAAGTCTGCGGGATTTGCCGCGCGGCGGTCAAGCCTCGACCGGCTGGGCCGCGGAATTCGGTCCAGGCCGCCGGGGTTTCAACAGTCTGACCGGCTAAGCTGCCATGGCCGAAGAAGGTGACAGAAAATAGCCCCGTGAGAATCCACGAGCCAATCCTAGAGCCATCAGTCAGCCGGAAACGGATTCGAAACAGATCGAGTAGGCGCATGGCTGAGACTTTCTGGGCGCTGTGCCCAATCAGTGACTTGCCAGTCAAGATATCAACTCTTGCGGATCACCATCGCCACTGCGTTGCCCCCCCCGAGGCAAAGGCTAGCGACCCCGATTCGCCCGTTCGTGCGGCGCAGGGCGTACATCAGCGATACCAAAACCCGGGCACCGCTGGCACCGATCGGGTGCCCTAGCGAAATCCCCCCCCCATGGATATTGGTCTTATCTTCGGAGATACCCAATTCGCGGATACAAGCCACCATTTGGCTGGCGAAGGCCTCGTTGATTTCGAACAAATCGACATCGCCGATCGTCAGCCGCGCCTTTTCGAGTGCTCCGCGCACGGCGAACACGGGAGCGATGAACAAGTCGCGGGGTTCGGTCCCTGAGGTATAACTGGCCAAAATTTCGAATTTCATAGGCATTGAGGCGGCCAGTGTTTCGTTTACGACGACGACCGCAGCTGCCCCGTCACTGAGCGTCGAGGCGTTGCCAGCGGTTACCGTCCCCGCTTTTTCGAACACCGGCCGGAGTCCGGCCAAGGTCTCGGCGGTGGTGTCGGGGCGAACTCCCTCGTCGGCCGTGACCTGCCGCGTCCCTTTTCGTTCTTTGATTTCGACGGGGACGATTTCATCGGCGAAAATGCCGGCGGCTGCAGCCTTGCCGGCCCGTTGTTGGCTTTGGGCCGAAAAGCGATCTTGATCTTCGCGGCTCACGCCGTAGCTCCGAGATACATGTTCGGCATGCATGCCCATATGGCAACTTTCGAAGGCGCACGTCAATCCGTCGTGTACCATCGCGTCGGTCAGCTGGCCGTCGCCAAGCTTGATGCCCGATCGCATCCCGCGGACGAGGTGCGGAGCGGCCGACATGTTTTCCATGCCGCCGGCGATGATCGCCGAGGCGTCGCCGCAGCGGATCGCTTGCGAGGCCAGCATCACGGCCTTCAGCCCCGACCCGCAGACCTTGTTGACTGTCACGCAAGGAACGGTGGGAGGCAATCCCGCCTTGAGTGCCGCTTGCCGCGCCGGCGCTTGTCCGACGCCAGCCGACACCACGTTCCCCATAATCACTTCGTCGATTTGCGCGGGGGTCAAGCTGGAGCGTTCCAGCGCGCCGCGGACGGCGACCGCTCCCAAGTCCGTAGCGGACATCCCGGCGAAACCTCCCAAGTAGGACCCGATTGGCGTGCGGGCTCCGGCAACTACAAAAGCTTTGGTCATGTCGTCAATTCCCAATGGACAAGGGGTCCGCAACCGCGCTCCCGCGCGGCCCGCGTCAAACGGCTAATCGTTGCCATTTTACAAACTTTTCTGGCCAAGGTGCGGGCCGTAGTGACGGCCCCTTTTCGACAAATCGTCGCGTCGCAGCGATTGTGGCCGCCTGGCATTTTTTCCTGACGTTGCCGCTTGAGGGATTCTCCGGGGCTTGTTAGCTTCGTAGCGAAGACGCCGACCACTCGTTTATTTACCCGGACCGCGATGCAACCACTGACGCTGAACAACGACCATTTTCCCGCCCGCAACAACGTCAACTTCCAAGCCTACTGCAGTGTCTCCCCGCTGTGCCGTCCGGCTGCGGAACGGGCTGCGGCGTTCATCGAGCGGCAATGCGAGGTTGGCCGGGGCGTGATTTTCGAGTACACCGGATCGCGGAACATCGCAGGCCGTTTCCGTCAGAACTTCGGGCAACTGTTGCGGACCTCACCGGCCAACATTTCGATGGTGACCAACACGGCCGAAGCCCTCTCGATGATTGCCAACGGATATCCCTTGCAAGCCGGCGACGAGATCATCAGCTACGTTCATGAGTATCCGTCGAATCACTATCCCTGGGTCTTGCAGGCCCAACGTCGTGGTGCCGAACTGGTGCTGCTGGATGACGTCGAGCCTTGCCAAGATTCGCGGCCAGGGGTGGGGGCTGTCGCCAACTCCTTCGCTCGTTCGTGGTCGCTCGATGAACTTGAGGCGCAGATCACACCGCGGACGCGGCTCGTCGCGCTCAGCCATGTCCAGTTCACTGGCGGATTCGCCGCCGACCTCCGCGCTCTGGGGGATTTGTGCCGCAGCCGCAACGTCGATTTAGTGATCGATGCCGCACAGTCGCTCGGCTGTCTCCCCTTGTACCCCGAAGAGTATGGCATTGCCTGCGTCGCCGCCTCCGGCTGGAAATGGTTGCTGGGGCCGATCGGCACGGGGGTACTGTACACGAGTCCCGAGTTCCGCGAGAAAATCACCATCACCATGACGGGTGCCGACCATATGCGGCAGGAAACCGAGTATCTCGACCACCGCTGGAATCCCTATGACGACGGACGCAAGTTCGAATATTCAACCGTGCCCTATGCCCTTGTTGACGGACTATCGGCCGCGGTCGAAGAGGTTTTTCTCCCCAACACGATCGAGGCGATTGCCGCACACAATTGGCACCTACAGGACCTGGTTCTCGAGCACCTCGACACCCGTCGCTATCAACCGCTGGTCCATCAGCCGCAGCACCGGTCCGGGATTTTGTCGCTGATT
Organism: uncultured Pirellulaceae bacterium; assembly: GCA_937941455.1. Taxonomy (GTDB): domain Bacteria; phylum Planctomycetota; class Planctomycetia; order Pirellulales; family Pirellulaceae; genus BJ22. The sequence goes on along the minus strand of CALDHM010000006.1, from coordinate 35,535 downwards.
CCGCGACGGGGAACGGCCAAGGCGATCTCGGCCGAACTGGACGCGCAGCGGATCATCATCACGCCGCGTGACGGTTATCTCCGTTTCGCGCCGCACCTATGCACCACGGAGGAAGAAGTCGTTGCCGCAGTTGCGGCCTTGAATCGAATCGGTTGAAGATGGGGTCGCAGCGCGCATCGCACCGATAGAAGTCGGTGCCTTGCATCACAGCGCATGTCCGGCCGACTCATGCCAACTTATTCAAGCGGCGGCACGTCCACTCGCTGGCCAGCACGAACGTGGCGAAGATCAGCAGCCAGATCATCAATTTTCGCCGAAACGATCGGTGGGGAGCGCCGGGCAGGACGGTCACTTGGTCCTGCGGCGGAATAGCGGTCGCCAGGATATCGGCAGCGCCTTTCCCGCTTCGGACTTCGTCGAGTCCTCGCCAATAGCGACCTCCCGTTTGATCGGCGAGGGCTTGCAAGCCTTGATCATTGCGGCGCGGATCTTGTTTTTCGACTTCGGGAATGGCGACACTGAATTGGGCTGTTAGCATGCCCTTGGGGTGTTGCGGCAGGGGCAAGCGGAGCCGATGGTCACCGGCTCGCTGCGCGAACAGATTTCCAGTGAAGGTCCCTGGTCGCGGCGCGGCGGGATCGGCCTGCAGCGTCACGCTGGCCCGCTCGCCACCCGGCAGCACCACATCGACGGTCAACGCAGCCAGAGATGCGGCGCCCTTGCTCATCGCTGGCAAGCTGGCTTGGATCCACACCGATTCCCCCACCCAGTAGTTTTGCCGATCGGTGACCAGCGAGCCGTTTTTCGCATCGCGATTGAGGCGGCCTTGCGAAGCCCAGCGAATTACGCGGTCGAAGTACCTTTGAAAATAGACCGGATCTAACCGCCGCAGCCGCCAGATCTCGTTGCTGGCTTGGAACAAGACTCGGCCGCCACCGTACAGTTGACTGGCTAGGTAGATGGGGAGTCGTCCATCGACAGCCGTTTTCGGGTCAGAAAAGTAGGCCAGCACTTCGGCACCCGGCTTCGCCGCGTTCACCGCGTAGTAGCCATAGACTCCGGCGAATTGCCTCCAGATCTGCTCATTTTCTTCCCGCGTGTCGGCAAGCCAGAGATATTCCGCTGCCCCCCCCTCACGAGTGAACTCAAGCGGCCAAGCCCGCTCGCCGCCGAACCGACCGAGGCTCAGCACCGCGGAACTCTGTTGATAGAACACGACCGGGTAGATTCGTCGCACGAGACTGGCCACCGGATGGCGAGTGGGCAAGCGCGTCCACTGTGGCGTGTTGACCGGTCCAGCGGTAACGATCAGGCCGCCAGCCCGATTGGCCAGCCATTCCTCGAGCACCGCCGCTTGTTCGGGAGACAGCCGCGACCAATCGGGATCGAAGGCGACGATGCAATCGACGGCGTCCAATTCTTCGAGGGTGCCGGGAAAAGTCCCCAGCAAGTGATCCCCCTCTTGCGACGCTCCCTCCTGCGCCGACTGCAACCAAACATGCAACTCGACAGTCGGATCGCGGTGCAACTGATTCCGCAAAAACTGGAAATCGCGATGCGGGCCACCGGCTACCAGCAGGACGACCGAGCGGCGATCAACAATTTCGATCAGGTTGCTCCGTTGGTTGTCATTCAGCTCGATTTCATCGGGGAGGGGGGCGCTGCGCAGTTGGTAGCGCCGCAACCCCAGCGCCTCGCGCTGCAACTCGACATCCACCGTTTGCGGTTCGCCGTCGCCTTCCAGGATAGTCTCCAGCTCGGATTCGATGACCTCTGGCTCACGCCCTTGATCGTCACTCGACACGACTTGCAGTCGCACCACCGCGCCGCGATAGCCGGAGTGCCGCAAGACCGCGCGGCCGAAAAAGCGGTCTTTCGGGAACGCCTTGGCTGGGAGTTGCCAGCTGACGATTTCGAAATTCTTGGGCGGCTCTGGATTGCCGACACCGATGAGAAACAGCGGGATTCCGGCGGCTCGCGCGGCAGCACCGGCTCGGCTCAGGTCGACTCCCGCGTTCACCGCACCGTCACTGACAACCAGACAACCGGGGATTGGCCCCCCCCGCTCGCGCTGGACCAGATTTTCCAGTACGTCCCCCAGCCGCGTCGCCGCGCCGCGCGGCGCGAGGATCTCGTGCCACGGCAGAGCCGCTAAACGCCCGGCGGCAGCCGCGGCCTCTCCTGTTCGCGCCGCCGGGGCAACTTGCTCGTCGGCAGGCCGATACCAAGCTAATCGAAACGATTCTTGCCAGACTAGGTCGGGGGTCGCCAAATCGCAAACGGCCAGCGCGGCCAAGGCTCCCGTCATGGCCAACCAGCCACCCGCCATCCACCATCGTTCGCCGCTGCCCCACGCCGCTGACCACCCAGCAACTCCGAGCAGAAACACCCCGATTCCGGCACAGACGATCGTCAGCCACGCCGCGCACCGAGAAGCAAACCAATTTGACGAAGACGGGGGAGCGGTCTTCGCGGAGGGCACGGCGGCCGCCGCCGGTTCCTCCCCAGCGCGGGAGGACGCCACAAGTTCTCCCTGGCTTTGGTCGTCGAAACAATAAACGTCGATATCGTGGTTCGCCAACAGTGGGCTCCAAAATTGCGGATCGCGGAAGGCCGCGATGACCGCGTCGATGCGCCGCTCGCCGCTGCTCTCCCCCCCCTCTTTGTTTAGACTCATGCTCAAACTCGTGTCGACAAGAATGGGCAAGCGAGATCGGTGGAGCTGCCTCGTGCGGGTCGACTGTTGCGGCTCAAGAGCGAACAGAACCAGCGAAATCACGGCCAACAGACGCAACGCGGCGAGCAACCACCGCAATCCGGCCGGCAAACCACGCGCATCACGCCACAGCACGGCCAAGCTGATGACGACCACGCCGACAACGACCAGTGCGAACATAGCGACTTGCCAAGGTTCGCTGAGCGGCAAGACCGGATTCAGCCCGTAGACAATTTCGGCACTGGGCTCGACCGAACTTTCGTCCCACATCGGCGCGTACTTCACGGCGAGCTCCGTGGATGATAACTGTTGAGATAGACCAAAGCCGACTCGGCCAGCAGCAACCCGCCAACCAGCACGAGCAACACACGTGTCAGCGGCGACGCAGGAACTTGCTCCAAAGCCGCGTGAAATTCGTCCCAAGCCAATACTTGGGCTTGCTTGCCAAATCGGGCCGTCAGCAGGCTCGCCGTCGGAGTTTCCAGCGAGCTTTCCGTGCAATCGACCCCCACGGCGTGCAACGTCGTCCGCCCTCCCGGCCCAGCGGCGGGTACTGTCACGGCGTAGACGCCGGGCTCATCGTTCAGGCAACGCCCCGTCACATCTCGCGACAGGCAAAATTCGGCTCCCCCCCCCTCAAGAGATTGGGGCTCGAGCAAAACCGACTCTCCCGGCCGCTCCGCCGTAACGGGGGTTTGCAGCAGCAAGGTTTCGCTGTCCCCCGGGTGAACCGGCCAGCGCCAGGCCCGGCCAACGATCAGATCCTCGTCGGGGTAGCGGCCCGCAGCCAGATGATCTTGCAGCAACATCGCCACGACGACGAAGGTCGGATTTCGTGCCCAATTGTTCCATGTCGGCGCCGCAGTGGTCATGACCAGCGCCGTTCGCCCTCGGCCAAAGCGATCGAGCACAATCAGCGGCCGCCGCGGATCGCCCCGCAAGGTACAGGGGAGATCGACGTCCCGCGCGGGCTCGGTCGACCCCTCGCGACTCTCACGCCATTCCGGTGCGGGAACGTAAACCCGCTTGATCTGCACCAGGTCTAGCGGCGAATTGCGAAGCGATCGCAGGGCGGCGAGCAAGGGATGCTGACTGGCCACGACATCGGGCGGATCCTCCGATCCACGGGAGGGGATCTCGACGGGACCAGCCAAGGGAACTGAAAACAGGCCTTGGCCGCCACGGTAGAGGGATTGCTCGAAAAAGGCTCGATCAAGCTCCGGGCCCAGGAACCATGCCAGACCCCCCCCACGCTCGACGAAGCCCTCCAATCGACCAACGGCCGCTTGATCAAGCGACGCTACGGCGCTCACGAGGATCACATCGTACTCCTCAAGCGACTGGTCGACCGGATCGCGCAAATAATCGAGCGGCCGGGTTTCGACCGCGATCCCGGTCAGCCCCTTGGCGCCCAGCGCCCGCTCCAAAAAAGGGGCCGCGGCATTCCCGGTCGGCCCCTCGAGAACCAGCACGCGCCGCGCGGGCGACGCCGAGACGACCGCCTCGCGCAGGTTGTCCTCCCGCAGCGGATCGGTCGGCAGTTCGGCGCGCACGAGATAGCTCCCAGGCTCGGCGAACGCCGTATTGAAAATCCGCGTCACGCTCCCTCCCGGCGGGATTTCCTCGATGAATAAGTTCGGCAAAGGTTCACGGTCCCCCTGCACGATTTGTTTGCCGTCTGGACTGCTGATCGGCCGTTGGTTCAAGCTGACGGTGATGTTTCGCGCTGAACTTTGGCCAAAATTGTCGACGGTGATCGAAAAGGGGATCGGTACCTGCACCGCCCGGACGTTTCCCACAGGCCGCAGTTGGCGGATCGCCAGATTTTCTCGCGACACCGTATCGCAGCGCAGTAGCTCGATCCGCTGCGCGACCTCGCGCAACGACTCCAGACGCCGCGGCATCCGGTGATCGCTGCGCCAGTCCTCGTGGCGAAAATCGCTCAGCCAATACACGATCGCCGTTTCATCCGGTCGCGACCTGATGGCTTGTTCCACGATATCCGCCACGGGCTCGGGACCGGCCGCCAGCGCCGACCGCGGCAGGGATTCCAGAAACTTAACAATCGAGTCCTGTGTCTGGCGATCGAGTAACTGAGCTTGCCAATTCCATTGCGGGGGGGGCGCCTGGCTGTCGCCAACCGCGGTCTCTGCGGGTGGTGGAATCTGTGACCAGCGGAGGACACTGAGGAGTTGACCGGGCTTTCCTTGGGCCCGCTCCAAAATCTTCAGTGCCGTTTGGCGGGCCCGCTCGAGGCCGCTGGTCCCCGCCTCGTCGCTCGCGCTCATCGACAAACTGTCGTCCAGCAAAAGGTAGTGATGCGTGACACCGCGTCCCAGCAAGTTTGTCCATGACGTATCGCGGCAACCCAGATGGCTGAACATCAGCAGCAACACGCTTAGTATCGCCATTCGCGCGAGGAGCAGCAGTAACTGCTTGAGCCATAGGCGATGCCGATTCTTGCGCTGGCTGATCCGGAGAAACTCCATCGCTGCCCAAGGCACGCGGCGGTAGCGCAGCCGGTTGATCAAGTGGATCAGCACAGGGATCGCGAGCAACCCCGCGGCCAAAGCGATCCAAACGGCGGGCGAATTGGAAAACAAGTTCTCTGGCATCTGGCTCCCATCACCGGCGAATGCGGGCTTGCCATTCGGTCAGAAATTCCGCCAATACGGCCCCGAAATTGCGACTGGTACGAGCCAGCTTGTACTGCATGCCGGCCGCCGCGACGCCGTGGCGGAAACGGTCGAGATACTCCTGGACCGCTGCGAGGTAGCTGTCACGCAACGCCCTGGGATTGCACGCCAGAAACCCCTCCGCTTCGAGATCTTCAAAACGAGTTGGCCCCTCCAAATTGAAATCGAGCTCGTCGTCGTCCAGCACTTGCAACGCGGCGATCTCGTGTCCCCGCTCGGCCAATGTCCGTAAGCCCTTCACGATCTGGCGGTCATCACCGAGAAAATCCGAGAGGACCAGCATGACGCCCCGCCGCGGGAAGACCTCCGCGACTCTGGCAAAAATCGTGTCCCAACGTGAGGCTTCGCGCCGCGTCGTTCGGCTTAATCTGTCGGCGATCGTTGGTAAATGGCCCGCTGCCGCGGACGCTGGGATCACCTCGCGAATGTCATCATCAAAGGTCAGGCAGCCTACGGCGTCATGCTGCTGGAGGACCAGCCACGCGAGACTAGCCGCTAGGGTACTGGCGTACTCGAACTTCGAGATGCCCCCCCCCGCGTATTCCATGCTACGGCTGCTGTCCACCAGCAGATAGCAGCGCAGATTGGTCTCTTCCTCGAATTGTTTGACCACCAGCCGATCTTGCCGCGCCCAAACTTGCCAATCGACATGCCGCAGGTCGTCGCCAGGCACGTACTCGCGATGCTGGAGAAACTCGACCGAATGCCCGAAGAACGGACTGCGATGGGCTCCACTCAAAAAGCCTTCCACGATTTGCTTGGCTCGCAGGTCCAACCGCGAGATCCGGGCCAATGCGTCAGGATGCAAAAATCTTTTGGAGTCGGGCATCGCGGGTCAAATCGTCTGCGGTGATAGGGGTCGCTTGGATCAATCGAGCAATCACATCGTCGGCCGTTACGCCATCACTCTGGGCCGAATAATTGACGCGGAGACGATGCCGTAAGACCGGAGGCGCCAGAGCGGTCACGTCCTCGATCGCGACATGGGTCCGTCCCGACAACAAGGCTCTGGCTTTGGCTCCCAACACGAGATACTGCACCGCTCGCGGTCCGGCACCCCAGCGGACCGTCTCGCTGATGAAGTCGGGGACGCCTGGTTGACCAACCCGCGTTTGCCGCACCAGTGACGTTGCATACTGTAGTACATGGTCGGAGACGGGAACGTCGCGAACGAGATCTTGGGCCTCCAGGATTTCCCGGCCGTTGACCACTGGCGACACTTCGGCCACTTGCCTTGACGTCGTACGTCGCACGATTTCCAACTCCTCATCAAATTGCGGGTAACGGATGAGGATGTTGAACATGAAGCGATCCTGTTGAGCCTCGGGCAGCGGGTAGGTGCCTTCTTGCTCCAGCGGATTTTGCGTGGCAAGGACAAAAAAAGGCTCGGGCAACACATGCCGCTGGCCGCCCACCGTGATTTGTCGCTCTTGCATGGCCTCGAGCAGCGCCGCCTGGGTCTTCGGCGGTGTGCGGTTGACCTCATCGGCCAACACAACGTTTGCGAACAACGGCCCGTGCAAGAAACGCCGCTCACGGGTCCCCGTCGAGCGGTTCTCCTCGATGATCTCGGTCCCAGTAATGTCGGCTGGCATCATGTCGGGGGTGAACTGCACCCGATTGAAGGTCAAATCCAACGCCTTGGCCAACGTGCTGATCATCAGTGTCTTGGCCAGCCCCGGTACGCCCTCCAGCAGGCAATGCCCCCGCGAAAAGATCGAAATCAAAATCAAGTCGATCACCTCACGCTGGCCGACAATGACCTGCGACAACTCATCCATCAATCGTTGACGGACCTGGACGAGCCGATGAAGTTGATTGCTGCTGGGAGGTGGGGTCGAGGAAGAGGGCATAGGGTCCTGGCTGCAAACAATGACGCGACGTGGGTGAAACCCGGGGCTTTGTTCCACAATGCTAACCCCGGAGCGCGCAAGCGTCCGGTTTTCGAGAAAATCGCGGGCGAGAGCCCCGCGGTGGTTGGGTTTCGAACCAAAGCCTAGTTTAACACTCTGGCGAATTGTCGTCACGCCGCGATTCGCGAGCGGGACGTTGCGTGCGGCGCCTCGCGGGAACCGTTCACGAGCGGCCAAATTCGCGGCGGGGAGCAGAGCAACGTATGGACGGCTGCGCTTCCCTCGCTGCCGAGGCCTTTGATCACGCCGTCGCCCGGGGAAATCTCGAGACCGTTTCGCACTCGTCCGCATCGCCCGACTTGCCGACAAGCGAGCCAACCACGACAATTTTCCAGTATGAGCAAGCTGTCGCAATTTCTGATCCGAATACCCGCCAATACGATAATCGCCTGCGTTCGCGGCTACCAAATATGGATCAGCCCGTTGTTCGGCCCCAAATGCCGGTTCCACCCCACTTGCAGCCAGTACTTCATCGAGGCGGTTCGCAAATACGGAGCCATCCGCGGCGCTCTCAAGGGCTTCTGGCGCATCCTCCGCTGCAATCCGTTCAACTCCCACGTCGGCGAGGATTTGCCATGACTCGGCTCAAGAAGGTTAGATGACGGCGCGCACGACTGTTCGAGGCGATGATCGTTCTTGTCCCCTTAGTCAAGCTCCAAAACGGTCACGACTGCCGCACTGGTAGCGAGTAGGGGAATTGTGGCGCGAACTCCGCACGAGCGAACTCACGCCGGCGCGAACCTGACCGTATCCCAGAACTGCCAAACGCGCTCGAAGATCCGCTGGCAGGTTGCCTTGGCCAACTCGAGGCAATCGCCGATCAAATGCTGTTCAAGTTCGTCCCGCTTGTCCCGAATCGCTGGAGCATCGAAATTCGTCGAACTGGTCAAAGGGCAACGCCCGGAGAATTTGATAGGCCGCGAGCGGTGAACGGTCCCCTTTCAGAGAAGGCGAACCGATTGAGACCATAGACCCATGCCGTTGGACCATGATTTGGTGGTCGATCTGGCGGCTGAATCGCCGGACCAAGCGGCATTGCTGGCCAAACTGGGAAATTACGAGTTCGGCAAGGCCTGTCTCTACTTCAGGCGGCCTGCGGATCTGGACTTGAAAATTCTCGAGCAGCTCGCCGCTAGATCGCTTGCGACTCACACATCGTGATTCTGCACTGCGACAAGATCATCGATCCGCAGTTAACTGCAGCGGTTGATGCGTTGGATCATCCGCGCGGTGATCACTTTACCAAGCGCATCTTTAGAGTCGTCCCCGTGGGTTGCACGCGAGGTTTGTGACAAAGCGATTGATCGTTCTGGTGGGGACCGAACGAGTGCCGCTAGGTTTTGGTTCGGGTTTTGGAAGCCGAACAAGTGCGAAATTGCGCATTTTTCGGGGTTTTGGCTGCGGGTTGTTAACGATGGTCTCGCGATGGCAGTTCCACCGATTCCGGCGCCTCGTGTTTTTCGTCAACGCATTGAGGCGTTTGCGGTCACTTGCCTAGGGAATTGTGTCGGATCATCGTTCGAAAGGAAAAGACGGCCATGCCGGATCGTCATTACATCGTCGTGGGGGGGAGCAAGGGAATAGGATTGGGACTGGTCGAGCGCCTGGTCGCTGCTGGCGATACTGTCACGGTGCTCAGTCGCAGCCCGGGTGGGATTCCGCAAATTGCCGCGGTGAGACATGTGCCGTTCGATGCGACGCGCGACGAGATACCGGTGGCGGACGTGCCAGTCGCGCTCCACGGCGTGGCTTATTGTCCCGGCAGCCTCAATCTGAAGTCGTTCAAGGGGCTCAAGCCCGAGATATTTCGCGAAGATTTCGAAGTGAATGTCATCGGCGCGGTCCGCGTCTTGCAGGCCTTGCTCAGCCCGCTCAAGGCGGGTGCCCAGTCGTCGTCGTCAACGTCGAGCGTGCTCCTGTTCAGCACGGTGGCATGTGGCCAAGGCATGTTCGCTCACGCCTCAATCGCGGCCTCCAAGGGGGCCATCGAGGGGCTGACGCGCAGTCTGGCAGCGGAGTTTTCGCCGGAGATCCGTGTCAACTGCATCGCTCCAGCCTTGACGCACACGTCGCTCACTGAAAAATTTTTCGCCGATCCGGCCAAGGCAGCCGCGATGGGGGAGAAGTATCCGCTCGGGCGAACAGGCACCGTGGACGATCTGGCTGCTGCGGGTGTCTTTCTGTTGGGTCCGAGCAGCGGCTGGATCACGGGCCAAGTCATCGGGGTCGATGGTGGCCTATCGACGATTCGCAAGTAACGGCCGATCGCCGCGGTATCGGGAACCAGCTTTGCATTCACAGGCTGGCGGATTCTCACAAAGCTACGGGGATGGTCGCGCTGACGCCGTGACTGGGGGGGCTAACGGGGGGCCAGTGTCGCCGCTTCCATGATGGCCTGTTCGGTAGCTTCGGCAGCAGTGAACTCCGCGGTCAGGCGCCCTTCGGACAGGACGAGAATCCGGTCGCACAGCAGCAACAATTCTGGCAACTCGCTGCTGGCCATCAGGACACAGAGGCCGTCGCGTGCGAGTTGGCGAATCAAGCGATAAATTTCCCCTTTCGCTCCCACGTCGATGCCACGGGTGGGATCATCCAGCAACAGGATTCGCGGCTGGGTCAGCAGGGACCGCCCGATCACGCATTTCTGTTGATTGCCGCCGCTGAGCGAACCGATCGCGGCTGATTGCGAGGCGGTTTTGATGCGCAAGTCGTCGATCAAGGATTGGCAACGCCGCTGCTCGCGGCGTCCGGCGATGAGAAAGGCCCCCGCAGTGTCCCGACCGAGTGACATCAATGAGATATTTTGGCGAACATTCAGATTGGCGAATAAACCAAGGCGTTTGCGATCCTCGGTGACCATCGCGATGCCCGCGGCGATGGCTTGGGATGGGTGCTCGAAGCGTACCGTTTTTCCTTGCACGACGATATCCCCGAACAATTCGTCGGACGACTGCCCGAACAAACATTCGAACAATTCCGTGCGGCCTGCGCCCATCAAGCCCGCGAAGCCCACGATTTCTCCCGCGCGGGCGGTGAAGGAAATGTCGCGCAGCTTCCATTGTCGCGGATGTTGCGGCCAGCGGCGAAACAAATGGCGTACTTCGAGGATCGGTTCGCCGTCCCGCCGGCTAGGAGGGGGCTCGATTTGCTGATCCCAGTTCAACTCGCGGCCCACCATGAGATGGGCGACCTCGCGGGGATTGGTGTCTTGGCGTGGAATGGTCGTAACATTCCTACCGTCGCGCAAGATCAGGATGCGATCGGCCAAGCGAAAGATCTCGTCCATCTTGTGGGAGATGTACAAGATCGTGACCCCCTGGTCGCGCAGTTGGCGGATCACACGGTCGAGCCGTGCGGATTCGGTTTCGGTCAAGGCGCTGGTCGGTTCATCCATGATCAAAACCTCGGAGCCCAAGCTCAACGCCTTGGCGATTTCCACCAATTGCTGGTCACCGATCCGCAAATGTCCGGCGAGGGTCTCGGGGGGAATCCGGCAATCGAGCTGCGCAAGGATTTCGGCCGCGCGGCGATTCATCTCGCGGTTGGCGAGGAAGCCGCGGCGGACAATCTCGCGTCCCAGAAAGATGTTGGCCGCGATCGACAACTCTTCGACGAGGTTCAATTCTTGATGGATGATGCTGACGCCACGACTTTCGGCATCTTTGATTCCAGCGAAGCGGACGGGTTCGCCGCGGAGGCGGAGTTCTCCCTCGTACTCGGTGTACTGGCCACAGAGGATCTTCATCAGTGTGCTTTTGCCCGCGCCGTTTTCGCCGCAAATCGCCAGCAGTTCTCCAGACTGCACGCTGAGGGACACTTGGTCGAGTGCGGTCACGCCGCCGAACCGCTTGGTGACGCCAATCACCTCGATCAAGGGGCGTGTCGGGTTCCGATTCACGATCATGGCAATTGCTCTCGGGCAGCGACGCGGGAGCGTTCACTTTTGGCGATCGCTGCAACGGTCTTGAAGACGGTCAAGACGATGGCCGTGAGAAAGCCGGTCAACAGTCCATCGCGCCAGGCCGTTTCACGCCCCGACAACCGCATGCTGAACGAGGCCACCGCGGTGACCAGGACGCTGATCGACAGGATGGCGGACCAGCCGAACCAGCCGGGGAAAAATTGTTTTTGCCAACCTTCCTTGGAGTCCGTCAATTGATTGAAGGCCACGGCCAGAACCACCAACAGTCCGACGATCATCCCCTCGAAATCATCGGAGCCGGCCGTGACAAGTTTGGCCACCGCATCGATGACCGTGCGCAGGAAGATCGCGCCGAGCACGACCCCGGTGACGCGACCGATGCCACCGGCCAGGCTACAGCCGCCGATCACGGCCGCCGCGATAGCGAACAACTCGCCGGCGCGCCCTTGGCTTTCCGGGTCCGACTGCTGGATGCGGGTCGCGTACAAGATGCCGGCGACCGCGGCGGTGAAGGCGGCGAACGAATAGGCGAACCACTTCAGCCGTTCGGTGCGGATGCCGCTGAGACGCGCCGCCTGTTCGTTACCTCCCAAGGCGTACAGATGCCGTCCAAGGACGGTATGGTTCAGCAAAATATGCAGGAACAGGGCCAGCACCAAGAACACGGCCATCGCGATCCACCACCGTTCACCGATGGCGAAGAACACTGGGTCGTTGACGTTAACTTTGATGCTTTGATTGCCGATCGACGCCGTTACCGACTTGTTCATGATGATGGCCAGCGACCGCAAACCGACCAGCGACGCCAGCGTGGCCACAAAGGGAGGAAGTTCCACGACGGTGATCAGCCAGGTATGGATCGTCCCCACCAAAATGCCGATCAACAAGGTCGCCATGATCGCGACGCTCACGCACCACCAGGGCAGTCGTCCGTCCTGGGCCATCCCCCAATGCGAAAACAGCATCATCAGCAAACAGACCGTCGCGGCGCTGAGTGCGATCATTGATCCGCTGCTCAAATCGATGCCGCCGGATATGATGACGACAGCCGCTCCCAAAGCGAAAATTCCCAAGATCGCGGCCGGATGCAAAATCAACGTGGTGACGTTGTACTGAAACCGCTCGATATAGGCATCGTTGAAGCAGGCCGTGAGTCCGTAGACCAACACGATGCCGATCAGCAGCACCCATTCCGTTTGATATTTTTTGAGCCAGTTCACTGCGGTTGTTCAACGACCAGTTCGTGTTCTTCTTCAGCCAGTGCGTCCGGGCAGATTCTGCGAGCCGATTAGGAACCTTCCAGCCCCCGTTCGGCCAGCCAAGTACTGAATTCCTCGATCGTGTAAAAGGTCACCTGCGGATCGAAGTCGGATTTTTTTAGCTGGGAATCGGTCGGCACCACCACGCGGATGTTGGTGTGATAGATATCCCCGTCGGGCGATTTGAAGCCGCCCGTCGCCGGGTCGTAATCCGGGTAGATTGATTGCACCTTGTCGTCGTCTTTTTCGTAAAGCGCGACCATCAGTTGCGTGCCGAGGTAGCCCATTTCGTAAGGGTTTTGGACTACCATCGCATCAATATCGCCGTTTTTCAGATGCTGGATGGCCCGAGGGGCCGCATCGAACACGACGATCTTGAAACGGTCGCGAATCTTTTTCTCATTGACGACGCTGACGATCGCATCAGCGTTGTAGGCCCAGATCCCCACCAGGGCCTTGAGGTCTTGATGGTTTTCTAAAGCGTTACGAACGTTGTCGCGGGCCACGTTGTGGTCCATCTTGTCGCCGAGCCCCACGGCTTTGATGAAATTCGGCCCGGCACCCTCGGCGAACCCAGAGACTCGCTCAATAACATTGGCGACCCCTTCGATCCCGTAGAATACCGCGTATTTACCGCCAGCGGGCAACAGTGCTCGCGCTGCCAACCCCATTTGGCGGCCGCCGAACGTATTTTCTGTCCCGAGGTAGGCGAACCGCGTGTCCTTGAATTTGCTGCGATTGACGTCCGAATCGATCGTGACGACGACGACTCCCTGCTGCTGGAGTTGCCGCATGGCGGAGGCCATCGCTTCGTTGTTGGGGTCGATGACCGAGATCCCCACGGCGGCCACGTCGGTTTGGCCCAAATACTGCCGCAGTTTGTCAACCTGGCCCGTCGGTGTGGCGTCGTTTTTATCCATCACGACCGTCAGGCCCTTGTCGGCCAGTTGGAAGTCGGCCTGAGCCTTTTCCATCCCCACCCGCATGGCGTCCCAAAATGGGTCATCGCCGTTGGTCAGCAGAATGATCCGTTTGGTTTTTTTCGAACTCGGTTTGGCCTTCGCCGAACCTCCTGCATCGGTCCCTCCACCAGTGCAACCCGACACGGCCAACATCAGTACGCCCAACCACACGGGAAGCATTCGCCACACATTTCGAACCATGGATCGTTCGCTCGCAAATAAGGATTCAGCCAGCCGACACAACATCGTCACGTCGCATTTTAACTTGCGGTAAATTAGAGCGACAAGTCGCGGACACCGACCCGTCTCGATTCTTGAGACTCCACGTCGAGACGACTCTGATTTATAATGCGGCTGTTGGGCTGACGATCTTTTGCCGGGGAGCGAGTCCCTCGTAGGCTCGATGGCCCTTTGTTGGCCCCGCTCATTCATGCAAAATTTTTTTCCGGAAGATTGCCCGTGCCTCAGTTATCCGTTCGAGCTCATCGCTTGCCGCCCTCCCCGATCCGCAAATTGGCCGGTTACGCCGAAGCGGCGAAGAAACGGGGCGTCAAGGTGTACCACCTCAACATCGGCCAGCCCGACGTGGAAACGCCACCGGAATTTTTCGAAGCGATCCAACGAGCCGACCTCCGCGTGCTGGCCTACAGTCCCTCGGCGGGCTATCCCGGCCTGTTGCAGGAAATCGCCAATTACTACGGGCGTCTGGGCCAGGAGCTCAGCACCTCGAACATCATCGTGACGACCGGGGCCTCGGAGGCGTTGACCTTCGCCTTTGCGGCGATCCTCAACGCCGGGGATGAAGTGATTGTCCCCGAGCCTTACTACGCCAACTACAGTTCCTTTTCCCTCGCGAAGGATGCGACCGTCGTGCCGATCACGACACGGATCGAGGATGGGTTTGCCCTGCCGGAGATGAGTGCCTTCGAGGAACGGATCACGCCGCGAACCAAGGCGATTTTGATTTGCAATCCGGGCAATCCCACAGGCGTCCTGTATCCGCGTGCGGCCTTGGAGGAATTGCGGAAAATCTGCCTCAAGCACGACCTGTTCTTAATCGCCGACGAGGTCTACCGCGAATTTGTGTACGACGGCGCCGAGCATCACAGCACGTTGGAGCTGGCCGACATGGAACAGCATACGATCGTGGTCGATTCGATCTCGAAACGCTTCTCGGCCTGCGGAGCGCGGATCGGCTGCGTGATTTCGCGCAACAAGGAACTGATGGAGGCGATCATGAAGATGGCTCAAGCCCGTTTGTCCCCCCCCACGCTGGGACAAATCGGTGCCGAAGCGGTCTACAAAATGCCACCCGACTACTACCAAGTTGTCGCGCGCGAATACGCTCGTCGCCGTGATGTCCTGGTCGAGGAACTTTCGAAGCTCGAAGGGGTCGTCTGCCCGCCGATCACTGGGGCGTTTTATGCAATGGTCCGCTTGCCGGTAGAAGATACCGATGTTTTCTGCCAGTGGTTGCTTGAAGAATTCCAACACGAAGGGGCCACAGTCATGCTGGCGCCCGGCTCAGGATTTTACGCCACGCCCGGCCTGGGTCGGGATGAGGCGAGGATCGCCTATGTGCTGAAGTCGGACGACCTCCGCGCGGCTGTCCGCTGCCTGGGAGCCGCCCTGCAGCGAGCAAATTCGTTGAAGGCGATCGGCAGCACCACGTAGCGAACCACTGCGGGACAGCCGCAATTCGGATCCAAGCCGCGATGCTGAACTGCACATGGACAGCGTGCGATTCTCAGCCGTCGGAACCGGCGGAGAGACCAAGTAGCTCATACCGAATAAGCTGTCGCTAACGCAGACTCCTTGCCTCGACCGCCGCTCCGGCCGTGGATTTATGCATGCTCGCCAAGCCTCCTCGGCAAAATTTTTCATGATTTATCGAGTTTGACGGTCTTTTCTGTTTGCAATTACATCTTTTTCTTGCGATTATTAAAAGGTTCCAAGCGAACTCACGGACGGCCTTTTCGACCGCGAACCATGCTGAGTTGCATCGTCTGGCAACGACGATAAAGCTTCGGAGCAAGAATCGTAATTGTAATTGTAGTAGTATCCAGATCCATCCTTTTCAAGGAGTCTCACGATGATCGTCCCGAGAATTTGCTTGTGCTTGCTGGCCTTGAGCTTCGCTTCGAATCTGCAGGCCGATGTCCTCGACCTTTATTACAAGAAGACCGACTTGGGCGGATCATACCATTACGATTTCAAATTGGTGGTGACCAACAACGATAACTCATTCGCGGCCGGGCACGGATTCAATTGGATCATCTTTGGTGATGTTGCTAGTGCGACCAGTACCTTGCCTGATTTCGTGTTGCTTTCGGAAACATTTCCCAATCCGAACATTATTTTTACTTTTTCGAGTGGTGGTCATAACGGTCCAACGTTCCTTGATACGGTCAACTTGTTGACCAACGGTTGGCTCCCCACGGGAGTCGGAGATTTCGTAACGTGGGAGGGAACCTCCAACTTCGATGTTCCCGACGGTCAACTCCTATTTTCGACCTTGATCGCGATCAACGGTGCGACGCCGACCGATTTCAAGGCGGCGATTCCAGTGCCGGAGCCGGGATTGACGACGTTGTTGGCGACTTCGGCTTTGTTCGGATTGATTCGCCGTCGGCGCAACCGCTGAACCTGGCTTAGCGTTCTCCAGGTTCCAATCGACCTTCCAGCAAAAATTGGCACGTCCAAGCGATTGCCTGGGGGTGCCACGGGACCAGTCCATGATTGCAGCGGACGGTTGCGAAGTGCTGCAGCCCTTCGAGTTTCGTCCGCTGCTGTTCGATTACCCAGTCGTACTCGGCGGCAATCACGGCGAATTCGTAGCCGTACGGCGGAGCCAGCCGATTTACGTAGCTGTTGTCATCATCGCTCAACTCGCCAAGTGCCGGGCAAAACCAGCCAAGTAGAGGGCTCAACCGCCGAGCGACATGAGAACCATGATTTGGGGGGGCCAGCATCACCACGCGCCCCAAGTGCCGCGGCCGATGCAGTTCCAAAGCCGCGCGAATGACAATCGAGCCCATGCTGTGGCCGACAAAGTGAATAGGGCCTTCGTGTCCGGCACGTTCCATCGTCATGAGTCGATCGACCAGATCGTGAGCGTGCCGCTCGACCGTTCCTCGGCTACTCCAATAGCCCCAATTGAGTGCGGAAAAGTCGCGGCCTCGCAGATACCTCGCTAGCGGCGCCATGAATAAGCGGTTGGCTGCGAGCCCATGCACGAGAATCACATCCCCCACCAACCGTTTCCTGTGAGAGCTTGGCGGACAAAGCGAATTCGAATTTTTCTGGGTCGAGAGGGAAATCATCGTGCATCGGTACGAGCGAATCGTGGACTAGAGGAGTACCGATTTATTGGACCTCGCATAACTGTCGTGGCAGCGAATGCGGGGCTTTGGGAGGAACCGCAACTGTCCCCGTGGGGCCGCAATCGGGTTCGTTCCGCAAACCAAGCGTACCTATTGATCTTTTTTAGGTGGACCGAACAGGCCGCGAATTTGGTTGAGTGGGTCGTTGGATTTGCCCCCCTGGGCGTCCCCCTTGAGCTTGTTTAGCTGGCCGCCGAAACGGTCCTGGAGCGTGTTTTGCAGTTTTTCCAATTCGGTATTCGCTTTGTTTTGCAGCCGCTCACTTTGCTCGTTGATCAGACCACCAAGCTTGTTGGCCGCGGTCCGTTGGGTCAAGTTCAGAGAGAGCTCGCGAATTCCCTGCATGTCGATTCTGGGCTGAGCCACAGTACCCGTGATCGGCACACGAATGACTTGACCTTTGAGACCTTGCATCCATTCCTCGGCCTTGATCCAGTCATCGGCGATGGGGATTTCCGCGACCATATTCAGCGACTGATCGAAGCCGACACTTCCGGAGGTGCGGACGGTCAGATCCTTCATCGTCATTCGCATCCCCTCGTGGTAGACGCGACCAGCCGCCACGGTGAAGGGAATCGCTTGCTGATCCAACCGGATCCATACCGAGCGATCTTTGGGATCTGCATTACCAGCGGGGCGCAGCATCAGGCGAATGGTTTCCACGGCCTCGATCATTTTCAATGCCATCGGGCCGGCGCCGACGGTGACTTGACTCAGATGGACCGTGCCGCGCGCGGCTGCCCGATTGAGGTCGTCCAGCGGAATCGCTCCGCCCGATGTCTCAAGGGAGATCTTGCCTTGTGCCGTTGCCACATCGGCTAGTAAAGGGTTGACGAATTTCAGCCAATCGCGGCAAATCTCAGGCGTCAGCGTTACGTTCTCGGCAATCGTCCCCGCGGGAATGCGGACGACCCATTGGGGTTCATGCAGCGGCAGGCCGGCCAACAAACGGACCTGGCCTTGCGAAAACGGCACGACTCCCGAATCGATCTTGGCGATGCCTTGGTCCAGCGCCACGGTGACCTCGGCGGCATCGACAGGGAGTAAAAATACCGAAGCCCTCTGCCAGCTCACCTGGGTCGTCCCTTGCAGTTCGAGGGGCGGCCAGGGAGCTTTCGGGTCCTTGCCGTATAAGGGGCCGCGGATCGCGAAGGCTTGGTCCTGGCGACCGGCCAAGCGGACCATCTGATACGTGTAAGCGTCCAGCAACTTTTGGATACGCTGCCAATCGGGGCTCCATAGGCCCCGCAAATCCAGTTGCATCGTGTCTGCCAGATCGGCGATCGATCCGTCGGCCCGAAGTTTGCCGGATGATGCGTCGGCTTGAAACCCTTCGAGGTCCAGCCGATTGAGGTCTTGGCTCAACTTGGCGACCGTCGCGAATTTCACCAAGGGCTCACGCAGCAGTTCGGCCCATTGCCCGGGCGGCTGGACCTGTTGCTGGGCCGCGACCAGGTTGTTGATTTGTCCCGCAATCTGACCGACGATCGCGGCGGGGTTCGATGACAACTGAACCACACCCTCGGCCTCCCCAAAGAACTGCACGCCGTCAGGTGCGGTGAACATGCTGTACCACTCCAGCACGCGATGCGCGTCAGCCCGGAAGGCGACGTTTCCGTGAACGTCCCAATGCGGTGCGCTGTTGATCGTCACCTGGTCGCCGCGGGCGGCCACGGTCGAGCAGACCATGGTCAAATCCTGTAGCAAGGTCTGGCCGCTGCGCAGGTCGTAACGCACGGTGCCGGTTCCCGAAACCTCTTGTTCCCGAATCCGCAGGCCGTATCCGTCGAAATGCCAATCGCGGATGATATATTGAAGTTTGTCGAGTCGCAGCTGGTCGTGGTCCAGCAGCATTTCGGCTTGGATCTGCGCGTTGCCGTCCGTCTGCAAGAAAGTCAGATCGTAAAACGGCCGCAGGTGCCGCGACCACTTGGCAAGGCTCCCTTGGAGGATGCAGTTGGCTTGCCATCGATTGACCTTCAGCAGATTCGCGAGCGGGCGCGTCAAGGTCGCGGTAATCCGCTCAGCGCCAATCGCCACTTCCACAGCCCCTTGGTCAAGCGCTACCTCGCCGCTGGGGGAGGCCGCGCCACGCCCGGCAAGCTTGACATCGATGATTGGTTCGCGCCACGGGGTAAACCCTGGCAACGAGATCAGCGGTTCGGTAATCGTGAAGTTGCCCTGCAAATCCAGAGGCTGATTCATCAGCGTTGCTGTTTGCGGTGTCGGATCGTAGGAACTGATCTGCCAACCGAGTTGGCCGGCCAGTTTCCCCTGCAGCCGCCAAGTGCCGACGTCGATAAATTGCCCGAGTCGTTCCATCAGCAAGGCCAGGTCACCGGCAACCTGGAACTGGCCGCGGGACAGCGTCGCGTCGCCGCGGAGATTCAAAAAATCCGATTCGCACAACACCTCGTTCAGCGCCCATTGCCGATCCCGCTGTGTTACGGTCGAAACGAAACGCAGGGGCTGTTGCCACGCCAAACGCTGGCCCCCGCGCACGGCGACGAGGTTCGAGGCATCGACATTGACGACGATCCGTGCGGCGTCTTGTTGGGGCCGACTGCTCACTTGCAGCACCACGCTCCCGGACTCGATGTCCGTATCGTCGTACAACTGCAAGGTCTTCGGCAGGATTCGGGCCAGACGCGCCAAATCCAACCGCCCATCGAGCTGGAAGGACGTCTCCAGCAACTGTCCGGTTTCGGTCAAACGTTGGAATTGCCGCCAGTTAAGCTGGCCATCGGCGGTCAATTTCCCGACGTCGCTCTCCAAGTGCAATTGCCGCGCAACCAGTCCCTGATCATCGTGGCTAATTTCCCCATTGGCCACGAGCGAGGCCAATTGCAACACATCGGCACCCATCAAGCGTGGCGATGCGAACCGCAACCCGCGAACATGGGTCTCGTGGAGCTTGACGTTCGCACCTCGCAATCGGCCACGAAGCTGGGACAAAAACTGCCCCGATAGGGTTCCCTGCAGTTGAACAGACCCCACAAAACGCTCGAGTATCGGCGCCAAAAAACCGAGAGGTAATTCGTTTCCTCGCCCCTGTGTGATAATGTCCTGAAACTGCAATCGATCGGCATCCGTGTCGATCGAAAACTGGCTTTCAAGGGTTCCGTGACTTTCACCCCGTGCGACGGCAGCGGTGACCTCACCAAGCAATGCCGATTTTCCACGCGTTTGTAGCCGCCCATTGATTTGCTGCACGAGCCAGGGGTTGGGGTCTGAGGCTGCAGACAGAGCAGCCTCTCCTTCCACGATCGAAATCGAAAGCTTGGGGAGCGCGGACGACTCACTAGCCGTGGGCTCTTCGTCATTTGTCACCCCCAAGGTATCCTCTAAATTACTCCCCCCCTCCCGCAGCACAAGGCTTACCCGCGGCCGCACGAATTCAAAATTCCCGAGATCCGCTCCGGTTAAAAACTGATAGAGTCGATTGGACGAAGTCACCCGCTCGGCAGCAACGATCGGCGAACCGGCTGAGTCGGTTATTCGCAAGCCGCCGACGCGAATTGGTTGCAGCCAACCGAGTGACAGAGTTTCGACGGTCACCTTGCCCTGCCAATCGCGCGTCATCCAGCCGATCAGCCAATCCTTCAGCGGTGTCCAGCCGATCAAGTTCGGGGCCAGCGCGACCGGCGCGAGAAACAGAACGACGAATACGGGGAGCCAACTGACGCGTCGCCGTGAGCGCTCACTCGACGGAATTCGCTCGCGTCGCCGCCGATGGCGATTATCGTCCTCGGAGTGATAATCGGGAGTTAATGCGGCGTCGTCTCTTGTTTCCTCAGTGAACGACTCGTGATGGCGTCGTCGGCGAGCCATGGTTAGCATCCTGTGATTGGGAGTCCATTCCATAGATAGGCGGGACAATGATTGTAAGCAGATGCCCCGCTCGGGGCCAGACGATTCGTCGGCCGCTAGCAAGCTCACCGTGCGTCTCGCAAGGTTGCGCGTTGATGAGAATCCTCGATCGCGAAATCATTCGTGCCAGCCACCAAAAAACCTGACCTACTCTCTCGCCGGAAAGGCGGAGCGCGGCAAGGCCAAGGGTGGTTTTGGGGGACAGTCGTGTCCCGTCGAATTCGGCCTTGCCGCCTGTACGAAGCGTCGCAGATACCAAAGCAACCTGGGGCAGAATGCAAGCCTAAAAACCGCACAAGCTCAATGGAAGAGCGATGTAGTTCATCGCTGAACGCTCTGGCCGAGACTTTGTCAGCTGAGCCCATTCCAGTCTGCTCAGCAGCAGGTTTTCACTTCCATGCCACCATCGCGACACTGCCGATCGACAATACTGCAATAACAGATTTTATCGGCGAATCCCACAAAAGAGATTTTACAATATTTTGCGACGCGACTCTGGCTGACAGAAAAATTTCTGAGCTTCGAGCACGCAGCGCATCGGCGATCGCGCTTGTTGATCTGGGCACCCCATCGAGCCGTCAGTTGGTTTACAGCGCAAGCGATTTATGTCACGGCACGCCAGATTTAGCGCCGAACTTTGTTGCACGACTCGTGGCTAAGGCCGGAACCCGGAACGAGTAGGCCGAGAGTTCTCGATTCGACGAGAGCGCGGTTGTACAATTGAGCCGCTGCCGATCGATCGGCTGAACGATCTTCGGTGGTGATACGATGCCGCATCAGATTTTGATCGGCAACGATGAGGGCTTTGTTTTAAGAGCCTGGCCAAAACCAGCTCTCGCCGATGCTTCGGGGTATGGCTGCTGTCGGTTTTTGGATAGGCTCGAGAACGATTAGTCGTAAGACATTAGCTTCCGCTTTTCGCAAGAGCCGCGGGTTAACGGCCTGCGGCTGACCGGTTTTGGCACAAAGCCTAGTTCCGTGATGACGCTGATTGGGCAAATCAATTGTCGATGGCAAGGAATTTCTATTTATTTCCGGTCGGCAGCCACGGCGATGTGCATCCGTTTTTGGGGTTGGCGTGCGAGTTGGACCGCCGCGGCCATCGGGTGACGATCGTCACCAGCGGCCTGTTTCAAGACCTGGTGGAACGCTGTGGTATCGCGTTTGGAGAAATATCGGACCGCGCGGCGGATCGCGAGTTGCTGGATGATCCCGATCTGTGGCGCGGCGGACGCGCGTTGGGCGTGCTCATGCGCCGCTTGATCGGTCCGCTGATGCGTCAGCATGTGGAATGGATTCGGCGGGAAAATCTCGGTTCGCGAGATGTCTTGGTGGCACCAGCCCACGCCTTGGGAGTGCGGCTCGCGCAAGAGGCTTGGGGGCTACCGCTGGTGTCGATTCATCTCCAGCCTGCCGCGCTGTGGAGCGCGCATCGGTCCCCCCGACTATCGCGATGGTCGCTGACAGGGGACCGCGTGCCGCGGCGGCTCAAGGAGTGGCAATTCCGCTGCGGGTTTTGGCTGATGGTCGATCGCCTGCTGCGAGCCTCATGGAATGCGCTGCGACGGGAACTGGGCCTGAAGTCAAACCGTATCGTGGCCGATTCCTTGTACTCGCCACACGCCAATTGCGCCATGTTCCCGGCATGGTTCGGTCCCCCGCAGCCAGATTGGCCGCAACCGTTGACTCATTGTGGTTTCCCGTTGTGGGATGAACGCACGGTCACACCGCTGCCGAGTGAACTCGACGAGTTTTTGCAGGTGGGTGAGCGACCGATCGTCTTTACGCCTGGGACCGGACATACCCACGCTCGGGCCTTTTGGCGTGCCGCGATCGACGCCTGTAGTCGACTGCAGCGGAGGGGAATCCTGTTGACAAGGTTTGGCGAGCAGGTTCCCAAACCCTTGCCGCCTGAAATTCGCCATTTCGATTTTTGTCCCTTCAGCTTACTGCTACCGCGGGTCGCTGCCATCGTGCATCACGGCGGCATCGGCACGTTGTCGCAGGCAGTTGCCGCAGGCGTCCCACAACTCATCATGCCGATGGCCTTCGACCAACCGGACAATGCGGTGCGGGTACAGGCCTTGAGGGTCGGCGATTTTCTGTGGCCGAGTGCGTTGAACGGGGGACGCCTCGCGGCGAAGCTTGCCCGTCTGCTCCGCGATAGTGACGTGGCGGCTTCCTGCCGATCGTACCAATCGCGGCTCGTCGGCGAGTCGGGAATCGACAACGCTTGCCAAGTTCTCGAACAGGTCGCGGGGGTCGCTGCCCCAACGTAAGTGTACCTATGTGATCGAGGAGCCTTGAGACAATCACTTGCGATGGTTCGCTCAAAATAGGACTGCGATTGATGCCTGACAAGGATTCGGAACCGATCTGAACATCAAAAAATCGCAACCCGAAGCGTCAGCGAGGCGAGATCTTCGGCTAGGATGTCAAGCGGGGTTCATCCCTCTTGAAAAAATCCGACATGCGGACGGAGGATGCCGCAACCTTGGCGAGCAAGTGTATCGGCCAGAGCGCGATACATTCCTGCACCGTCGAAAGTGCCGATGATGGCGCCACCGCTCCCGCAGAATTTGGCAGACGCTCCGGTCGCACGAGCGGCCTCCACCATGGCGCGATGAGCCGGATTGAGGCGGCAAATTGAGTGGCGGAGATCGAAGTTCGCATTGATTAAGTCGTGCAACTCGCGATAGTCGCGCCGCAATAATGCCGCGCGGCCCAATTCTGCTAATTCGGCAAAACGCTTCATACCTGCGACGACAGCCGGCTCGCCGGCGGCAAAACGAGCCCGCAGATCGTGGTGAAAAACTTCTGTCGGCTCTCCTTGATCGATCGCGTAGGCCACATAGAGGGGGGGGAGTAGTTGCGGGTCCAAGGTTTCGTAACGTCCCATGGCAAGCCCGTGTTCGTTCCGCATTCCCTCAAGCGAAAAATCCATGAACACTAGGCCTTCGTAGGCTTGGATCACGCGGTCCTGCAAGCCAGCCGGGATCCCTAGTTCCTCCCGCTCGACGGCCAATGTCAGCGACGCCAAGACATCGGGAGCCAGCGCAAGGCCATACCAGCCCAACGCGGCGCGGAGAGTCGCCATGACGATCGCACTGGAACCTGCCAAACCGACCGAGCGTGGAATGTTGGTCGTGGCCGAAACGGTGAAATTCGGTTCGCCGGCGAGCCGCGTGCCGCCAAAGAAGTCATAAAACTTTTTGAGTGCCGCCAGGATCAATCGTTCGCTGCCATAGTATCCACAAGTGGCAACGGAATCCCGCAGGCTGGGCAACGACGCGAAGCTTCGACGCTCGCTGGGCATGGGCAAGATCGCGATCTCGGCCGACTCGCGAAATTCGACTTCGGCGAAGAGTTG
This sequence comes from uncultured Pirellulaceae bacterium, assembly GCA_937941455.1. GTDB lineage: Bacteria > Planctomycetota > Planctomycetia > Pirellulales > Pirellulaceae > BJ22. The sequence continues at coordinate 11,444 of CALDHM010000006.1, read as the reverse complement.
GCCGACGATCAAGCTGATGGTTTTGCCGTGATAACCATCGGAGGGGTTTCCCAACAAGCCCGCGCGGGCATAGGTCCGGCGCACGATTCGCTTCATGGATTTCGCTCAAGCTCCTCGCGCCACCGCGCCCGTAACTGCGGATCGTCACGGAATGCTTGCTCGATGAATGCGTCCGCGAAATCGTCGTAGCTCCCGAGATCGATCCGTTTTTCCCCCCGAGGCAGCACCACTCCCATAACGCGCCCCCCCTCGCGAATCATCAGCCGGATGGCGTCGGTCAGCTGAATCTCCCCACCGTAACCGGGTTCCGTACGCCGCAAAAAGTCGAAAATCGTCGGTTGAAATACGTAGCGGGCGGCGACCGCCAATCGGCTCGGGGCCGCGGCGGCCGATGGCTTTTCGATCAAATCACGCAATCCGAACACACGGTCGTCGCGGTCCGGATCGGCAATGCCATAGCGGGAGACGGCGGACGAGTCCACGGCTTGGAAAGCGATGACCGCGTCGGCGGTGTTAGCTTCGAACACCTCGGTCATTTCCCGCATCAATCGCGCGGAACCTAGAGGATGAATCACCGTATCACCCAATGCCAAGATGAAGGGGTCGGGCCGGACCGAATCGGCTGCACACAACACAGCATGTCCGAGCCCATGTTGCTCATGTTGCCACGCGATACGGATTGGCGTCTCGGCGTAGGGCCCCGCGCTCCATAGTCCCGTGGCCGCGAGCGGCGTCTTCGATCCAGCTAACGCGTTGCGCAGGCTGCCGTCGGTATCGAAGAGAGCGGCGATCTGATTTTTCCTCGGCGAGGTGACCAGCACCAGCTGCCGAACTCCGGCCTGGCACAATTCCTCGGCGATCCATTGCAACCCCGGTTTTCGCCCCACCGGCAGCAATTCCTTGGGAATCGCCGCGCTGAGAGGTAGTAGCCGAGTACCCAGTCCGGCCACCACGATAAGGGCTTGGTCGATCAATCGAAGGGCCTCCTGAAATTGCAGCCGCCGTTGGGCGGGTATTCCTTATCGCGGTACGAACTACTCATTGGGCTTCCAAGTAGCATCAGCCCGAGCCAAATCAGCGGCCCCGAACAGCTCAGTTGGCGGTGACAGCGTTCTCGGTTGAACTTGCCGACGGAGTCGCTCCACCGTCCTCTTGTTGGCGTCGCAACAAGAATTGTTTTCGCACTTGTTCCCGGGCTTCCAAATACTTTTCGACGATCATCTCCTCCATGGCAGGGGTGATCGGACGGAATTGCGACACGAACATTTGCGATTGATAGGCTTCGCCCCTGAACAGACTGCCGCGAATCCGATTGCGCATCCGATTGGTCGCACCGCGGAGCAGCCATTGCACTACGTTCCAATCACCAGGAGCATCGAGAGCGTCTCCAAAGGAATCGAAAAGGCTGAAGACGATGAAACCGTATTGGCCGACGCTGTTGCTCATCCGCGCGGTGATATAGGGCCAGCTCTTTTCGTTCTCGCCCGTGGAACCGGCATGCCGCAAGCGGACGTTGATCTTCCAACCTTGGTTTTTGTAGCAGGTGGTCAACTCATGCCAGCCGGGGAACGTCTGGTCGAAGGAGAAGGTCGCGAGGAAGCGGTTGACTTGATCGTTGGGATTCGCCGCACGATTCTCCGTGGTCGGATCGGGGCTCAAGTAAGTCCAGATGTTGGAAACCCGGCCAAGGTCGCTGCCGCGGCTGCGGGTTTCGTTTTTGTATTCGACCAACTGCCAGTCACCCATGACCGATTGAGGCAGGTCTTCCTTGGCCAAGGGGATTTCGACGTCGGTTTCGAACAAACGAATTTTGAGTTCAGGCTGCGTTAGCGAACGAAACACGTCGAAGATCGTCACGAGCCCAGCTAGGCCAATCAACCCGGCTACGACCCAGGTCGTTGTCATGGTCTTTTGACCGATGCTAGACCACGAACGACGTTTTCGCTGCGTCTCGGTATTCCCGCTGATGAAATAGTTCCAAAATCGGGTAATGCGGCTGGCATAGCCCATCTCATCGTCGGCGAATCGTTCCGTGGGACCGAACAAAAACAGCAAGAATTGATCGGTACTGTAGACCATCAAAATCCCCAATGCCAGCGTCGTGTATCCCAACAAGGCGTGGGGGAGTCCATGGGCCAAATCCCAGCGGAACAAATATTGAGCGATGGGAATCGCGAATATCCGCAAGCTATTCATGAAGATGGCCCAAAAGACCACCGACGCCAAAAGCAGCAGACCGCGAAACCAAGGCCGTCGAAAAAAGACGATGAAAAACGCCGCAACGAACAACAGAGTGAAAAAGGATTGGACGCCGCTACAAGCTTCTTCAATTCCAAAACCCTGCGTTCCCGGTGCCAAAATCACCGTCCCCGGCATGTAATGCGGGTAACCAACTAGGTCGAGCATGTTGGTCGTGATCCGCGCACTGACCTGTTGCAACCAAGTGATCAGCCGCGCGTCAAAGCCGAACGGCGGGGTCAAACAGATCAAGGCCAACAACGAAATCGGCACCAGACTTTTTTCGGATTCCGTGTCGGGCACCATGGCCAACAAGCTTGCCAATAAACTAAATAGGCAAGCCATCGCGAACCACGGCTCCATGTAAAGCCAAGCCGCAATCCCAAATAAGAGACCGAAAAAAAGCATCGCCAAACTAAACCAGCTTTGGCGGTACGTGAATCGCTGGCTAGGCCAACGAAAAAACGCAAAAACTGCGATCGCAATCAGTGCAACCGGAAAGAACTGATAGTGCGGCTTGGCCCAAAGATTTCGAAAGTACAGCAGCAACATCGGAATTTGAGCCGCCATGCCGATCAAGTAGGGAATCAGCACGGCCTGCCCGGTAATTCGATTCGACGCGCTAGCGTCTTTGGTCATGGAAATGGACGAGGTTGTCATAGAACACCCAACGGTATAGCGAAATTCGCCAATAGTCTACCCCAGACCGGCAAAACATTCTACGTCTATCTCCTGCGGCTCGCCGAGGTCCGCCGACGAGATATCAAGAAATTTTAATCAAAGACTGCTGCCTTGAGTTCAATGTCCGAAACCAGCCACCATCGGCCGGCAAAGCATTGCGGGATTGAGGACGAGACCAACTGAGCGATCCGGAATTTGGCCATTCCCAATTCGGTTGCCCGTTTCCGGTCGGCAACTTGCCAAAAGCAGCGATTGTTCCAATTTTTTTGGGGGTCAGGTTGTGGCAAAGTTGGGCCTAGCCAATACCATAATTCATGACAGGCAAAACTTTGATTCGACACGCTTGTTGTTGATGACCAAATGCCGAATCAATCACCCCTCCCATGCAGCCAACGGCCGGGGTTGGCAGTCCAATGCTTGCGGGCTGCCGCGCGTCGGCCAAATCGCGGCTCGACAATCGCACCCGCGGGGAGGGGGACGTGTACACCTAAAGAGAGGAGCGATGATCCGGCAGGGCCTCAGTGAACGCATTGGCCCGCCTCTGCAACCGGCAGCTACGACCACAAACCCCGCGTATCAATCACGACCCGTTGATCGAATAGTCGCCGCGGCAGGCCTTTGAACTGACGATGGTCGACCAACACCAGCACGATGTCCGCTGCGGCCAACGCCTCTTCGGCCGATGACCATTCCGCCTTGCCCACCAGTCGCTGGGGGAGTTCGCGAACGTTGGGCTCGACCACCAGCAGGCGACCGACGCCCTCGCGGTGCAACTGTTCCACGATCTCGATCGCCGGACTTTCACGCAAGTCGTCGACATCCGCCTTGAACGCGAGCCCCAAGCAGGCGATGACGGGATCCTTGAATCGACTCGCTTTCTGTTTGACGGTGGCGATCACATGATGCGGCTTGTGATTGTTGACCTCCCGAGCCGTGCGAATCAAACGGGCCTCCTCCGGCGCGGCCGCGACGATGAACCACGGATCGACGGCAATGCAATGCCCGCCGACACCCGGCCCCGGACGCAAGATGTTGACCCGGGGATGCCGGTTGGCCAGGCGGATCAGCTCCCACACGTCGATCCCCAGCCGATCGCAAATCAGCGATAATTCGTTGGCAAAAGCGATGTTGACGTCGCGAAATGAATTTTCGGTGAGCTTTGCCATCTCCGCCGTGCGAGCGTCGGTCAAATAAATCTCGGCCGTGCAAAACGTTTCGTACAGTGCCTTCGCGCGCTGTGCCGCCTGTTCACTCAGCCCCCCTACGATACGGTCGTTCGTAACAAGTTCTCGCAGCATCTGACCGGGCAAGATCCGTTCCGGACAATGAACGAACAAGTAGTCCTCAGCCCGCGCCGTGGGCCCTAACTCGTCCAGTAGCCAGCCTTGGATCTGTTCTGTGGTCCCTACCGGACTGGTCGATTCCAAGACTATCAAATTCCCGGGCTGGACCACCGGGGCAAGGCTGCGCGTGGCCGCTTCGACGTACGACAAGTCCGGCAAATAGTTGGCCGAAGCATGTTGAAAGGGGGTCGGAACAGCGATAATGAACGTATCGGCAGGGGCCGGCTTGAGGGCCGCCGTCAGATTCCCACTCTGCACGGCCGCACGCACCAAAATATCCAAGTCCGGCTCTTGGATGTGAATCCGGCCTTGGTTGATCGTTTCTACGACGGCGGGGACAACATCAACCCCTAAAACTTTTTTGCCCTTCGTCGCGAAAATCGAGGCGGTCGGCAACCCGATGTAACCCAAACCAAGGACGCAGATGTCGAACTTCTGGCTCATGCAGTCAATCTTTCCCACTAGGTAACCAAGGTGTCAGAGGAGGTCACGTTCCAAGATCTCGCGAATCCGCCGCGCGGTTTGGCCATCGCCATACGGATTCTTGAGTGCGGATCGCCGGCGATACTCATCGGGGTTCTCCAGCAACTCGGCAACCTCGCCGAGAATTTTGGCGGGATTGGTGCCGACGAGCCGGCAGGTTCCCGCGTCGACTCCCTCTGGACGCTCCGTAGATTGTCGCATGACCAAGACCGGTTTGCCCAGGCTAGGTGCTTCCTCTTGCACTCCCCCCGAATCGCTCAAGATGAAATAGCTCCGATTCATCAACCAAACAAAATCCAAATAGCCCACCGGCTCGATCAATTCGATACCCGGATGACCGCGCAGAATCTCATCGACCGGTTTGCGAACGTTCGGGTTGAGATGCACGGGATAGAGTACTCCCACGTCAGGATATTTTTCAACGATTTGCAGGAGGGCGCGACAAATGTTTTGAAAACCTTCGCCGAAGGATTCACGGCGATGCCCAGTGACCAGAATGAAGCGGCGTTCGGATCGCTCGGCGAGATAGGTGTCGGTGAATTCAGGTGAAATCTTGTTCCGTGCGGCGATGTCGCGGCCGGAGACTCCAGCGGCTTGCAAGCGATCGCGAATCAGCAGCAAAGCGTCGATCACCGAGTTGCCCGTCACATGGCAGCTGTCGGCCGGAATCTGTTCTTGCAGCAGATTGCGGCGGCTGACCTCGGTTGGGCAAAACGCCCAACGACAAAGCGGTGACGTCAAGCGGCGATTCATCTCCTCCGGCCAGGGGCTACGCATTTGATAGGTCCGCAATCCGGCCTCGACATGGCCGATCGGGATGTCAGCAAAGGCCGCGGCCAGGCTCGCCGCGAAGACCGTGGTCGTGTCCCCTTGAACCAAAATCGCTGCCGGTTTCAACTCTTGCAAAAATTGGTAGACCGACGTTAACACGCGGGCCGTCAAATCAACCAGTTGTTGGCCGGGAGCCATCAATTTCAGGTCGTGATCGGGTTCAAGGCCGAAGGCCCCCAGTGCCTGCTCAAGCATCTGTTGATGCTGGCCGGTCGACAGCAATAACGGCTGCAAAATCGACGATTTTTTCAGTTCCAAGTAAATAGGGGCCATCTTGATGGCCTCCGGTCGTGTGCCCACGACCACAGCAACTTGTTTCGACATGCGCGATTTCCGTTGGCAAGTGTGGCGGGGGCGAAGCTTCCGAGCGTACGCCCCCAGGTCGTTTTATCCCACAGTGACACACGCGGCCGCGTTTGACAAGATTCGCCCTTGTCGCACCCTCTCCAAGCCGATGCCATCGATGCGGATTGCGCGGATTATGTCAAGAAAATTTAACCTGTCAGCAATGCAGGACTTCAGAAACCAAGAAATCTTTTCCCGCTTCGGCCCGCGCGCCGACTCCCTCGGGGGAGCGTGGAAAACTGGCAATCAACACCCGAGCGAAACAAGGGTCCGCCAAATGGCAACGGCGGCAAGCAGTGGATCGATCCTCCGACTTAGTCGACGGATCGCGCGGGACATTCGCTCCGCGCAGCCGCTTCTTGCTTCGCGAGTTCCAGGTCGTGATCCACCATCAATTGTGCCAGTCCACGACAAGTCAACCGCGGTGCCCAGCCGAGTACCTCGCGGGCTTTCGAAGCATCACCCAAGAGCAGATCGACCTCAGTCGGGCGGAAGTAACGGGGATCGATGTCGACGTGCTTCTCCCAGTCGATATCGAGATAACCAAACGCGTAATCGAGGAAATCGCGAATGCGGTGCGTTTCTCCCGTGGCTAGGACGAAGTCATCCGGCTCGTGGTGTTGCATCATCATCCACATGCCCTCGACGTAGTCCTTGGCATAGCCCCAGTCGCGGCGTGCCTCCAAATTCCCCAAGTACAGTCGGTCTTGCAGTCCCAATTTGATCCGCGTCGCGGCACGCGTGATCTTGCGAGTGACAAACGTTTCGCCACGGCGGGGCGATTCATGGTTATATAGGATACCATTGACGGCGAACAAATCGTAAGCATGTCGATAGTTGACCGTTTGGTGGAACGCATAAACCTTCGCGCAGGCATAGGGGGACTGCGGGCGAAAGGGGGTCTTCTCCGACTGCGGAGTTTCGAAGACGTCGCCAAACATTTCACTGCTGCTGGCTTGGTAGACGCGGACCGTTTTGGTTTTGTTCAACTGCCGAGCCGCTTCCAGGACATTCAATGCCCCCCCCCCTACGACCTGCAGGGTATAAGCGGGGATATCGAACGACACGCGCACATGGCTTTGGGCGCCCAAGTTATAGATTTCATCGGGCTGCAGATCGAGCACCAGATTCGTGATGCATTGGCCGTCGGTTAAATCGCCGTAATGCAGGAACAAATTGGCCATCGGGTCGTGTGGGTCGCGATAGACATGGTCCAGTCGGGCCGTGTTGAAACTGCTGCTGCGCCGGACGATCCCGTGTACTTCGTAGCCCTTTTCCAGCAGGAATTCTGCCAGATACGATCCGTCTTGGCCGGTAATTCCCGTGATCAATGCTCGTTTGGTCATGCCGTCTTATACCTCTCGTAATCGCTGTTCCGCCCGCTCTGCCAGGAAACTTTGGTAGGCCAATCGCAAGCCGGTCGTCAAGTCGATCGAGGGCTGCCAACCCGTGGCCAAAATGCGAGAAATTTCGGTACGCTTGACGGGCGTCCCGTCGGGCTTGCTCGTATCGTAAACAATTTTGCCCGAATAACCAACCGTTTCCGCAATAGCCCGGGCCAGGTCGGCGATAGCAATGTCTTGGCCCGTGCCCACGTTGACCCAGTCGGGTGGATTCTCCAGATGCAGCAAATGCCACACCGCCTCGGCCAAGTCGTCGACGTACAAGAACTCTCGCCGGGGGGTGCCGCTGCCCCAAATCACGACCTGCTCGGCACCCGATTCTCGCGCCTCGTGAAACCGTCGCAGCAAGGCGGGCAGCACGTGAGCATGCTGCGGATGATAGTTGTCCCCCGGGCCATATAAATTGGTCGGCATGGCCGAATGAAACAGGCAGCCATGCTGGCGACGGTAGGCCGCACATAATTTGAGCCCCGCGATCTTGGCGATGGCATACGCTTCATTGGTGGTCTCCAAGGGTCCGGTCAGGAGATACTCCTCGCGCAGCGGTTGCGGCGCCTCGCGCGGGTAAATGCAGGTGCTTCCCAAAAACAACAACCGCTGCGTCAGATGCCGATAGGCCGCATGGATCACGTTGGCCGCCACCATCAAGTTGTCGTACAAAAAATCGGCAGGGTACGTATTATTGGCATGGATGCCCCCCACCCGCGCCGCCGCCAGCACGACGATTGCGGGCTGCTCCGCCGCAAAAAACCGCTCAACTGCCCCCTGGTTCTTCAAATCGAGTTCGCGGCGATCGCGGAGGATCAAACCTCTGCAGCCGCGGCGCTCCAGGGCCCGCACGATTGCTTGCCCGACCATCCCGCGATGTCCGGCGACGAAAATTTTCGCATCGATCAAAGCAGATCGCATGGCCATAACGTTACTTACATTGCCTCCAATAATCCTTCGTCGATTTGCATCGACACTCCCTGCTCCAAATAACGAACGGTGAGCAGCAACCGCGTCTTCCCTTCGCGGCGAATCACGACCCCTTCGTAGCCACGAAAAGGTCCGGAGCGGACACGCACCGGTTGGCCGGCGATCAACTTGGCCTCAGGGGTCAGTGGTACTCCCTCGCGAATCGCCGCGTGGATCTGCCGCAAGTCGCAAGTCAGAGCCGCCGGGTCCCCGACCTCTTCGACTCGCGAAATGCATTTGGTCGCCAAGGCGCGCGAGCGATCCTCGTCCGTACCGAACAAAAACACATAGTTGGCGAATAGCGGTACTTGCGACGCGCGAATCCGCCCGTGCGGCGAGCGATAACGTTTGGTGATGGTCGGACCATAGAAGGAAATGCCGAGGCCCTTGAGCTTCCGCATGAGTTGCTTCTCTTGGCGGGCCAGTGTGTACAAGCAGAACCACCGCTGCTGGGAGACACTGAAATCGGTCTCACAATCCAGCAGATCAAGCGGATACAAATCATCCTCGGGCTTGAGAATTGGCATTGCTGCTCCCTCTTGGTTTCCGGCTCAAGGTTGCGGCGGCGACTCAGCGGCCACGCCGTCACCATCCGCCGCCACCGCCGGGGGCTTCCAAGGATTATTCCAGTCACGCCACTGGGACAAATAAGTCTCGTAGACTGGGAAGGCCTCCGCGCGCTCCTGCAGCCACAGCTTCGTCTGAGCCAGCAACTCCTCCTCGCGCTCCAATGTGATCTGGCCTTGGAGCACCGCGCACCGCAAGAACACGAAATACGTATCGAGCACATCGCAGCGGCAATAATCGTTGATCTCGCGGATCTTGCCCAGATGGTACAAGTCCTGAACCATATGACCGGCGATGTCCATCTTGCCCGGCTTCCCCAACAAATTCGCCACGAGATTCAAGCCGCCGCTCATCCGCGACGCCCCGAAATTCGTCAGCAGTTCCTGCAGGTCCAGATGCGCAGCGGTGTTATACCGATTGCGGTATTGATCCCACGTCTTCAGCTGCGTGCTGAACCATTCCGGCACGCTGACCCCAAAGCGAAATGCGGCCAACTCCAGCAACGGCAAATCAAAGCCCCGCCCATTGAACGAAATCAACTTCGGCTTGCCATACGCTGCCCAGCCCCGCCAAAAAATCTCCGTGATGCAATGCGGGCGATAATGCGGATCGTCCAGCGTTACGATATCCAGCAGGTTGAATTCGGCATCCAGCTTGGCGATCGCAATCGATACAGGAATCTGGAACGTGTAGGGAATGAACTCCGTGTCGTACCTCTCCAACAACTCTGCCCGGTAACGATTGACGGCGTCGAAGGCCGTCAACCCTTGGCCCGGGTAGCGGATCTGCGACACCAAGTCCCCATCAGCAACACTCTCCGCATCGAATACCAAATACCGGACTTTCTGAGGATCGACGGTCATGAAACCATTCCGTGCGCTGCGACCAAGGCATCAACCCTCGGCATTGTCGCAGAAGCGGTCGAATTTTTCGAGGGTCCCCGCAAGGCCAACCGCAGCCGCTAAAATGTTGGGATATCGCGGCGGCACGTTCCATGATCAACCGGCGATCCGGCAACAAACCTGCATGTCCCGGCCGCCGCTCGTCTGGCAACTTATCCTCAATCAACAAACACAACCATGATCGACTCCGAACGCCTGCTGCGGCGTTTTTTGCAATACGTCCGAATCGACACGACCGCCAATCCGGCCGCCACCACCTACCCCAGCAGTCCCGGTCAATTGGACTTGGGCCGCTTGGTCGTCGAACAACTGCGCGAGATCGGCGCAGCCGACATTGCTCACAGCCAGTACGGTATCGTCATGGCGACCATCCCAGCCAACGGCCGCCCACAAGCCCCCGTGGTGGCCTTCAACGCGCACTTTGACACTTCGCCAGAGACGACCGGCAAGAACGTTCGGCCCCAAGTCATCCGGAATTTCGACGGCCGTGACATTACGTTGCCGGGCGATCCGACCAAGGTCATCGCCGCCGCGACTTGCCCAGAGCTACCCGCCGCTCGGGGGCAAACGATCATCACCACCGATGGCACTACGTTACTGGGGGGAGACGACAAGGCGGGCATGGCCATCATGCTGGAAATCGCCAGCGTCCTGCTCGAGTCGAAGCCGTTTGAGCATGGGCCGATCCGCCTTCTTTTCACCTGCGATGAAGAAATCGGATTGGGGGTCAAACATGTCGATCTGCAACAACTCGCCGCCCACGTGTGCTACACCTTCGACGGCGGCGGTATCGACATGGTAGATCATGAAACCTTCTCAGCCGACTTGGCGGTCGTCACTTGCGAAGGTGTCAATATCCATCCGTCGATCGGCAAGGGCAAAATGATCAACGCAATTCGCGGCCTCGCCGATTTTCTCACGCGTCTACCACGCGAGCTGTCGCCGGAACAGACCGATGGCCGGGACGGTTTCCTGCACCCGTACCACATCGAGGGAGGCGTGGCCAAGGCCAACACGCAAATCCTGCTCCGTGATTTTGATACGGCTAAACTCGCGGTCTATGCCGATCTGCTTCGACAATCGGCCAAAGCCACCGAGGCAGCGTTCCCAGGGCTGCGGGTCAACGTGACCATCCAAAAGCAATATCGCAACATGGCCGAATGGCTCCAGAAGGAACCGCGCGCCGTTGATTTCGCCGTCCAAGCCCATCAACGCTTGGGGCGAACCGCCAAACTCTCGATCATTCGCGGGGGGACCGATGGCAGCCAACTCACCGAACGCGGTCTGCCCACACCCAACCTCTCCTCCGGACAACACAATATTCATTCCCCCCTCGAATGGGCCTCACTCGATGAAATGCGAGCTGCCTGCGAAGTCGGAATAGAAATCGTCCGCCTCTGGGGAGCCGACTTACCCGCATGACGATCGACTCATCAACATGAGCCGCCACACAAAATATATAGAACTATCGAACTATATATTATCAACTATTGGTGCCACCCACCTTTTTGTTGACATCGTTTTGCAGATGTGTTACAATCTGAAAATCTTTGAGGAGGACTTTCTATGGGACGACCGTTGCGAGTGGAGCAGTTTGGTGCTGGGGAGGTGTGCATCGTGCACGCCATTCAGAGGTGCGTACGCAGGGCCTTTTTGGCTGGAAAAGACGAGAAAACGGGCCGGGATTACTCCTT